>VERQ01000002.1 GCA_018882565.1 Candidatus Fonsibacter sp. | reverse complement strand
ACCTTGGACTTAGAGGGTAAAGTTATAAATGAAAACAAAATTTATCCAGAAAAAAAGGAAGTTCAAAACATTTTAAAAAAATTTATTGGCTGGCAGATGCAAATGCCACCAAAATTTTCTGCTGTAAAAATTAATGGCAAAAGATCTTATGAACTTGCAAGAAATAATTTGGAATTTGATATGGAAGAGAGAAAAGTTCTTATAAAAAATATTAGATTATTAAAGCATGAAAATAATAAAAGTCTTTTTTACATAAAATGTGGAACCGGTACTTATATTAGAAGTCTAGCAAGAGACATTGCAAAATCCTTTGGCGGATTTGCTCATGTCACACAATTAGTTAGAACTAGATATGGAAATTTTAAAATTAAGAACTCAAATAGCCTTGAAAAATTAATAGAAAAAGAAAGCACTGCTAATTTTTTAAAATATGTGCTTGATATTCAGAGTGCTTTAATACATATACCTAGCATTAAATTAAATGATGAAAGAATTAATTTAATAAAGAATGGAATGAAAGTTAGTTTGGTTAATGAATTTGGAAAGGTTAGTTTAGACAATATTTACACAGCGGCTTTAGAAAAGCCACTTGCTCTCGGATACCTTAAGTCCGGTTTTTTTTATCCAAGGAGAGTATTTAATTAAAAAATGACAAAAAAAATTTTAAATAAAGAAAGTGTTTTCAAAGATTTAAAACTGCACGCTAAAGACGTTGGCTCTTCAGAAGTGCAAATCGCTATCTTAACTGAGCGAATTAGATACTTAACTGAACATTTTGCAAAAAATAAAAAAGATAAGCATTCCTACACAGGATTAACGACATTGGTGAATAGAAGAAAAAAACTATTAGATTATCTCAGCAAAACAAACGCAACCAATTATAAGAAGATCTTAGAAAAGCTGAATATCAGAAAATAAATTTTAATGTTTAAAATAGTAAGAAAAGAGATTGTTTGGGGTGGTAAAAAACTATCTATTGAGTCAGGAAAAATTGCTCGTCAAGCAGATGGCGCGGTTATATTAACATCAGGTGACACAGTTATTTTAGCAACGGTTGTTGGTGCAAAGAAAGCAAAACCAGATATAGATTTTTTCCCACTTACAGTAAATTACCAAGAAAAATATTACGCTTCAGGAAAAATTCCAGGTGGATATTTCAAAAGAGAAGCAAGACCAACAGAGAGCGAAACTTTAATTTCCCGATTAATTGACAGACCAATTAGACCTTTATTTCCAGAAGGCTTTAGAAATGAAGTTCAAGTTCTACCGACAGTTCTTTCATACGAGAAAGACAATGATCCAGAAATATTATCTTTAATTGCAGCTTCAGCAGCATTAGCTATTTCAGGAATTCCTTTTATGGGACCAGTTGCAGCTTCTAAAGTTGGCTACATTAACAACAGTTTTGTTTTAAACCCAACAAAAGAACAATTAAAAGATTCTCAATTAGAGTTAGTGGTTGCAGGAACTAAAGATGCAGTTTTGATGGTGGAGTCTGAGGCTTCAGGATTAACTGAAAAAGTAATGTTAGATGCAGTTAAATTTGGTCATGAACAATTTGGACCAGTGATCAAAATGATAAATGAATTTGCAGCAGAATGTAAAAAAGAAACATGGGTTGTAGAGACAAAAGATCTGAAAGATGTAAAAAATAATTTATTAAAAAATGTTAAAAATGATTTAGTGGCAGCGTTTTCAGAGCCAGATAAAAAGAAAAGAAGCGGATTAATTAATTTAGCAAAAGAAAAATCATTAGCACTTTATACAGATTCAGAAGAATTTAGCACAATGGACGTTGAATCTCAGTTTAAAGATATTGAAAAAGAAATCGTTAGAACAAAAATTCTTAAAGAAAAGAAAAGAATTGATGGAAGAGGACTTGCAGATATTAGGCCAATTAAGTGTGAAGTAGGTGTGCTACCTAGAACTCACGGTTCAGCTTTATTTACAAGGGGTGAAACACAAGCAATTGTTGTTACAACACTTGGAACTTCAGAAGATGAACAAAGAATTGAAAGCTTAGATGGATTACAAAGATCTAGATTTATGTTGCACTATAACTTTCCTCCATTTTCAGTTGGAGAAGTTGGTAGAGTTGGAACAGGAAGACGTGAAATCGGCCATGGTAAATTAGCGTGGAGAGCTGTTAATTCAATTTTACCTAAAAAAGAAGAATTCCCTTACACATTTAGAATTGTTTCAGAAATTACAGAGTCAAATGGTTCATCATCTATGGCAACTGTTTGTGGAGCATCCCTTGCGTTAATGGACGCTGGAGTTCCAATTAAAAAGCCAGTTGCAGGAATTGCAATGGGTTTAATTAAAGAAGGAGCCGATTACTCAGTGCTATCTGACATCTTAGGAGATGAAGATCATTTAGGAGATATGGATTTTAAAGTTGCAGGAACAGAGGATGGAATTACTTCTCTACAAATGGATATTAAGATTACAGGAATTACATTTGAAATTATGGACAAAGCATTGTCACAAGCAAAAGATGGAAGAATTCATATTTTAGGTGAGATGAATAAAGCGCTTAAAACTTCAAGAAAAGATTTATCTAAACACACCCCAAAAATGGAAAAAGTAACTGTCGATAAAAAAGATATCGCAGCCATTATCGGAAAAGGTGGAGTAACAATAAGAGAGATCGTCGAATTATCGGGCGCTAAAGTTGATATTAGCGATGATGGAATTGTAACTATTGCTGCACCCGATGAAGCTTCAAGAAATAAAGCTTTAGAAATGGTAAAAAGTATTATTGCAAAAGCAGAAGTTGGAAAAATTTATATAGGAAAAGTTGTTAAAATTATGGAATTTGGAGCTTTTGTAAATTTCTTAGGAAAACAAGATGGTCTAGTTCATATCTCTGAACTTGCAGCGAAAAGAGTGGAAAAAGTAAGTGACGTTGTAAAAGAAGGTGATGAAGTTAAAGTTAAAGTTTTAGGATTTGATAAAGGAAAAGTTAAACTTTCAATTAAACAAGCTTTAGATAGTTAGTTAAGCCTGCATATTTTTTGGGTTAGGCATTCCAACGATATTATAACCCGCATCCACATAGTGAATTTCGCCTGTAACACCTGCTGCAAGATCGCTTAATAGATAAACTGCAGCTCCACCTACGTCATTAATATCAACGTTTCTCTTTAGTGGAGAATGGTTTTCATTCCATTTATATAAAAATTTAGCATCACCAATTGCTGAGGCTGCTAAAGTTTTAATCGGACCTGCGCTAATAGCATTTACTCTAATTCCATTTGATCCAAGATCTACGGATAAATATTTAACACTTGTTTCAAGGGCAGCTTTACAAACTCCCATAACGTTATAATTTGGAATAACTTTATCAGCACAATAAGTTAAAGTAATAAAGCTTGAACCTGGTTTCATTATTTTAGCAGCTTCTCTGCAAACCTCTGTAAAAGAAAAACAAGAAATTAACATACTGTTTGAAAAATTTTCTCTAGATGTATTTAAATATTGTCCTGATAATTCTGACTTATCTGAAAAAGCAATTGCGTGAACTACAAAGTCTAAATGTCCCCATTTATCTTTTATATCTGAGAAAGTTTTAACAATTTCTTCTTTCTTTTCTACATTACAATCTAATGTAAATTTCGAACCTAAAGATTCTGCAAGAGGAATAACTCTTTTTTTTAAAGCATCACCTACATATGTGAATGCAAGTTCAGCTCCGTGTTCACTTAATTTTTTTGCAATACCCCACGCAATGGAGCGGTCGTTCGCAACACCCATGATCAATCCTTTTTTACCTTGCATCAATTTCATATTAGATACTTTCAAATACTAGAGTTGCATTCGTTCCACCGAAACCAAAACTATTAGACATTACACAATTTAAATCTACATTTTTTTTAACTTCAGTTACAATGGGCAATCCTTTTACTTTTTCATCTAAATCTTTCACGTTTGCCGATGCTGCGATAAATTTATTTTTCATCATTAATAGACAGTAAATTGCTTCTTGAACTGATGTTGCGCCAAGTGAATGTCCCGTAATTGATTTTGTTGAACTAAAAGGAGGAACTTTATCTTTAAAAACTTCTTTCATTGCTTCAATTTCTTTTGTATCGCCTACAGGAGTAGAAGTTCCGTGAGTGTTAACATAATCTACTTTTGAATTTCTTAAATTTTGCATAGACATTTTCATACATCTAACAGCTCCTTCACCGGAAGGCGCAACCATATCATAACCATCAGAAGTAGCCCCATAACCCGTAATTTCGGCCAGAATTTTAGCACCTCTCGCTTTTGCATGCTCATATTCTTCTAAAACGATAACACCGCCTCCTCCTGCGATTACAAACCCATCTCTACTTGAATCGTAAGGTCTAGAAGCTGTTTGTGGCGTATCATTATATTTTGAAGATAATGCAGTCATCGCATCAAACATTGCCGAAAGACTCCAGTCTATTTCTTCACCACCACCTGCAAAAACAATATCTTGTTTTCCAAATTGAATAAGTTCCATGGCGTTACCAATACAATGTGCACTCGTTGCACAAGCAGAACTAATTGAATAGTTAACTCCTTTAATCTTAAATGGCGTTGCAAGTGTTGCAGAACATGTACTAGCCATTGTTCTTGGAACAATAAAAGGACCCATTTTTTTAGGACCCGACGCTCTTGTCGAATCGATTGCGAACATAACGTTTTTAATTGAAGGACCACCTGATCCTATAATAATTCCAGTTTTCTCATGGCTAATTTCTTTTTCAGTAAGACCCGATTCTTCAATAGCTTCTTTCATTGAAAGATAAGCATAGGCAGAACCATCGCCCATAAATCTTAAAACTTTTCTATCAATTAAGTCTTCGTACTTAATATTAGGAACGCCACAAATTTGACTTTTAAAATTATATTTTTTGTATTCTTCAGAAAAAGTTATTCCAGATTTAGTATTTAGTAGAGAATCTAAAACTTCTTTTTTATTATTACCAATACACGATACAATTCCAGAACCTGTGATTACTACTCTTCGCATCAATTCTCCTTAGCTTTTAAATAAACCAACTTTAAGATTTTTAGCGTTATATATTTCTTTATTGTCCGCAAAGACTAAACCATCAGCCAAGCCAACACAAGTTTCGCCTTTTCTTAATAATCTTTTGATATTAATGACATATTTTACAAGTTTTACTTGTTTTACAACTTCGCCTGTAAATTTTACTTCATTCACACCCAGTGCTCGACCATGACCAGGATTTCCTAACCAACCAAGATAAAATCCTAACAGTTGCCACATCGCATCTAATCCTAAACATCCAGGCATCACAGGATCCCCTTTAAAATGACATTCGAAAAACCACAAATTATCTTTGATGTCTAATTCTGCTAAAATTTCACCTTTATTAAATAATCCACCTTCAGCCGTGATCGAAGTAATTCGATCAAACATCAACATCGGCGGCGCAGGTAATTTTGCATTACCAGGTCCAAACATTTTTCCTTCAGCGCAATCAAGTAGATCTTGGTAACTGTATTGATTTTGTTGTTTCATGAAATCGTTAGAGAATTAAAATTATTGATAATTAGTTATTAATTTACAGTTTAATACAGGATTTGACAAATTTAATTGATAATCTCTTTATTTTCTAAGCCCCAAACGTGATCGGTTTGTATCCAACCTTTATATTTTTGAATTTCAACCAAACACCAATTTGGAATGCATTTTTTAATAACAGCGGCTTCTAGATTTCCAATCTTAATAATTGGTTTTGAATAGATCGTCGCATTTTTAAAAAGAACAATTCCATCCTTTGTAGTTAATAGAGTTCTTTTTCTAGATAGTTGACTTAAATGAATCCAACCGATATCGCCTTGATAATCTTTAACTTTTCTCCATACTTCAAACTCATCAATTACTTCAACTGGCATATTCTTTTTTTCATAAACGAATGCAATAGGATGAGCAGGCGAGGGTCCGATTCTAAGATTTGCAACACTGGTTCTAATGCTCAGATATTTTTTAGTGATAACTTTTTGTGCTAGTAAATCTGCACCTGTAAAAATAATAAAAGATAAAATAACAATAATTTTTTTAAACTTCATTTAATCTTCTTAATGCAGTTTTTGTTTTTATTTAATTTAATTTTTTTAATCAAAAGATTCTCAGCATTAATTATTAAAATATTCCCACATAAAGAGTTTTCAAAATTTAATATTTCACGAATAGCCTCATTAGCCATGATTGTTCCAATCATTCCTGCAAGGGTAGATAAAACCCCCTCACTTTGACAATCCATCATGTCAGTACTTGGAATTTCTGGCATAAAACATCTAAGACAAGGAGAGCTTTTCTTTTTAAAATTAAAAACAAAAACGTGACCATCAAACTTACTTATGGCTCCACAAATTAAAATTTTTTTATTTTTATAACAATAATCGTTAATTAATAATTTTGATTTAAAACTGTCAGTCCCATCAATGATGAGATCATAACCTTTTGTAATTTTATTTATATTTTTACTATCGATTTTAGTTTTAAATTTATTAATTTTTATTTTAGAATTAATTTTTTTTAATCTTTTTTCAGCAATATCAACTTTAAATTTATTAACATCTTCTTCATTAAATAAAATTTGTCTGTGTAAATTTGAAATATCAATTTTGTCATGATCAACGATTCCGATGTTATTAATTCCAGATGATGCAAGATAGAGTGCAACAGGCGAGCCTAATCCACCAACACCAATAATGAGAACTTTCTTATCAATGATTTTCTTTTGACCAAAACTGCCAATTTTTTTTAAATTGATATGAGCAATGTATCTTTTGACATCGTCATAGCTAAGTTTCATGAATATTTATCGGCCCGTTGAACCAAATCCACCGCTTCCACGAACTGATTCAGGAAGTGTATCAACTTCAACTAATTCAGCTTTTACAACAGGGCAAAGCACCATCTGAGCAATTCTTTGTCCCGGTTCAATTTTAAAATTTTCTAAACTTAAGTTTATCAAGATGACTTTAATTTCTCCTCTATAATCAGCGTCCACAGTTCCGGGCGTATTTAAAACGCTAATACCATTTTTTGCTGCAAGTCCTGATCTTGGTCTTACTTGTATTTCGTAATTTTCAGGGATTGCAACGGATAGGCCCGTCGGCACTAAAGTTCTTTCATTAGGCTTTAAAATTATTTCCTTATCAATATTAGCGATTAAATCTAAACCAGAAGAGCCCACAGTTTCATATTTAGGCAGATCTTTATGTTTATAATTAATTTTTTTAACTAAAATTTTAACCATTATTGAATAAGAGCGTGAAGAATTTTATTAGATAGTTTTTTTGCGATTTCTGATTTTGTCGTTTTATTAAATTTTTCAACTTCTTTGTTTTTAGAAATTAAAAAAACCTCATTATAATCTGAATTAAAACCAATAGATTTATCGGCTACATTATTAGCTACAATCCAATCGCAGTGTTTATTTTGGATTTTCTTTTGTGCATTTTCGATGATGTTTTTAGTTTCTGCAGCAAAACCAACTACTAATCTTGGCCGATTAATATTTTGGCTAGCGATGAAAGATAAAATATCGATATTTTTTTCAAGCTCTAAATTAAAATCTTCTAATCCTTCTTTTTTTATTTTTTCTTCATTGTAATTTTTGACTTTAAAATCAGAAACCGCAGCCGTGCAAACCGCAACATCTACTGGTAAATTATCTTTACAAGCTTCAAACATTTGTTTTGCAGTTGTGACATTAATTACTTCAAGATTTTCCTGATTTTTAATATCTAGAGAATTTGGACCAATAACTAATTTTGTTTTAAAGCCGATATCATTTAATGACTTTGCAATTTCAAACCCTTGTTTTCCAGAAGATTCATTTGATAAAAATCTTACTGGATCAATATATTCTCGTGTTGATCCTGCAGTCACTAATGCTTTTAAATTTTTACTATTGAATAAATTCTTTGAAAGAAAATAATTTTTGATAGTTAGAATAATTTCCTCTGGAGATGACATTTTACCAACCCCTACTTCTCCACACGCCATTTCACCAACAGCGGGTCCAATAAATTTATATTTAAATTGAATAAGCTTTTGAAAATTTTCTTGAGTCGCCTGATTATTCCACATCTCAACATTCATTGCTGGTGCAAGAAAAATAGGCTTGTTAGAGGCCATGATAACTGTTGTTGCAAAATCTTTAGCTTCGCCATGTGCAAAATTTGCCATTAGATTTGCAGTTGTTGGCGCAACGAGTATTAAATCACACCATCTAGATAGCGCGATATGATCCATTTCACCTTCATTATTAGGATCGAATAGGTTTTCAAAAACTTTATTTTTAGAAAGAGCAGAAATTGATAATGGCGTTACAAATTCTTTTCCAGAATTAGTTAGAATAGTTTTAACTTCACAGTTATTTTTTCTAAGCTCTCTAATAACATCAAGAACCTTATAAGCAGCTATTCCGCCACCAATAACGATTAAAATTTTCTTATTCTCAATTGAATTTAGCATCGCGCTATTTGAATACTATTAACAATATAATTACAATAATTAATAAACCTATAATTAGATAAGTCTTTTTTAATTTTGAAGACTTTTGTTTAATTTCATATTCGTTACTTTGGTTTTGATTTTTTATAAATTCATATGAACTTAAAAGTTCCATAGCTTTGTTAGCCCGATTAATCATCTCGGGTAATTCAGGAAGTTTATCTAAAAGTTCGGTTGTCGTTTTTAATATTTTATCTATTCTATTTTTAGGACCAATCTCGTTGTTCAACCAACCTTGCAATACTGGTTTTGAAATTTCCCAAATA
This sequence comes from Candidatus Fonsibacter sp., assembly GCA_018882565.1. Taxonomy (GTDB): domain Bacteria; phylum Pseudomonadota; class Alphaproteobacteria; order Pelagibacterales; family Pelagibacteraceae; genus Fontibacterium; species Fontibacterium medardense. The sequence goes on along the minus strand of VERQ01000002.1, from coordinate 34,096 downwards.
TTTGCGTCTTCATCTAATGATCTTGCAACTCCTTCGACCACCACCATTGTTTTTTGTAACAATAATAATTGTGGTTGGGTGACCATATTAAATTTTTCTGTTACTTCAAAAAGTCTAGCTAGTAATTTGCCCGCAGAAATATTCTTAGAAGACTGCCCAAAAATAGGCTCACCAATAGTTCTTAGAGCCTGAGTGAATTGGTCTAAAGACTCCGTATTTGGCACTAAACCAGCAATAAAATGGACTTTTGCGACCTTTTCGTAATCACGGTTAATAAAACCATATAATATCTCGGCTAAATACTTTCTATTTGCAATATCCAGACGACCCATAATTCCAAAATCTACAGGGACAATATTTTCATTCTTATCGACAAACAGATTGCCTTGGTGCATGTCGCCATGGAAAAAACCATCGCCTACTGCTTGGCGTAAAAAATTTTGTATAAGTAATCTTGATATTTTTTTTAAATCAATTTTATTTTTGATAAGTAATTCTTTATCTTTAATTGAAATACCTTCTACTTTTTCAATAGTTAAAACTCTTTGTGATGTGAAATCCCAAAATATAGATGGAACTTTAAAGCCTTCATCTTGAGCAGTATTTTTTTTAAGTTCACTTGCAGATGCTGCTTCATATCTTAGATCCATTTCAATGTTGGTGATTTCTTTAAGCAGATCTATAATTTTTACTAATTTTAATCTGCGACTTTTCTTAACGCTAAATTCAATAACCGATGCTAAAAATCTTAAAGCATCTAATTCTTTGTTAAAAATTTTTTCTATATTCGGTCTTAGTATTTTAATAGCAACGTCGATTTCTTTTTTTTCATTATTAATAATTTTAGCAAAGTGAACTTGAGCAATGGATGCAGCGGCAATGGGTTTGCTTAAATAAGTAATTTGTTGATATTTTTCTTCACACAATTCTTTACGCAAAGCTTCTTTTGACTGGGAGATGTCAAAAGCTGGCATTTGATCTTGTAGTTGCTGTAATTCTTTTGCAAATTCTTCACCAACAATATCAGGACGAGTTGCAAGAAATTGACCCAATTTTATAAAAGCAGGACCTAAAGTTAAAAAAGCATTTTTTAATCTTTCACCAGCACTTTTGTTTGCAGAGTCTTTATTAAAAGTAGTAAAGCCAAATATCTTTATTAAAACTTTAATAGATAAAGGTGGTTTATAAAATTCTTCAAAAATAGATAAACTATTAGACTTTGCTAAAGCTCTGCCAATTTTAATAAGAGTAAAAAAATTAGATACCATTTTAGGTTATTATATTTTCCATCCAGAGTGGATTGCCGCAACTCCAGTTGTTAGGTTTCTATATTCTGTATTTATAAACTTAGCCTCTTTCATAAGATTTAATAATTGTTCTTGGTTATAAAAATCTTTGATGCTTTGTATTAAATACTCATAAGGCTTTTTATCGCCAGCAACCGCTTGCCCGATGTGAGGAATAAAACTTGAGTATATTGAATAAAACTTGTCGATAATTTCATTATTAATTTTTGAAAACTCTAAGCACATAAATCTTCCACCTGGTTTAAGTAATCGATAGGCCTCACTGAGTGTTTTTTTTATATCCGTTACATTTCTTATACCAAAACTAATGATGTAGTAATCAAAACTAGAATCTTTTAGAGGAACTTGCTCTGCGCTAGCACATAAAGAATTAATATTTTTATAATGCTCAAGTTTTTTTTTACCTTCATTTAACATTTCAATATTTTGATCAACCATCGTCGCCTGACCAGTCAAGTTGGTACGTTCAATAAAAAGCTTTGTCATGTCTCCAGTTCCAGCCGCCATATCAATTAATTTTGAATTTAGTTTAGGCTGCATCCAGTCGATTAAATTACTTTTCCATAGGCGGTGAATACCAAATGACATGATGTCATTCATCAAGTCATATTTTTTAAAGACAGAATTGAAAACGGTATTTACAAAGTCTTTTTTTGAATTTTGTTTTGTATTAGTATCTTGCATTCTTTAAATATAGAACATTTGCAATCAATAGTCATATAGTTAATGCCAGAATTACCAGAAGTAGAAGTAACCCGAAGAACTTTATTAAAATTTATTGAGAATAAAGTTATCAAAAATATAAAAATAAATAATCCTAATTTAAGATTTAAAATTCCTGCAAATTTTAAAAAAAATTTAACCAGTCAAAAGATTATTAAGGTTTTAAGAAGATCTAAATATATTTTGATTTATCTAAAGAATGATTATGTAATGATCGCTCATTTAGGAATGTCGGGTAAATTTATAATAAAAAATAATTATTCTAAAGATTTTTTAAAGACCAGTTATTATTCTAATGAATTTTCTTCAAAGCATAATCATTTAGAATTTTTATTTTCTAATGATTTAAGGGTGATTTATAATGATCCTAGAAGATTTGGTTTTTTTTTATTAGATAAAATTTCTAAATTACACGTTAATAAATTTTTAAGTAAACTGGGACCCGAGCCGCTTAGTAAAGATTTAAAGAAAGATTATTTAATATTTAAAACTAAAGGCACACAAAGAACGATAAAAACTTTATTAATGGACCAGCGTTTTATTTCTGGGATCGGCAATATTTATGCAAATGAAATTCTTTTTTTAGCAAAGATAAAACCTAATAAAATTTCTGCTAAATTAAGCTTAATAGATGTTGGCAGACTTCACTCTTCTATTGGCAAAGTTCTTAAAATGGCCCTAAAATTGGGCGGTTCAAGCATAAAAGACTTTAAGTCTTCAGTTGGTGAAAAAGGTCGCTTCCAAAATGAATTTAAAGTTTATGATAGGGAAGATTTAAAATGTCTCAGAGCAGGATGTTCAGGCCTAATATTAAGGGTTGTATCCCAAGGCAGAGCAAGTTTTTTTTGTAATGAATGCCAAAATTAAGTAATTGACCCTAATATCTCCAACTTATATATAATTCCCTAAAAATATGGCAAACACAGTCTCTGCTATTCGCGCAGTAAAAAAAATTAAAAAAAGAACTCAAGTTAATAAAATTAGAGTTGGAAAATACAAAGCTGCAGTAAAGATCATCGAAGAAGCAATTAAATCTAAAGACAAAGCAAAAGCTTTGAAATTATTTTCTACTTTTCAATCTCAGGTTATGAAAGCTTCTAAAAAAGGCTCTTTAAAAAGAACTACAGTCTCAAGAAAAGTTTCTCGCATCTCAAAACAAATCTCTAAGTTGTAAAAAAAATATTTTATCAATCTTAAGTTGATAATTATTTTTTTCTCGACAACTAAAAAGTTTAAACTCTCAAGTTGAAAATTAAAAATATTAAATTCTTTTCTTGTATTTACAGATTTAAAAAAATAAAACACACTTCTTTTTTTAAAGTAAGTTCAAATGACAAACCAAACAAGTCTTAAAGATAATTTTAGTAACGATAAAGCGAGATGGGATTCACTACAACAATCTCTGCTAGGACTTTACGGTAAAGATGTCTACACAAGTTGGTTACAAAATATTAGTTTCACTAAGATAAATTTTAATACTTTAGTTCTAAACGTAAAAACGCGATTTATTCGTGATTGGATCGTTGCTCATTATGCTGACAAAATTTTAGATTTATATAAGAAACAAGACGCAAATATTACTCGTATAGAGTTTCAGATATCAGAAAGAGTTGAAACAAAGAGCAACAGCAAATCAAACGTAATTGATTTTGAAAAAAAAGATTTCATTCAAGATAGTGGCAGTTATGGACTTTCAAAAATTGATGAAAGATTAGTTTTTGATAATTTTATAGTTGGGAAAAGCAATGAACTTGCCTTTACAGCAGCTAATAGAATTATTGATAATTTAAATAAATATAATCCGCTTTATATTTATGGTGGAGTTGGTTTAGGAAAGACTCACCTTTTAAATGCTATTGGAAATAAGTTATTAAAAAAAATAGACAAAGTTATTTATGTGTCTGCAGAAAGGTTCATGTACCAATTTGTTAGATCTATAAAAAATAACGATGTTGTAAAATTTAAAGATATTTTTAGAAGTGCAAAAGTTTTAATTATAGATGATATACAATTTGTAAGCGGAAAAGATGTAACTCAAGAAGAATTCTTCCACACTTTTAATGCATTAATAGAATCGGGTTCACAAATAGTTATTTCTTGTGACAGGCCACCAAATGAACTTGATAGAATACAAGATAGAATTAAATCTAGACTGTCAGGCGGTCTAGTTGTTGATATTCAAAGTCCTGATTTTGAACAAAGAGTTAAAATTTTAAAACAAAGATGTTTAAAAGAATTTCATGCTTCAGAAAGAAATATTGCTATTGATGATGAGGTTATTAATTTTATAGCCAATGAATTAAAACTTAGCGTTAGAGAAATGATAGGTGCATTTAATAGAATAGCGGCTTATCTAAATATAAATAATAGAAAGATCTCTGTGGCAGAAGCAAAGAGTATTTTACGAGATTCTTTGAATAAAATTGAGACCAATATCACTATAGAAGATATACAAAAAACTGTAGTTTCTTATTATAATATTTCGATGCATGATTTTATGTCATCAAGAAGATCAAGATCTGTTGCAAGACCAAGACAAATTGCAATGTATTTATCTAAGAAAATGACTACAAAATCTTTACCTGATATTGGCAGAAGATTTTCTGGCAGAGATCACACAACTGTTATTCATGCGATTAAAAAAGTAGAAGAGTTAATGATTCAAGATAAAAACTTTGAAAATGAAGTTAAGGATCTTAATCAAAAATTAACAAAAACTGTTTAATGGAACTAAAGTTAAATAGAGATCTTTTTCTTAAAAGCCTCTCACATATCCAAGGAATAGTTGAGAAAAAAAATACTATTCCAATATTAGCTAACGTTTTATTAGATGCTTCTAATGGCAAAATTACAATCTCTGCTACAGATTTAGATATTATTATTATTGAAGTTATTAAAGGCGAAATTATTACTGAGGGTTCAACAACTACAACAGCACAAGTTATCTATGATTTAGTTAGAAAATTACCATCAGGCTCAGAAATACTAATTTCCCAAAAAACTGAAGGTCAGCTTTCTTTAATTTCAGCAAAATCAAATTTTAATTTAAAATGTTTACCGCCGAAAGATTTTCCAATTACTCAAGACGATGTTGAAGGAGAAGCTCTTGCAATTAGTTCATCAGTATTTTTAAAATTACTTAATAAGACTAAGTTTGCAATTTCAAACGATGAAACTAGGCATTATTTAAATGGAATTTACCTGCATAAAACAAATGAGAATAATCAATTATATCTTTCAGCAGTTGCAACTGATGGGCACAGATTATCAAAAAGCAGATTAGTATTAGATAAAGATGTGGCTTTTGAAGCTGTTATTTTACCTAAAAAAACATTATTTGAGCTAGTTACTATACTTCAGGAAGAGAATTCAGAAATTAAGATCACTGCAAGCAAAACTAAAATAAGATTTACAATAAATGATATAACTTTAATTTCTAAAGTTATTGATGGTAGATTCCCAGATTATTCAAAAGTAATACCAACGGATAATAGCAACAAGATAACAGTCAACTTATCATCATTTATTTCTACTATTGATAGGATTAACTCATTGTCATCTGATCGTAAGGGGACTTTAAAACTTGTTGTGAATAAAGATATTTTAAAATTGTTAGTTAATGATCCTAGCGCAGGTGACGGTGTTGAAGAAATTATTTTAAGTTACAGCGGCCCAGATTTAGAAATTGGTTTTAATTCTAAATATTTAATTGATGTAGGCGGTGTTATTGAAGATAAAAATATGATGATTTATGCTAAAGATCCGTCATCTCCGGTATTAATTCACGATCCTGCAGATATTAATAGTTTACATGTTATCATGCCAATGAGAGTGGCATGATTAAATGTTCCTAATTAAAGATATAAAATTACAGAATTTTAGATCTCATTCTTTTACCGAGCTCAAAACTAATCATCCGATCATTTGCATTATTGGTCCAAATGGTAGTGGCAAAACTAATGTATTAGAGGCTATATCACTCATTGCCGATAAAAAAGGAATTAGGGGAACATTAATAGAGGACTGTATAAAAAAAGATTCTAAAGATAAAACAATTATTTCCACAACAATTAGTTATGAAAAAAAAGATTACAAAGTTGACGTAATTTTTGAATCAAAAGAAAATAAAGTAAAAAAATATTTAAATATTGATAATAACAAATCTTCCTTAGCTGAAGTCTTTAAGGATATAAATTTTATTTGGTTAACTCCTCAAATGGATAAAATTATGTACGAAGGAGATAGTATTAAAAAAAAATTTCTAGACAAAATTATTTCTAATTACAATTTAGATTATAAAAAAAATTTAAGTAACTTTAAAAAACTTTCAGAAGAGAGAATTCAATTATTAAAAGAAAATCAAGACTTACAATGGTTGAATATTTTAGAAAAGAAAATGATAAATGAATTGTGGAATATTTTTACTTATAGAAGAGCGTTTATTAAAGATGTTAATAATATTATTTCAAAAAAATTAAATAATTTTTTAAAAATTAAATTAAATATTAAGAACTCTTATAATTTAGATCAAAATATTAGCGAAAAAGACTTCCATACATTTTTTGAAAATAAATATTTTGAAAAACGTGAGATTGATCAAATCATAAAAAGAAATAGTGTAGGTCCACAGTTTGATATTTTTGAATTTTTTAATGAGGAAACTAAATTAAATTCTGACCTTTGCTCAACGGGTGAGCAAAAAAAAATATTAATATCATTAATATTGGCATTTATTTTGTTAATGAAATCAAAAAATATAAATTCGATACTTTTATTTGATGAAATTGCATCCCACATTGACGGTAAAAACCTTGAACTTTTTTTCGATGAAATTGCAAAAATCGGGATGCAAACTTGGTATACAGGAACTAACGTACAACCGTTCCAAACTATTGAAAATAAAGCATTTTTTGTAAAATTATAGCAATTACCTTGTCCTAATTAGGGATAAAAAATGTTATAAAAGGCTTCAAAAAAAATTCATAAATGCCCGAAAATTTACAAAAAAAACCTCAAAATAATTCATACGAAGCGGACTCAATTAAAGTTTTAAAAGGCTTAGATGCGGTTAGAAAAAGACCGGGAATGTATATCGGTGATACAGATGATGGCACTGGTCTGCACCATATGGTTTTTGAAGTTATTGATAACTCCATAGATGAAGCTTTAGCGGGTCACTGTAATGAAATTTATGTTTCATTAAATAAAGATCAGAGCGTCACCGTTGAGGATAACGGAAGAGGTATACCTGTTGATATGCATAAAGAAGAGGGAATATCTGCAGCAGAAGTGATTATGACCCAGTTACATTCTGGTGGAAAATTTGATCATGATTCATATAAAATTTCAGGTGGATTGCACGGAGTAGGGGTTTCAGTGGTGAATGCTTTGTCAGAAAATTTAAAATTAAATATTTTTAGAAAAAATAAAGAATATCTCGCAGAATTTAAAGATGGAGTTACTACAAAACCTTTAAAACAAATTGGTGATGCGAAAAAAGCAAATGGTACCTCAGTAACTTTTTTACCTTCAAAAAAAATATTTACTACCACAGTATTTGATATCAATATTTTAAAAAAAAGAATTAAAGAATTAGCTTACCTTAATAAGAGCATTCAAATTATTCTAGAAGATAAGCGAGAAGAAAAAATAAAAAGATCTGAATATAAGTTCGAGGGTGGTATTGCAGAATTCGTAATTGATTTTGATAAAAATAAAGAAAAACTTAAATCAGAAACAGGCGAAAATCTTTTTACAAAACCAATATATATTTCAGGAAGCAAAAATGACATTCAATTAGAAGTGGCTCTGGTTTGGAATGCTGGTTATCAAGAACAAATTGTTTCTTTTACAAATAATATTCCACAAAAAGATGGTGGAACGCATTTAGTTGGCTTTAGAAATGCATTAACTAGAACTATAAATAAATATGTTGTCGATAATAGCATTTTAAAGAAAGAAAAAATTTCAGTAACCGGAGATGATGTTAGAGAAGGATTGACCGCTATAATTTCAGTAAAAGTTAAGGATCCTAAATTCTCATCTCAAACCAAAGAAAAATTAGTTTCATCGGAAGTCCGTCCAGTAGTAGAGGGAATAGTTAATGAGAAACTCGAAGTTTGGTTTGATCAAAATAACAAGATTACAAAAGCCCTTGTAAATAAAATTTCACAAGCAGCTTTAGCTAGAGAACTTGCTAGAAAAGCGAGAGAGAGCGTTAGAAGAAAAAGCGCTTTAGATATTTCTAGTTTGCCAGGTAAGTTGGCCGATTGTCAGACAAAGGATAAGGACAAAGCCGAATTATTTATAGTTGAGGGGGATTCAGCGGGAGGATCTGCAAAACAAGCAAGAAATAGGGAATTTCAGGCGGTTTTACCTTTAAGAGGAAAGATTTTAAATACCTATGTTGATTCAAAAAATAACGGATCAAGCAAGCTAGATCCAGCGGAAGCAAAAAAAGTTTATGCCAAAATGCTTTCTTCAAACGAAATTATAACTTTAATTAACGCTATCGGTACCGGATTTGATGATTTTAGTCTGGAGAAATTAAGATACGGAAAAATTATTATTATGACCGATGCCGATGTTGACGGATCTCATATAAGAACTTTATTATTAACTTTTTTTAACAATGAACCTTTTAATGAACTTATTAAAAATGGAAAAATTTATATAGCGCAACCACCATTATATAAAATTAAAGTCGGAAAAAAAATATCTTACATTAAAAACGATGAAGAGCTTTTTGATGTTACCATTGATACAGCTAAAGATAATATAAAATTTTTCTCAGAAGAAAATGGAAAAGCAAAAGAAGAGAATTTTAGTGAGATTGTAAAATACTGCAGAAGATTTGATTCAAGAATAAAAAATTTAGGAAAAGATTTTGATAAAGAATTAGTCGAAGCTCTAACTGTAGTTGGTAGTTTTTATAAAGATAAAAAAGATTTTTTAATAAGAGACGATTCTAATGGTAAGAAAAAAGAAGGAGCCATAAAAGCAGCAGCAGAATATTTAAATAGATTTGGGAATAATGCGGAAAATAATTTATGGACAGGATCATTCAAGGAAAATTCATTTATTTTAGAGAAAAAATATTATGAAGAATCTATTATTAAAAAATTAAGTTTAGATTTTTTAGATACTAAGCATGTAGAAGAGTTAAGCCAGTTAGGCGATATGTTGCAAATTTTTAGAAAAAATTGTCACATGATTAATTCAGCTAATGAAAAAATTGAAATTTATTCTCCAATAGATTTTTTGAAAAGAATAGTAGAAGAGGGTAAAAAATCTATATCTATCCAAAGATTTAAAGGATTAGGAGAAATGAACCCAGAAGAGTTATGGGAAACAACTTTAAATCCAGACAACAATACATTGTTAAAAGTAAATTATTCTGGAAATGATATTGACAACGAAACTACTAACCCAGGTGATCGTGATAGAGAAATTTTTAAGATTTTAATGGGCGAAGATGTTGTTCCAAGAAAAGATTTTATTAATAAAAACGCTATTAATGTAAATAATCTAGATATCTAGTTTAATGAATTTAGCAAAACTACCAGAGCTAAATGATAATCAGATAAAACTTTTAACACTAATCAACATTCGTTGGGTTGCGATTCTTGGACAGTTTACAACAATATCGATTGTATATTTTTATTTAAATTTTAGTTTTAATATTGGGTATTGTTATTTATTAGTTTTGTTTTCTTTTTTTCTTAATATTTTCCTTAAACTGAGATCAAAAAAAACGGACTTATTATCCAATAAACAAGCCACTTTTAGCATTCTCTATGATTTATTTCAGCTATTCGGATTGTTATTTTTAACTGGTGGGTTAACCAATCCCTTTTCAATATTAATTGTTGCACCAATTACAATTGCTGCAGGATTTTTAAATCTAAGAAGTAGTGTTCTTATAGGTTTTTTATCAATCGTATTAATTATTATATTATCATTCTTTTATTTTGAATTACCTGGACTTGAAAATAATTACCTATTTCCAAAGTTTTATATTTTAGGATCAGCATTAGCATTATGTACGGCGATAATATTTTTAGCTATTTATTCACAAAGATTAGCGATGGAAAGCGCACAAAGAAATGATGCTTTTAACGTTTTGCAACAGATCTTTTTAAGGGAGCAAGAATTAAAATCTTTAGGAGGCCTTGCAGCAGCAGCGGCTCATGAGTTAGGAACTCCTTTGAATACGATATCGTTAGTTGCTAAAGAGTTAAAAAAAGAAATAGGAGTAAATAAGAAGTTTAATCAAGATTTAGATTTGCTTATTTCCCAATCTAAAAGATGCAGCGATATATTAAAGCAGATATCAAAAAATCCTTATACGGAAAAAGAGGATAAATTTTTTGATAAAGCGTCATTTAAAATTATCGTTCATGAAATTGTTGATTCATTTAAAGATCTAAGTAAGAAAAAAATTATTATTAATTCAGAAGCTTATAGAAAAGATTATTTAATTACCAAAAAAATTGAGATTATTTATAGTCTTAAGAATATTATTGATAATGCTTTAAAATTTTCTTCAAATAAAATTGAGATTTTTTTATTATCAAATGAAGATGAGTTGAGAATAAAAATTGAAGATGATGGTGTAGGTTTTTCAAAACAAATATTAGGATTTTTAGGAGAGCCTTATATTAATAAAAGAGATCTCGATAACAATAAAGAAGGAATGGGCCTTGGCATTTTTATAGCAAAAGTTTTTTTAGAAAGATTATCTGCTACTATTAATTTCTATAATTTAGAAAATAAAGGTGCTGCAGTTGACATATTCTGGCAAAAAAAAGATTTAGTTAATTTAAAACTTATATAGCTGGCTCTTGTTGGGTCATGCAATGAATTGCTCCAAATCCCCAAATAAGATCACGACAGTTAATTGGTATAATTTTTCTGTCTTTAAAATGTCTTTCTAAAATTTGAAAAGCTTTATCATCATTTTTATCTTCAAAGATTGGTAATAGTACAATTTTATTAGCTATATAAAAATTTAAGTAGCTAGCAGGCACTCTTGTATCGTCTATAATTAAAGGTGATGGCATTGGTATTTCTACAATTGTATTTTGTTTGCCTAAATGATTTCTAGATTTTTTTAAGATTTTTAAATTTTCATTTAAAGCTGAATAATTTTCATCATTTTTTTTATATTCCATTGCTGTAAATATTTTATCATCTTCAAAAAATCTTGTGATGTCATCGATATGACCGTGTGTATCATCACCAACAATACCTTTATTAAGCCATATAAAATTTTTGATATTTAGACTTTCGCTTAAGATTATTTCTAATTTTTCTCTACTTAGCCCAGGATTTCTTTCTTGAATTTTACTTAATAAGCATTCTTTTGTTGCAATTAAAGTTCCTTTTCCATTTACGTCAATCGCACCACCTTCCAATATAATATCTTTAACTTTATTTTTAATTTTTGCTTTTATATCTATCAATTCTATATTTTTAATTTTTGCTATTTGTGGCTTTATATTATTGTCAAAATTATAATCTTTATATTTTGCCCACGCATTGAAATGAAAATTAGTCATAATCTTTTTTTTCAAAAGATCATTTACAAGAAAAATAGGTCCCGTATCTCTAGTCCAAACTCTATTTGTCTTAATGACATGAAAATTAACCTTATTTAGATTTGTTTTTTCTTTAATTAAGATTTTCTTAATATTTTTTTTAACTGCTTTTGATTGAATTAAAATATCAACTTTTTGAACCTTAGATAACGCTGAAGCTATTTTAGCGAAAGTTGATGGAATATTTTCAAATTTATCAGGCCAGTCATTTTTATTATGTGGCCATGCTAACCATGTGGAGCTTTGCTTTTCCCACTCTGCCGGCATTCTATAACCCAAGGATGCCAGATTTTCATTCATCGGAAGGATTTTTTAATAGACCATGGTATTGATCAATTCTTCTATCTCTTAAGAATGGCCAATGTTGTCTTACTTTTTCAACTTTGCTTAGATCAATATTACAGATAATTATCTCTTCCTTGTCATTGCTAGCTTCTGCAATAATATTTCCATTAGGGTCAAATACAATTGAATTACCCCAAAATTCGATAGATTTATCTTTTTTTCCTTCAATACCTACTCTGTTAACAGAAACTACAAATACCCCATTTGCTATCGCGTGCGATCTTTGAATTGTAAGCCATGCATTTAATTGTGATTTACCAAATTCTTTCTTTTCACGTAAATGCCAGCCTATTGCTGTTGGATAAAATATGATTTCTGCACCTTTTAGAGCCGTTAAACGTGCTGCTTCTGGAAACCATTGATCCCAGCATATTAAAGTTCCAATCGTACCGTGCTTAGTGTTGAAACTTTTAAAACCTAAATCACCTGGTGTGAAATAAAATTTTTCATAATATTGAGGATCATCAGGAATGTGCATTTTTCTATAGTGACCAAAAATCTTTCCTTTTTCATCAATCACAACGCATGAGTTATGATAAAGGCCTGAAACTTTCTTTTCAAAAAGTGGAACAATTATTATTACGCTTATTTTTTTTGCTAACTCGCATAATGCATTTGTAGTTTTTCCAGGTATCTTCTCTGCTATTGCAAAGTTATCGTGATTTTCTTCTTGGCAAAAATAATGCGTTAGAAATAGTTCAGGCAAACAAACAATTTGTGCACCTTTCTTTTTCGCTAATTTTATTTTTTCAATGGCTTTAGAGAGATTTTTTTTTGGATCAGCGTCCATCTTCATCTGCACCAAAGCTACTTTAGTTAGTGAAGACATTGTTTATTTGAATAATTTAGAAAAACTCCTTTTAGGTCTATTTTTCCAGTAGCCTCTATGAAATGCATCGCTTGCTATAAGAGGTATAACGCTAGTTGCTTCAGCGAAAACCATTTGCTCTCTTGCTGTATCTACTTTTCCCCATGAGCTTGCTTCTTTTAATGTAGAAGAACTACACGCTCCATCTCTAACGTCAGCAACAGTAATTTGTATAGCGTATTTATGCATATCAACTTCTTTTCCTAAAAGCTCAGCACATATAACCGTGTCTTGAATATAGTTTTTAGGAACGCCACCACCGATCATTAATAAACCTGAAGTTTTTGATTTAATTTTAATTTCAGTAAGTTCTCTAAAATCTCTTATAGAGTCAATTGTTAAATGTTTTTTAGGATTTCTTTCTTGATGCATTACTAAACCAAATCCAGCACTAGAATCTGTAAAAGCAGGACAGAATATTGGCACATCGTTTTCGTAAGCAAGTTGAATTAAAGATTCTTTCTTCTTTGAATGTTTTGTTAAATATTTTCCCATTTCTCTTATGAATTCACGAGAAGTATAAGGTCTAGGTTCTAATTGATCTGCTATTTCGCCAACTGTCTTATCGCACGCTTGTAGTTGGTCTTCATCAATGTAGGTGTCATATATTCTATCGATATAATGTTCTCTTAATACATTATCGTTTTGGAATTGAGATCCTTGGTAATGTTTAAAGCCTAGCGCTTCAAAGAAATCCATATCAACAATAGATGCTCCTGTTGAAACTATAGCATCAACCATGTTGTTTTTAACTAGATCGGCATAAACTTTCATACATCCCGCAGCAGAAGTTGATCCTGCTAAAGTTAAGAAAACAGTGCAGTTTTTATCGTTTAACATTTCGTTATAGATTTGAGCTGCATTGGCTGTTTCTCTAGATGTAAAAGACATCTTAGCCATAGCATCTATGATGGGCCTTGCATCAAAAGAGGTAATATCTATGTGCTCGATTGCTTTATCTAAAAAGCTAGATTTGTTGTGACCTATAGTTGAATTTGAGGATTTGTTCATTAAGCAACAAGATAATTGCTTTTGTATTCCTCATCTTGTTCATTTTGATAAACAGACATTATTGGTTTATCTTCGATTTCGAAAATGTCATCTGAGTAAAAGCCGTTAAATTTAGTTCTGAAAGTTAAACCGTAACTTCCTAATTGTCCAATCTCTATATAATCGCCTTCTTTTAAATTATTTGGCAACATGTAAGGACCTTTCATAAAATCCATACTATCGCACGTTGGGCCGTAGAAATTAAAAGGAGTTAAACGTCTGCTTAAATCTTTTCCAGTATCGATAACTTTTGTTGGAAAAATAAAATTTGGAAACCCAGCATCAAATAAAGATCCGTAAGTTCCATCATTAATATAAAGACTTTGTTTTTTTCTAAGTTCCACTTTAACAATAGTAGAACCACTTTCTGCAACAATAGCTCTACCTGGTTCGCAAATTAATTCTGGTTGTTTAGGTAAATTTAATTTGTTTACTGCTTTTTTAATTTCTTCCATGTAATTTTCTAATGGCTGAGGATATAGATCTGGATACTTAGACGGAAATCCTCCGCCTACATTTATAATGTCAGGAGTAATTCCTGATTTTGTAATTATATTTCCAATTTCTTTAATTCCTTTTGAGTAAGACACAGGATGCATACACTGTGAACCAACGTGGAAACTTACTCCAAGTTTTTTAACAAGCGGTCTTACTAATTTTATCAATCCAATAGCTTCGGTAGTAGAAGCTCCGAATTTTTTTGAAAGATCAATTTCAGAATGTTCATTAGAAACAAATATTCTTAAATATAAAGTTAAATCTTTTGCATCCTTAGTTGCTTCAAAAATTTTAATTAATTCATCTTTTGTATCAAAAGAAAAATCTCTCACCCCATAATTAAAATATGCTTCTTCGATACTCTTTCTATTTTTTACTGTGTGCATGAAATAAAGTTTTGCATCTTTTGCAATCGAATTAACTAATTTGATTTCTTCTAGAGAGGCTACATCAAAATTTGTGATTCCATTTTGATAGATGTGTTTGATAACACTTTTGTGAGGATTTGTTTTTACAGCGTATAGGGGTTTCCCCGGAAAATTATTTACAAAAAAATTACAAGCCAGTTTTATACTTTCTGGTCGAATGCAATATACAGGATTTACTGGCTGAAGATCTCTGACTAAGTCAGAAACAGAATTAAATTTTTTCAATTCTTGTTATGTCCTTTTGTTAAAAAAATTATTATTAATTAACCAATTGAGTCGGGAATTAATGCTATTTTTAATTTCTGTAAAGTATTTATTTTAGGTAAGAAAAAATTTTTTCACACTGTGACCTTAGCTTGAGATCGGCTTACAGAAGGACTATACTTGGGTCTCAATGAATAAAATTTTAACCTCAAAATTGAATCTAGGACAGTTCGAGAACAAATCTTTGCTCATAGTGGACGATGACGACCCATTTCGAAACAGGCTTTCAAAAGCCATGGAAAATAAAGGTTTTTTAGTTACTTCGGCCTCTAGCGTCGCAGAGGCTAACCAAAAAGTTAAATCTGCGGCTCCAAGTTTTGCCATTATAGACCTCAGATTGAATGATGGGAGTGGTCTGGATGTTGTTAAAGAGATCCACAAGGTTAAAGCCGACAGCAGAATTATAGTTTTAACTGGCTATGGAAACATTCCAACGGCTGTTGCGGCGGTTAAATCGGGAGCCATAGACTACCTTGCTAAGCCAGCAGACGCCGAGGATTTAGAGGCCGCTTTATTGGCAGATAAAGATAAGAAGGCAGTTCCTCCAGAGAATCCAATGTCGGCTGATAGGGTAAAATGGGAGCATATTCAGAGAGTATTTGAATTATGCGACCGAAATGTTTCTGAGACGGCCAGAAGACTTAAAATGCACAGAAGAACCCTTCAAAGAATACTTTCGAAAAGATCTCCAAAATAACTAATTATTCTTACAAGATCTAAAATAAGTGTTCTGTATTAACATTCTTTTATTTGGACCAGTTATTAAGTGATCTATTTTAAACAAATTATTATTTATTACTCTTAAGTATGTTTTGTAGGTATCTTTTTTACAAAAGTACCAAGAAACAAGATTCTCTTTGAAGTTGTTATTAAATTTTTGATAAATTTTATTTTTTTTATCACCAAGCAAAAAGTAAAATTTTATAACATTCCTATTTTCAACGATATCAAACTTTTGATAACCAGCTATTGCTTCACTATTGCCTTTTTTATGAAGTAGGCTTTTTTCTTCGTAATAAAAATTATTTAATGTTTTAGATTTTAAAGACACCAACCCTTCGCCCAAAAAGCCATTTGATATTTTTTTTTTTAAATACCAAGAACCTAAAAGGTTTTTGAACATTTATAATTAGATATAAAGAATTTAAGATTTTATATATTTTTTTAACTTAAAAATATGTGGAGTTAACAATGCAAGCAAAGTTATTTTAAATAATTCGGCAAATATAAAAGGGGCCACTCCTAACTTGATAATAGAATCATTCCAACCAAATATCGTACCAAGCCACATAACTCCCAATAAATAAGTTGGGATAATTGCGATTATTAATTTTGTAATTCTTGTTAGAATTTTATCTTCATCTTTGATATTTCCAGAAAGATAAACAGTAATAAAATATCCCATTAAGTACCCGCAAGTTGGTCCAAGTATATAACTTAATCCAATCCCCTTTTCTGGAGTGCCAGCAAATACCGGAAGACCAAACAAGCCTTCTAAAAAATAAGTTAACATTATTAAAAGACCTACTTTTTTTCCAAAAGCAACACCAATCGCCATGATTACGAACGTTTGCATAGTCATTGGCACAGGATAAAACGGAACTTTAGTTTTTGCAGATAAAGTAATGATAAAAGTTGCAAAAATAATTATGGGTAACAACCACATAATTTCTTTTAATAAAAAAAGTTTTTTATTTTGAATTTTGTTATTAAGCATTTTTTTTTGTCAGTTTTAAAAAAACATCTTCTAAGTCTGCATCTTCTGTTAAAATGTCCAAAATTTCAATATTTTTTTCTTTAACTTCGGATATGATTTCTTCAATTTTATTCTCATTTTTATTGTAGGTAACGCTAATAAGGTCAGGTTTAGGGTAATTAATTGTAAGACCAGACTTCAGTTTTTCCCCAATATTTTTAGGAATTTTTAATTTAAAAATTATTTTTTTTGTTAGTATATTATTTAGTAAATTTTCAGTTTTATCCAATGCTATTAGTTCGCCATTATTAATAATTGCAATACGGTCACATAATTGTTGGGCTTCTTGCAGATAGTGTGTTGTTAAAATAATAGTTACACCTTGTTTGTTAAGCTGTTGAATGTTTTCTAAAAGTTGTTGTCTAAGATCTACATCAACGCCAGCTGTAGGCTCATCCAGAATTAAAATAGGAGGGCGGTGAACAAGTGCTTTTGCAACTAATAATCTTCGCTTCATTCCTCCAGATAAACTTCGAGCATAGGAATCTGCTTTGTCTTTAAGCATAGTGATCTCTAAAATTTTATCTGTAATTCTTTCACTTTCTTTTATTCCATACATTCCAGCTTGAATTTCGAGCAATTTTCTTGGAGAAAAAAATGGATCAAGATTTGTTTCTTGAGGGACTATTCCAATAGAACTTCTTACCTCTCTAGGATTTTTATCTAGATCAAAATTCCATACCTTTACTGAACCAGAAGATTTTATAACTGTCCCTGCAAGAATATTTATAAATGTAGATTTGCCAGCGCCATTTGGACCTAATAAACCAAATATTTCTCCTTTATTAACATTTAAACTAATGTTTTTTAAAGCATGGATTGTATTTTGTTTTGTCTTAAATTCTTTTGAAAGATTAGTAATTTCTAGTGCTAAAAAATTTTCCATTAATATTATGTAATATAATTTTTGTATTTATAAGATAATATTTATTTAATGACCAATTCTAAAAAAACAAACCTTCTTTATCTAATTGATGGCTCTGGTTACATTTTTAGAGCCTTTTACGCTCTTCCACCACTTACAAGAAAAAGTGATGGAATGCCAGTAGGAGCGGTCAGCGGATTTTGTAATATGCTTTATAAATTTCTAGAAGATGCAAAATCAAAAAATGGTCATGAAAAACCAACTCACATAGCTGTTATCTTTGATAGCGCCAGAAAGAATTTTAGAAACAGTATTTATCCAGAATACAAAGCAAATAGAAACGAAACCCCAGAAGATTTAATACCTCAATTTAGTTTTATACGTGAAGCTGTAAAAGCTTTTAATTTACCTAGTATAGAGATGGAAAATTATGAAGCTGATGATTTGATAGCTACATATAAAAAAGAAGCTTTAAAAAAAAACACAAGAGTTAAGATTATTTCATCCGACAAAGATTTAATGCAATTAATTGATGATCAAACAACACTTTTTGATTCAATGAAAAATAAAGATATTGGCATTGAAGAGGTTAAGGAAAAATTTGGCGTAACCCCTGATAAAGTTATTGAAGTACAAGCATTGGCGGGTGATAGTTCAGATAATATACCTGGCGTTCCAAGCATAGGAGTTAAGACTGCAGCAGAGTTAATTAATGAATTTGGCTCAGTAGAAAACTTATTAAAAAATGTAGATAAAATTAAACAACCAAAACGAAGACAGACAATTTCTGACAATAAAGATAATGCACTTATAAGTAAAAAATTAGTCACGCTAAAAGACGATGTTCCTACAGTTGAAAAAATTGAAGATTTTATAGTTAAGGATTTAGATAAAGGTAAAATTATTTCATTTTTAAAAAAAATGGAATTCACGAGACTTTTGGAAAGAATTGAAAAAGCCTATGGAGGACAGACTGATAAAAAAGATATTATTTTAGAAGAAACAAAAGAGAACGTTACTACAAGCGAGAATGTTTCTAGAGAAAATTATAAAACAGTATTTAAATTATCTGAGCTAGAAAAAATCTTAGAAGAGGCTGAAAAAAAAGGTTACGTCGTTGTTGACGTTGAGACAAATTCTTTAAATATTAGACAAGCTGATTTAGTTGGCATTTCTTTATGTGTAAAACAAGGTGACGCTTATTACGTGCCATTAAATCATTCCAACAAAGAAGATAAACAAATTAAATCTCAGTTAAATACTGATGCTGTTATTAAAAAAATCAAACCTTTTCTTGAGGACAAAAGTATAAAAATAATTGGACACAATATTAAATATGATTTTCGAATATTAAAAAAATATGGAATTCATTTAAATTCAATAGAAGACACGATGTTAATGTCTTATGTATTGGATGCTGGAATAAATCGTCATGGCATGGATTTACTTTCTGAGATTCATTTAAATCATAAGACGATTTCGTTTAAAGATGTTGCTGGTATAGGAAAATCACAAGTTACTTTTGATAAGGTTCATATTGATAAGGCAACAGAATATGCGGCTGAGGATGCTGATGTTACTTTAAGATTATATAATTTTTTTAATAATAGAATTTTTAAAGAAGAAGTATTGAAGGTTTATCAAGAGCTTGAAAAGCCAATGATTGAAGTTTTGTCACAGATGGAGGAAAACGGAATAAAAATTGATGAAAAAATTTTAAAAAACTTGTCATTAAAATTTGAGAAAGATTTAAAAGTTCTAGAAAAAAAAATTTATGAACTTGCCGGTGAGGAGTTTAATATTGCATCCACAAAACAACTTGGCGATATTCTTTATAAAAAGCTAAAAATTGTTGGCACTAAGAAGACCAAAAAAGGCAATTACGCAACCAATGTTAATATTTTAGAAGACTTGGCTTTCCAAGGACATGAATTACCTCAATTTATTCTAGATTGGAGACAAAAATCTAAATTAAAGAATACTTATACCGATAGTTTACAAGAATTTATTGATCCAAAAACTAAAAGAATTCATACATCATTTTTACTTGCCGCCACCAATACAGGTAGACTTGCTTCTAGCGATCCAAATATTCAAAATATTCCAATTAAATCTGCAGAAGGAAAAGAGATACGTTCTGCATTTATAGCAGAGAAAGGTAATTTTTTAATTTCAGCTGATTACAGTCAAATTGAAATGAGAATACTTGCGCACATGGCCGATGTTAAAGAACTTAAGAAAGGTTTTTTAAATTCAGAAGACATTCATAATATTACAGCAGCTCAAATCTTTGAGGTAAAACAAAATGAAATTAATGAAGAAATGAGAAGAAAAGCAAAGGCAATAAATTTTGGAATTATTTATGGAATCTCATCATACGGTCTTGCTAAACAAATCTCAGTTTCTAATACTGAAGCAGAATCTTTTTTAAAATCTTATTTTAAGAAATTTCCAGAAATAAAAGATTATATGAATGAAACATTAAAAAATTGTAGAAAATATGGTTATGTGAAAACAATATTTGGTAGAAAATGTAACTTTCCAAATATTAATGACAAAAACCATACTTTAAGAACTTTTCAAGAAAGAGCGTCTATTAATGCTCCAATACAAGGAACTGCAGCTGATCTTTTAAGGCTTGCAATGATAAAGATAGATCAAAAAATTCAAGATCAAGATTTAAAATGCAAAATGCTTTTGCAGATTCATGATGAGTTAGTATTCGAATCTTCTGCTGATAATATTAAAAAATCAAAAACTGATATTGTCGAAATAATGTCAAAAGCGTCAGAACCTGACTATAAATTTTCCATTCCTTTAAGCGTAGATATTAAAGAAGGATTAAATTGGACAACTGCGCATTAAAACTTTTGATTATACAAATATTATTATAAAATAATTTATATGAATAAAACAATCGCCCTGGTCGATGATGATAGAAATATTTTAACAAGCGTTTCAATGGCGCTTGAGAATGAGGGATTTAAAGTTCAGACTTACCTTGATGGTGAAAGCGCATACATCGGAATGACGCGTAATCCTCCTGATCTTGCAGTTATAGATTTAAAAATGCCTAAAATGAACGGCGAAGAATTACTAGAAAAATTAAGAAAAAAATCTTCTATGCCTGTCATTTTGTTAACTTCCAAAGACGATGAAGTGGATGAATTGTTAGGATTAAAACTAGGGGCCGATGATTATGTTAAAAAGTCTGGAGGCTTTTCAATTAAAGTACTAATAGAGAGAATTCGTGTTCAATTTAGAAAGCTAGAACCTAAGACAGCTTCACAACCAAAAAATGTTTTAACCGTTGGAAGATTAACCTTAGACTCCGAGCAATTAGAATGTGAGTGGGGAGGAAAGACTTTGCCTGACAAATTAACCACAACTGAATTTAAGATTATTTATGAATTAGCAAAAAGGCCAGGAGTTGTTAAAGAAAGAGCCTACCTAATGAATATTGCCTATAAGCAGGATAATGACATTGAAGACAGGACTATAGACAGTCATGTTAAACGAATAAGAAAAAAATTTAAAAAAATTGATCCTAAATTTTCAGCAATTGAGACAAGATATGGAAGTGGCTATCGCTGGAATGTTAGTTAAATAGAATGAAATTTTCTGTTAATTTAAAATCTTTATTAGCGAGATTTCTATTTATAAATTTACTTTTCTTTTCAATTTTAATTCTTGCAACTTTTTCATATCTTCAGTCGATTGAACCTGAGCTTGTTGGTAACAAAAAAAAAGAACATACCAAACTTATTAAGAACATTGCTTTAAACATGGAATTACAGGGTATTCCTTACAAGAGGGATAATCTTAAAAATTTTTTAGCAAGTTACAAATATTTATTACCTAATATTAATCAAATTAGAATTTATGATCTAAAAAAACAAATCATAGTAGATGCTCACTCCCTAGATATAAATGCTAAACCTTTTTATAAAGTGCCAGATGTTCAAGAAAGAAAATTAACAACTGACAATATACCAGACACACCCGATCTAACTACTCGACAAGAAGAAAATTTACTTAATAAAATTATTAATGATAATTTAAGTATATTAGGATCTGATAAGGTTTTAACTTTTTCAAGAAAGATCAGAAATAATTTTGTTGTTGTTAGTTTATCTTCTCTAACTTTAAATGGGGAAAACAAAGGCTTTATTGTTATCTCGGAAGATTCTAATGATATTGAAAATGCTGTTATCGAAAGAAAAAACTTTGTTATCAGAACTGCATTAAGTGTTGCTGCGATCATCTTAATTTTTTCAATTTTTTTAAATGCAAACATTATTAAACCAATTAGAATTTTAGGACGTTACGCAACATCCGCAAGCTCTGATCACCCTGACAATAAAATTATTAATAGAATTAATCTAAGACGAGATGAAATTGGTAATTTATCAAAATCGCTTTCAGGAATGACAGATAATTTATATAAAAGAATTGAATTTGCAGAAAGATTTGCATCTGATCTTACTCATGAAATTAGAAATCCGTTAGCATCATTGAAAGCAGCATCAGAATTATTACCTAATGCAAAAGATTCAGAAAAAAAAGCTAAGTTGCTTGGAATTTTAAATGACGATGTTGTGAGGATTGAAAGATTAATAACAGACTATTCTAATATGCTCAAAGGAGAGGCATTAGAAGCTAAATTGCAATTAACCAGATTTGATTTAATTAAACTTGTAAAAAAAGTTGCGGATGAATATCAGCAAGTTATCGATAATACTAAAAAAAATATTTCAATAGAGATTAATAATTTAATCAAGAAAAAAACATTTGTCATTGGTTTTGAAAGTAGAATTGAGCAAGTTATTTCTAATATATTAGAAAATTCTATTTCATTTAGTCCTGAAAAAAGTACGCTAAGAATAAATATTGAGAGTAAAAATAATTATGCAAAAATAATTATTACTGATGAAGGACCTGGATTTAATGAAAGTAATATCGGAAAAGTTTTTGAAAGATTTTACAGTAATAGGCCAAAGGAAATGTTTGGCCTGCATTCTGGATTAGGATTAAATATAGTTAAAAATATAGTCGAATCTCACAAAGGTCACATTAAAGCGTATAATTTAAACCAAGAAGGAAGAAGGGGTGCAGTAGTTGAGATTGATTTGCCAATAGCAGATTAAAGTTCATAAATAAAATTGATATACCCAAGTTTTATTGTTAATTAACTTTTTAAATGACACAAGATTTTAAAGTAAAAGATTTAAAACTAGCAGAGTTTGGTAATAAAGAAATTTCTCTAGCAGAAACAGAAATGCCAGGCTTAATGGCAATTAGAGCTGAATATCAGTCTAGCAAACCTTTAAAAGGCGCAAGAATAATTGGCTGTCTTCACATGACAATTCAGACTGCAGTTTTGATTGAAACATTAGTGGCTCTAGGAGCAGAGGTTAGATGGTCATCTTGTAATATATTTTCAACACAAGATCATGCCGCAGCTGCAATTGCTGCAAAAGGAATTCCGGTATTTGCTTGGAAGGGCGAGACAGAAGAAGAGTACTGGTGGTGCATTGAACAAACTATTAATGGAAAGAAAGATTGGAAACCAAATCTTATTTTGGACGATGGTGGAGATCTAACAATGTTGCTGCACGATAAATATAAAGACTTATTAAAAAATATTAAAGGAGTTTCTGAAGAGACTACTACTGGAGTTAAAGCTTTAAACAAATTAGAGAAAGAAAATAAATTATTAATTCCAGCAATTAACGTTAACGATTCAGTAACTAAATCTAAATTCGATAATTTGTATGGCTGTAGAGAAAGTTTAGTAGATTCAATTAGAAGAGCAACGGATGTCATGATGTCAGGAAAGGTTGCTATAGTTGCTGGATTTGGAGATGTTGGAAAAGGGAGTGCAGCATCACTTAGACAAAGTGGCGCTAGAGTTTTAATTACTGAAACAGATCCAATTTGTGCATTGCAAGCGGCAATGGAAGGGTATCAAGTTGTATTAATGGATGAGGTTATATCCTCAGCTGACATTGTTGTGACAGCAACAGGAAATAAGGACATTGTTACTATCGAACACATGAGAAAAATGAAAGATAGGTCAATCCTTTGTAATATTGGACATTTTGATAATGAAATTCAGGTAAGTGCGTTAAAAAATTACAAATGGAATGAAGTAAAACCACAAGTTCATGAAATTGAATTTCCAGATAAAAAAAGAATTATTTTATTAGCAGAAGGTAGATTGGTGAATCTTGGTTGTGCAACAGGACATCCTAGTTTTGTTATGAGTGCTTCTTTTACAAATCAAGTTATTGCGCAAATAGAATTATGGAACAGCAATGGAAAATATCAGAACAAAGTCTATGTTTTGCCAAAACATTTAGATGAAAAAGTTGCAATGTTACATCTTGCAAAAGTGGGTGCAAAACTTACTAAATTAAGCAAAGAACAAGCTGATTATATTAGCGTTTCTGAAAAAGGACCTTTTAAACCAGATACATATCGTTATTAATTTCAATTAAATGGAATTAAAATCTTTAGATTCCACAAAAAAAGTCGCCGAAGCTATCTCAATTAATTTAAAACCAAACGATTTTGTATTACTCAGTGGAAATTTAGGTGCTGGCAAGACAACATTTACTAGATTTTTAATACATTTTTTACAGCAAAAAAATCAACGTCCTTTAGAAGAAATTGTAAGCCCTACTTTCAATATAGTTCAATATTATGATTTAGGAAAAGGTATGAAAGTTGCTCATTATGATTTTTATAGATTAAAAAAAGAAAAGGAAATTTTAAACATAGGATTATTCGATACAGCAAAAGATTTTATAAATATTATTGAGTGGCCTGAAATTGCTATGAATTCATTGAATGATTTTTTGCAAATTAAATTTACTTATGATCCTAATAAAGATCTTAGATCTCTAGAGTTTAATGGAAAAGGAAAGTGGCAAGGCTTTAATATTAATGATTAACAAAAATAGATTAAAAATAATTAAAATTTTTCTTAATAAAAATTATTTAGAAAATTATAAAATTAAAGAAATAAAAGGAGATGCTTCTTTTCGAAAATATTTTAGAATTTATCAAAAAAATAAATCTTTTATTCTTACCTCTGCAGAACAAGAAAAAAAGTCTAATATTTTAAATTATGTTCTCATAAATAAGTTTTTAAGAAAACGAGGCATTAGTGCACCAAAAGTATTAGATTGTGATTACAAAAATGGATTGGCTTTATTACAGGATTTTGGCGATAAAACTTATCTTAAGTTAATCAAAAAATCTAAAGACAAATTTAGTATTTATAAATCATTAATTAAATATTTAATTAAGTTACAAAAAATAAATTTTAAAAATAAGATATTCCGATTTAAAAAATATGATTTTAAAATTTTAAAAAAAGAAATAGACCTATTTTTTATTTGGTATTTGCCTCATATACTAAAAATAAAAAATAATTTTAAGATTAAAAAATTAAGAAAATTATTACTTTCAATATTAAAGAATAATTTTATTAAGAATAACTATTTTGTTCATAGAGACTTTCACGTCTCGAATATGATGGAGTATAAAGAAGGAGCAAAAAATAAAATTGGTATCATTGACTCCCAAGATGCTTTGATTGGCTCAAGAGCTTACGATATACTTTCCCTAATAGATGATGTTAGGATTAAAACTAGCCCTGCGTTGAAGCAAAAGTTATTGAACTATTATTTATTATTAATGAAGAAAGAAAAGTATTTTAATATTCAACAATTTAAGAAAGAATTTTCTATTCTCTCAGTGCAAAGAGCTATGAAAATTATTGGAATATTTTCAAGGCTTTTTAAGCGAGATAAGAAAAGCAGATATTTAAAATTAATTCCTTACACTTGGACAATACTTAATAAAAGGTTAGAAGATCCAATATTTAATGAGGTAAGAATTATCATTAATCAGCAAATTAAATTAAGATCCAACAATGTTAATTGATAAAAAGTTTTTTGAAGATTCAGAAGCTTGGCCCTTTACTGAATCCAGAGAGATATTAAAAAAAAGATTAAAAATAATAGAGAAAAAAGGTTACGTTTTATTTCAAACCGGTTACGGACCAAGTGGACTGCCTCATATTGGAACCTTCGGAGAGGTTTGCAGAACAACCATGGTTATGAATGCTTTCCAAAGATTATCTAGTATACCGGTTAAATTATTCACATTTTCTGATGACATGGATGGACTTAGAAAGGTTCCAGAAAACATTCCAAATAAATCAATTTTAGAAGATAATTTAAATAAGCCATTAACAGCAATTCCTGATCCGTTTAAAAAATTTAAGAGTTTTGGAGAGCATAATAACAATATGCTAAAAAAATTTTTGGATGAATTTAATTTTAGATATGAATTTAAAAGTTCAACTGAACTTTACACTAAAGGTGAATTTGATGATGCTCTAACTGCAGTGTTAAAAAATTATGATAAAATTATGGCTGTTGTTTTGCCAACACTTGGTCCAGAAAGAAGAAAAACTTACAGTCCATTTTTACCCATATGTCCCGAGACAGGAAAAGTATTAGAGGTCGCTATAATTGAGAAAAATTTAGATAATAAAACTATTATTTATCAAAATGGAAATAAAAAAGTTGAAACAAAAATTACAGGAGGAGCATGTAAATTGCAGTGGAAAGTAGACTGGGCTATGCGCTGGTTTGCTCTTGGAGTTGATTTTGAAATGTATGGGAAAGACTTAATTCCAAGCGCAGAACTTTCAAGTAAAATTTGTAAAATTTTAGGAGGAGTGCCACCAGCTGGATTTGCTTATGAGTTATTTTTAGACGAGAATGGAGAAAAGATTTCTAAATCAAAAGGTAATGGAATTACAATTGAACAATGGCTTAAGTATGCGTCTCCAGAAAGTTTGTCTCTGTATATGTATCAAAATCCAACAAGAGCTAAAAAATTATATTTCCAAGTTATCCCAAAAGCAGTTGATGAATATCTTTCTTTCCTAGAAAAATTTGACAAACAAGAGGCAAAAGAAAAATTAGGAAATCCTGTTTGGCATGTTCATAACGGTAATCCACCAAAAGAAGAAATAATTATCTCCTTTAATATTTTGCTAAACTTAGTGAGCGTTAGTAATACAGACAAAGAAGAAGTTATTTGGAAATTTATTAAGAATTTTAGTCCGAATTTAATTAAAGAAAATCACCCTATTCTTGCAAAGCTGATCTTAAATGCCATTAATTATTTTAATGACATTGTGAAAGTTAACAAAAAATTTAGAAAACCAGACCCAACTGAGAAAAAAGCATTACAAGATCTTGCTGAACAAATTTCTAAAATGAGTCCCGCTTTGCAGCCAGAAGAAATGCAAACCATAGTTTATTCTGTTGGTAAAACTCATTATTCAAAAGAGAGATTAAGAGAGTGGTTTAAAATGATTTATGAAGTGCTTTTTGGAGATGAGCAAGGACCGAGAATGGGATCATTTATAAGTTTTTATGGTATTAAAGAAACAGTTAATTTAATTAATAAGTCTATTAATGATTAATTATAAAAATGAATTATCAGATTATTAATTCTTTAATTAATAAGCTTGATCCTGAACTTGCTCATTCCTTAGCCATTCAATTTCTAAAGAATCTTTATATTCCGCTTTTCCCATCAAAAGATAATGAGATTTTAAAAATTACTGTTTTAGGAAAAGAATTTTTAAACCCAATAGGTCTAGCAGCCGGATTTGATAAAAATGCAGAAGTATATGATAAAATGTTTGCACTTGGATTTGGTTTTGCAGAAGTTGGAACTATTACTCCAAAACCACAAGAAGGAAATTCAAAACCAAGAGTTTTCAGATTAATAGAAGATGATGCGATTATTAATCGTTTAGGTTTTCCAAGTCAGGGTCTAGTCAAAGTTAAAAGTAGAATTGAAACTAAAAAAGTAGAGGGAATTCTAGGAATTAATATAGGACCGAATAAAGACAGTGCATCCCGTATTGATGATTATGTAGAGTGTTTTAAAAATTTTCATAATTTATGTAGTTATATATGTATAAATATTTCATCACCTAACACTGAAAATTTAAGAAATTTTCATGAACAAGAAAATTTAAAAAAATTGTTAAGTGAAATTTTAAATATAAAAAAAACTTTAAATAGCAAAACACCAATCGTTCTAAAAATATCCCCTGACATTAATGATGACGATATTGATATGATTTGTAAAAATATTTTAGAATTTAATTTAGATGGATTAGTTTTAACTAACACATCAGTAAAACTAAGAGAAAATTTAATTAATAAACAAAAAAATGAAAAAGGCGGACTGTCAGGATCGCCTATTAAAGACATTTCTAATTTAATTATTAAAAAATTTTTTAAAAGTACTAAAGGAAAAGTTCCAATAATTGGCGTAGGAGGAATCGACTCAGGAATTTCTGCTTATGAAAAAATAAGAGCTGGGGCCTCTTTATTGCAGCTTTATACAGGCTTAGTTTACAAAGGACCTTTTGTTGTAGCGGCTATTAAGCAGGAGTTGGCTGAGCTATTGAGAAGAGATGGATTCTCTTCTTTACAAAAAGCGGTAGGCGTTGACAGCGAATAAATTAATTACCAAAGTCAAAATTACTAAAAAGGTTAGTCGCTTCCTAAGATTTAAATACCAAACATTACTAGTTTCAGAAAATATTTTTCCATCTATAAAATTAGTTGCAAAGAATAAGATTATATAGATTGCAATTTTTATATCTTGATTTGAAAAAAAATCTAAAACAAACGAAAAAACCGGAATAAAAACGCTTAAAGTTAATAGTAAATTTCTGTTGTTGGAAATATTACTATTCAGAATTTTACTCCAATGACTGCCACAAAGAAAAGCTAGAATTATATTTGCATAGAATAAATAAACATCGACAACATAGTTGTTAAAATTTGAAATAAAAAAAATAATTGTAAATGTAAAAAAAGGAATGAGACCAAGATATCCTAATATTGTTGCTAATTTTTTTTTTTCCATTGGCATAATTAATATTTTAGTTTTTTAAAAATGAAAGAACTGAAGTATCCAATTAATATAGCAAGTCCCACAGCAGTTAATGCATATAATATTGGGCTGGTATTTACAAATTGATAAATAAAATCCTGAAAGAAATTTAAGTGATCTTGACTTTCTATTTTTCTAAAAATTCTAAACTTTAATTCTTCTACGAATAGAGAATAACCAAACTTTAATCCAAAAATAGTAATGATAATTGACATTAAAATTCTAAGTTCTTCATTCTTCAAATTCATTCCAAGTCTAGTTCCTAATTGAACTCCAATTACAGATCCCAGCATAAGAATAGAAACTAAAATAAGATCAATATTATGATTAGTGATAGCATGAAAGAAAGTTACAAATGTCATAACAAAAATCATCACAAACAAAGATGTTCCTGGAACAAGCTTAGAAGGCATTCCAAGAACATAAATCATCACTGGAATTAAAATAAATGCTCCACCAACACCCATCATCGATGAAATGATTCCAGTTAAGAATCCAAAAAATATTGGTGGAATAATGCTGATATAAAGTCTTGAAGAATTCATTCTAACTTTAAAAGGAAGTCCATGTATCCATGTGTGCTTACGAAATTTTCGTCTTATAAATTTTTTATCTTTTATTCTGCGATACTCCGCTAGACTTTCAATGAACATTAAAAGTCCAAAACTAGTTAATAATACAAAATATAAGATTGAAGTTATGGTGTTAATCTTTCCAATTTGAATTAACAATTTAATAAAATAAATACCAATAGTGGCACCAAAAAATCCTCCACTTAAGATATAAAAACCCATCTTAACATCCACTTGTTTTTTGTACCAATGTGCAAATGTTCCAGAAACAGAAGATGCTAAAATATTGTTAGATCCGTTTGCTATGGCATGCATTGGGGGGATACCAAAAAAAATTAAAACAGGTGTCATTAAAAATCCACCTCCAATACCAAGCAAACCGCTTAAGAAACCTATAAAGCCGCTGATTGATAACAAATATAAAATGTTTACATGAACCTCTACGATTGGAAGGTAAACTTGGAACATGAAAATTTTAGGTTAACTAATAATTATTTGACTAATCTTGTAAAAACAAGAAATCAATTGCTACAAATAATCTAGGATTTATAAGAAATATCTTGACGTAAATTCATCATCTAACTATATCCCTTGCAGGAGAAAATATGTCTAAACTTTGCGAACTGACAGGTAAGAGACCACAAACAGGTCATAACGTCAGTCATGCTAATAACAAAACTAAAAGAAGATTCTTCCCAAATCTTAAAAAAGTTTCTTTTAAAAGTGAAAAATTAAATCGTGATATTCGTATTAAAATTTGTACTCGTGCAATTAAGGCCGTAGACTTTAGAGGAGGTATTGATGAATTTTTATTAAGAGCTAAAAATAAAAATTTATCACCTAGAGTTAAAAAAATAAGAAAACTTCTGCTAACAATAGTTCCTCACGTTAAAAAACCTAAAAAAGAAATTAAAGCTAAAAAAGAAACAAAAGCTAAAGTTAATTAGTTTTCTTGGTATATTCAAAAAAGATATTTTTATATTCGGCCATTATGGCTATTGTTATCTGTTCTTCAAATTATTTAGTACAATTTCCTTTTCCATATTTCGGACTGCAAGAAATCTTAACTTGGGGTGCTTTTACATATCCAGTTACTTTTTTAGTTACTGACCTTGCTAATAGATTTTTTGGCAACCAATTTGCTAAAAAGATTGTTATTTTTGGATTTATACTTGGGATTATTTTTTCATTTATTTTAACTTTTGAAGGATTTAATTTAATCGTTTTAAGAATAGTTATTGCATCTGGAGTTGCTTTTTTAGCAGGGCAATTTTTAGATATTAGAGTATTTAATGTTTTAAGAAATAAACTGTGGTTTATTCCGCCGCTCGTTTCTTCAATTCTTGGCTCAGTATTAGATACCGTAGTATTTTTTAGTATAGCTTTTTATGGGACAGATTCTCCTTGGATTATATTAGCAGCTGGAGATTTAGCTGTTAAATTGTTTGTAGATCTTGCAATGTTACTGCCATTTAGAATTGCAATTGCTAGATTTAGTTAATTGTTTTTTTTCTTTTTGGTTCTTCAATAAATAAATCTGCAAGCTGGTCGATTAAAGCGTCCCCCAACTCTTGTACGTCTGCAATCTTTAAAGCTTTGCTATAATAGTTTGTGACGTCATGACCAATTCCAATTGCATTAATTTCAACATCTTTTTTATTCTCAATCCATTTTACAGTATTTTTTAAGTGCTTTTCCAAATAGTTTCCTGGATTTACAGAAAGAGTTGAATCATCAACAGGAGCGCCATCAGAAATTACCATTAAAATTTTTCTTTCCTCGCTTCTTTTTTTTAATCTTTGGTAAGCCCATAAGATTGCTTCTCCATCAATATTTTCTTTTAAGATTCCCTCTTTTAACATTAATCCTAAATTGTTTTTTCCTCTTCTCCATGGTGTATCGGCAGATTTATAAATAATGTGTGACAAATCATTTAATCTTCCAGGATTATTTATTTTATTTTTTAACCACAGTTCTCTACTTTTTCCACCCTTCCAATTTAATGTTGTAAATCCTAATACCTCAACTTTTACTGAACATCTTTCTAGTGTGCGGGATAAAATATCAGCACAAATAGCTGCTATAGAGATAGGTCTGCCTCGCATTGATCCTGAATTATCGATTAACAAAGTTACTACCGTATCTTTAAAATTTGTATTCTTTTCCTTCTTATAAGAAAGGGAATTATGGGGATCGATGATAACTCTAGTTAGTTTTGCCGTATCAAGCATTCCTTCTTCAAGATCAAACTCCCAAGATCTATTTTGAAATGCGAGTAGTTTTCTTTGTAATTTATTTGCAAGTCTCGAAATAAAGTTGTGAAAAGATTTTAGTTGATTATCTAAATTTTCTCTAAATTTAATCATTTCACTAGGATCAACCATTTCTTCAGCATTAATAATTTTATCAAATTTATTTGTAAAAATTTTGTATTTAACTTCGCTGTTACTCTTTTTAATATTAGAAGATTTTATTTCATCGTTTGAGCTATTTTCATCTTCAATTAAAGATTCTTGCTCACTTTCATTTGCATCAATTTCAACATCAGGAATTATGCTCTCAATATTAAAGTCTTGTTTATTAGAATTTTTATCTTGGTTAATCTCATTATCATTCTGATCTTTAAGTTTATTTTCGTTCTTTTGTTCATTATCATTATCACTGTCATTAGGACTTAGTTTTTCTTCTAATTTTAAATCCAGAATAATAGAGTTTAAAATAGTAGAGAATTTTTCTTGATTAGAAATATTTTTTTTTAATAAATCTAATTTATCTTTAATTTGGGCATCAATAATTTTATTCCAATTTATTAAACTTTTCTTTTCTTCAATGTTTAAATCCAGATTAAGTAGGTGGTTTGCTAAAATAATATCAAAGGCTTTTTCAATGCTATTATAAGTATCTTCATTTTGTTCTTTAAATTTCTTTTGATAGTAATTTTTAAAGTTTAAATTTATTCCTGCAAAATTATCTGATCCTAGTTTTTCATAACGAATTTTTTCAGCGCTTTTATAAATATTTTTTGCAATCATTCCTCTTGGTTCAAATTTTTTTAAAAGTTCTGAATTACTATATTTTATTTTTAAAGCTTCAGAATCTGCAAGAGCCCTAATATTTTGATATTCATCTATAGAATCAAAACTAATCTTGGGAAGGTTAATAACGTTACTTTCTTTAGCAGGTGCGTCTGAGAATAGAATATTAAGATCTTGTTTTTTTGCTAATGCCTTGATGGTTGATGAGATGGCTATCTTAAAATTTTCAGCCTGTTTTTCATTTTCCATTTTTAAGATTTATTTTTACACTTGCAGATGTTTCTGTAAGTTCTTTAGCAAAACATCTTTGAAAATATTCCGCGATAATTGCTCTTTCCAGTTCATCACAACGATTTAAAAATGATATTCTAAAAGAATAACCAATATCATTAAAAATTTTATAATTATCCGCCCATGTCATTACTGTTCTAGGGCTCATCACCGTTGAAATGTCTCCATTAGCAAGACCAGATCTTGTTAGATCAGCAACTTGAATCATTTTTTGTGCAACTTTTTTCCCCTCAGCATTATTTAAATGAGGGCATTTTGATAATATAATTTCAAGTTCATTCTCTTGTTTTAGATAATTAAGTGTCGTTACAATATTCCATCGATCCATCTGTCCCTGGTTAATTTGTTGCGTTCCATGATAAAGTCCAGAAGTATCACCAAGACCAATTGTATTTGCTGTTGCAAATAATCTAAAATATTTATTCTGTTTAATGACTTTATTTTTATCAAGCAAAGTTAGTTTTCCTTCGCTCTCAAGTAATCTTTGGATAACAAACATGACATCTGGTCTACCAGCGTCGTATTCATCAAATACTAATGCCACCGGATTTTGTAGTGCCCAAGGCAAGATTCCTTCTCTAAATTCCGTAACCTGTTTGTTATCTTTTATTACGATTGCATCTTTTCCTAAAAGATCAATTCTACTTATGTGACTATCTAAATTTATTCTTATGCAGGGCCAATTTAGTCTTGCTGCAACTTGTTCAATGTGTGTTGATTTTCCTGTGCCATGAAAGCCTTGAATTAAGACTCTTTTGTTAAAAACGAAACCGGCAAGAATTGCAAGAGTTGTGTCGCGGTCAAATTTATAAGCACTATCAAGTTCAGGAACAAATTGATTTTTTTTTGAAAAACCCTCAACCGTCATATCCGTATCAATATTAAAAACTTGTTTTACAGAAATTTTTAAATCGGGTGCGGTTTCAAAAATATTATTTTCCATGATTTACGTTTTTTTGATTATTCCTTAAAAGAGTATAAGCAATTGTTATTTCTTTTAATTTATTCTCAAATTTTTTGTCTCCAGAATTTGTATCTGGGTGATATTTTTTTACAAGTTTTTTAAATTGCTCTCTAATTTCGCTCCATTTTACATTACTTTTTAAATCTAGTTTTTTTAAAGCCTCTATTTCTTTTGAGCTATAAATTGTTTTTTTTTCAAATTGCTTAAAATAATCTGCAGGAAAGATATCTTGTTCTTCTAAAATATTTCTCCATACTTTATTAAAAAAATTGTCTTTTGAACCAAGTTTGGAGGTTGGTTTGTGCCATGTAATATCTGAATGAATAAACTCTTCAATTTTGTCTTGTGACATTTCAGAGAAAAAATCCCACTCGTAGTTATAAATTTTTATATGTTCTGAGCAGAACCATTTATATTCACCCACAGCTTTTGAAGGAGCTTTAAATTCTCCTGGCTGTTTGCATCTTTTCCAATCACACGAATTATCGTTGGTCTTGTTGTGAATTTTCAAATGATCGCCACAAAAC
>VERQ01000026.1 GCA_018882565.1 Candidatus Fonsibacter sp. | reverse complement strand
GAATTACAACATAGAACACTCCTCTGTCCTCAGGAGGAATTAATTCTTTAGGAGTAATTTTAAATAAAATAACAACTGAAATTAAAACCCCAACTAAAAAGATAACAATTTCTTTTTTTTTATAAAGCAACAAAAGTAGAGTTTCAAAATAAAAATTAGAAAATTTATCTATATAAGAATCAAATTTTTTAAGAAAATTTGGTTTTGAGTGTGATACTTTTAAATATTTTGAAGCAAGCATTGGTGACAATGTAAGTGCAACAAATGCAGAAATGACAATTGAGAATGATAGAGTTAAAGCTAACTCTGTAAATAATTTACCAACAATTCCTTTCACAAAAATAAGAGGCACGAATACCGCAATCAAGACAACGGTTGTTGCAATAATTGCAAAAGAAACTTGGCTTGCTCCTTTATAAGATGCAATTAAGGGAGTTTCTCCTCCTTCGACTCTCCTATAAATATTTTCTAACATCACAATAGCATCATCGACGACGAGACCAATTGCAATAACGAGGGCCATTAGAGTAAATAAATTTAAACTAAAATTTGCAGCATAAATTAATAAGAAAGTTGAAATTAAAGAGACCGGTATTGCAAGGGCAGGAATGATTACAGAAGTTAAGTTTCCTAAAAATAAATAAATAACAGCAACCACAAGAGCAACGGATATAAATAAAGTTATATAAACTTCATTGACTGCAACACGAATATAATTTGATCTATCAAAGGCAACATCTAATTGAATACCTTCAGGCAGATTTTTTTTAACCTCGGTTAATTTCTTTTTAATTCCATCAACAACAGCAATAGTATTAGAGTTTGATTGTTGGTAGATTCCAATACCAACCACAGGATCCCCATTTCCTTTAAATAAAGTTCTTAAATTTAAAGGACCTAATTCAACTCTAGCAACGTCTTTAAGTCTTATTAAAGATCCATCCCTAGCTCTTTTAATTGGTAAATTTTTAAAATCTTCAACGTTTTTATAATTTTTATCTAGTTTAATATTAAGATCTATTCTTTTGGACTCTAACCTTCCTGCAGGAAGTTCAATATTTTCTTTTAATAAAACTGATTCAATATCTGCAACAGTTAAGTCTCTAGCAGATAAAGCCGATGGATTTATCCATACTCTTAATGATATTTCTTTTTCACCGGATAAAATGATTTGACCAACGCCATCAACACTTGAAAAATAATCTTTTAAATATCTACTTGCATAATCGCTAAGCTCTAAGTCATTTAAGTTTTGACTCCTTAATCTTAACCATATCGCCACCTGATTACCTTCTGAGGTTTTAAATATTTCCGGACGACTGGCATTATCAGGTAAATTATCAATAATTCTTGATACTCTGTCTCGAATATCGTTTGTTGCTTCATCAACACTAACACCAGGTTCAAATTCCATCTTAACAACCGATCTTCCATCTTCACTTCGAGAATCAATAGTAGCCAGACCAGGAGTTCCGCCAACAATATCTTCAATTTTTTGAGTAATTTGTGAGTCCACAATTTCTGCTGAGGCTCCTTTATAAACCGTTCTTACGGTTACTATACTTGGATCAATATCAGGAAGTTCTCTAACTGCTATTTTGTTAAATATAACTAAACCAAATATAATTAGTATTATCGACATCACAGTTGCAAAAACTGGACGCTTAATACTTATGTCGGTTAAGAACATTTCTTATTTATTAATTAATTTTATTTGCGCCTTATCTCTAACTTTTGAAACGCCTTCTATTACAATTTTATCGCCAGGATTAAGACCAGAAACTATTTCAACTTTTCCATAATTTCTTATCCCAGTTTTTACTTCTGTTAGGGCAACAGACTTATCTTCTATTACTTTGTAAACTACGGTTCTATTTCCTTGTTGAATTATTGATTCTTCAGGAACGCCTAAAGATTGTTTTTCATTATATACAATTTCTATGTTCACTAACATTCCAGGAATAATTTTATAATTAGAATTTTTAATTTTTACTTGAACTAAAATAGATCTTGTAATTGGATCAACTCGAGCACTTACAGTCTCCAGCGTACCTGTAAAAATTTCGCTAAATGATTCTGAACTTGCTTTAATTTTTAAATCTTTTTTAAGAATATTTAAATAACTTTCGGGAACTTTAATATCGAGCTTAATCGTTTCAATATCATCTAAGGTTGCGATTATAGAATCTTCACCTCCCAAAATTCCAGGCGTAATTTCTCTAACTCCTAGTCTTCCACTAAAAGGAGCTGTAATCTTTTCAGTCTTCAACTGAGCAATTAATTGATTTTTTTGGATCATTAAATTTTTATCGAATTCTAAAGAGCTAATTAATTCTGTTTTTTTAATACGTATAGAAAATGATTGATTAGCTAATGCAGTTCCAAATGTTTCAATTTTTTCGTAAAATTCTAATTTTTTTACTTCTTCAGCAATAACTTCAGTTGGCTTTACTTCATTAATTTTTTTTTGAATAAAATTATTTAAAATCATTCGACCAGCAATGATCGCAATCACTAATGCAAAAATAATGCTAACTATGATTATTATTTTTTTTGAAGTATTCATGAAGAAGCATGTAATAACATGCTTTAATTGAAAAAAAAATTTCTTTGTTCTTTAAATATACTTGATTCTAGAGGCTTATTTATTGACTCGCCCATTCAGTCCATGATCCATCATAAACTGAGAATTTTTTTCCATCTATAATTTCAAAGGCCTTAGCAACAATACATGCAGTAACACCAGAGCCACAAGAAAATACAACTTCGGAATTTTTGTTTATATTTATTTTTTCAAATTTTTTTTGAAGTTCTTCTTTAGATAAAAAGCATTTAGTTACCGGATCAATACATTCTGCCCAAGGCATATTGCAGCTTTTAGGAATAGATCCACTTTTGATATCTGGTCTTGGCTCATTCTCAATGCCATCAAATCTACCTTTGCTTCTAGCATCAACTAATTCAAACTTTTTATTGTTAATATTTTCTTTAACATGATCGATTAGCACAAGCATTTCATGTTTTGTGGAGCATTTAAAATTACTTTTTACAAAATTTTTCCCAGATCCATTTTCTATTTTTTTATTTTCATTTTTCCATTTAACTAAACCACCATCCAATATGGATATTTTTTTATGACCAAAATAATTGAACATCCACCAAACTCTAGGAGCACTAAAAATACCAAGACTATCGTAAACTATAATTTGATCAGAGTTCTTAATTCCAAGTTCAGAAGTAAGTTTTTCAAATAAGTTTTTAGAGGGAATGGTATGAGGAAATTTTCCTAAAGGGTCTGAAAATTTATCAATATCAAAAAAAATTGATCCTGGGATGTGTTCTTTTAAGAACTCATCTTTGCCAATCCTTTTAGTATTTGGCATATGCCAAGAACAATCTAAGATTTTAATATCTTCTTTAAAAAGATTTTTTTCTAACCAATCCGTTGTAATTAATGACATTAATATTTTCCAAGTTTTTTTAAATATTTCTGATGATATTCTTCTGCTAAATAAAATTCATCAAATTTAGTAATTTCTGTTACAATATTGTTATCAAACATAGTTTCATTCATTGTTTTTTTTGATTCTTCAGCTTCAACTTTCTGCTTATCATTTAGATAAAATATTGCTGAACGATATTGTTTGCCGATATCAGGACCCTGTCTATTTAAAGTAGTAGGATTATGGCAGGACCAAAAAACATTTAATAGTTCTTTGTAAGTTATAATTTTTTCATCAAAATTTATTCTTACTGCTTCAGCATGACCTGTTTCTTCGTAGCAAACTTGTTCATAAGTTGGATTTTTTGTATCTCCACCAGTGTAACCAACTTCAACTTTTGTTACACCTTTTGTAAGATCAAATTTTTTTTCGATACCCCAAAAACATCCAGCTGCGAAAATAGCGATATTCATAAAATTTTATATTAAAGTTATTTTTATATGTTATGAAAAGATTTAGGTAAAATATATTGATGCCATCATCTAATAGAACAGGTTCTTTTTATATGCTGCTAAGCGTTATCTGTTTCTCAATGATGGATATTCTTGTTAAATTAACAACAAGTGACTATCCGATTGGTGAGATTGCTTTTTTTAGAGGGTTGTTTGGATTAATTCCTATTTTTTTCTTAATCCCTAAAAATAAAATATTTACTTTCTATAAAACAAAAAAACCCACATTGCATTTTATAAGAGCTTTTGCTGGAACATTTGCGATGATCTCAACGTTTATTGGCGTAAAATATATGAAATTAGCTGACGTGGTTTCTATTGCTCAAGCAACACCAGTATTTGTGACAATCTTTTCTATAATTTTTTTAAAAGAAGTTGTTGGTTATAGAAGATGGTTTTCAGTTATAGCGGGGCTGATTGGTGTTTTGTTTATTACTAAACCAGGAACTAGTCTTTTTAATATATATTGCATTTTTCCAATTTTTTTCTGTATAGGGTTTAGCATTGTTGCAGTTTCAATTAAAAGATTATCAAAAACAGAACCAGATTATTTAATAGCTTTTTATTTTACAGCTTTATTAATAATTATTAGCTCTGCAGCGTTTTTTTTTGAAGAATGGAAGATGCCAAGTATTTTAGACTTTTTTTATTTATGCATGATAGGAATTTGCGGATCTATTGCGAATTTATTTATGACAACAGCATACAGAAGAGCTGATGCATCATTAATAACACCACTTAAATACTTAAGCGTGTTGTCTGCAATTTTTTTCGGTTATTATATTTTTTCTGAGATTCCTTCAGTTTCAACAATTATTGGTGCAATAATAATTATTATTAGTTCTTTTATAATATTTAAGCGCGAACAAGTTAAAAAAATAAGAAGCGTTAGTTTGTAATGAAAAAAACTAAACCTCCACATTATTGGCATGAAGCAAAAAAATTTTTATCTAAAAAAGATAAAAAATTGGCAAAAATTATTAATCGGTATGATGGACATTTGGTTACAAGAAATGATCCATTTTATTCATTATGTAGATCGATTATAGGTCAGCAAATTTCGGTGAAGGCAGCAGATTCAGTATGGTTAAAATTTGAAAAAGTTATTAAAAAAATTACTCCAATTAATTTAATAAAGTTATCAAGAGCAAAACTCGTCTCTGCTGGATTATCACGTCAAAAAATTTTGTATTTAAGAATAATGGCAAAAGAATTTTTTGAAAAAAGACTAGATGTAAAAAATTTACAAAAAATGTCAGACGAAGATGCTATTAAGCACTTAGTTAGAATTAAAGGTATAGGAATTTGGACTGCGCAAATGTTTCTTATTTTTAATCTTAATCGTTCAAATATTTTTCCATTCTCAGATATTGGTTTAATCAAAGCAATTTCTATAAATTATAAAAAGGAATATCCTATGAAAAAAGATCAGTTAGATTTTTTTAAAAATAAATGGCATCCATACACAACGGTTGCCACATGGTATATGTGGAGAAGTATAGATCCTGTTCCAGTTGAATATTAAATTCCTTCAACAATCATAAGATCTCTATCAACAGTATTCTTGGCTATGGACCAGGCTTCTTGATAATTTTTAGATTTATAGCAATTTAATGCTGTGTCATAATCTTTAAACTCCCAAATGACTGTTCGGATAAACTCCGCGCCCTCAAGAGTAATATACTTTCCTCCTCTCACTAAAGGTCTCCCTCCAAAATCGGTAATTGCTTTTAAAGCTTTTTCTGCATAATTGCCTAATTTTTTTGCATCTTCTGCTTTTTTATATTTTGCGATCCAGTAACCTTTCATTAATTTCTCCTGTTTTAGTTTGATTAAGCGAATATATATTTTTTTTGTTATATTAAAATAAAACAATGTCAGTTGAATTTGAAGACTCTAAAGAATAAATTAGATCAATCCAAAAAAAAATTAGATATTAAATTGCAATACATAGAAAACAAAAAAGAGTTAATAGAATATTTTTTAAAAGGTTCTAAAAGCAAAGATAGCTGGAGAATTGGAACCGAACATGAAAAATTTTTATTTAATTTGAAAAATAAAAATCCTATTCCTTATGATGGTGAAGTTAGTATTTTAAAAATTTTTTCTGAGCTATTAAAAAATAATTGGACTCCAATTAAAGAAGGGAAAAATATTTTAGGATTAGTTAAAGATAAAAAAAATATTACTCTAGAACCAGGTTTACAATTTGAATTATCAGGAGATGCTGTTAAAAATATTCATCAAACCTGTAATGAAATTAATTCTTATTTAAAAGAATTAAAAATTATTTGCGCTAAATTAGGAATAGGCTTGTTAGGAAATGGATTTGCACCCATTGCAAAGTTAAGTGACGTTTTTAAATCTCCAAAAAAGCGATATGAAATTATGAGAAAATATATGCCAAGCGTTGGGAGAAATGGATTAGACATGATGCATAGAACTTGCGCTACACAGGTTAATTTAGATTATTTAAATGAAGCTGATTATAAAAAAAAATCAAAATTAATAGCAGCCATCACTCCTGTAGCTGTATCTTTATTTTCTAATTCTCCATTTAAAGAAAATGAGTTGAATGGCTATTTATCTTATAGAACTCATATTTGGCAAAATACGGATAAAAATAGATCTGGAATTCCTGAATTTTTCTTAAGCAATGAAAATAGTTTTGAACGTTATGTAGATTTTGCATTGAAAGTACCAATGTATTTTATAATTAAGGATGATGAATATATTGATTGTGCGGGTGAAAGTTTTAATGATTTTATTTCTGGAAAATTAAAAAACTATCCAAGTAAAAAGCCAACCATTCAAGATTGGGAAAATCATGTATCAACTATTTTTACTGAATTAAGATTAAAAAAATATTTAGAGATTAGATCAGCAGATTCTTGTTCATCCGCTGGGATATGTTCAATACCCGCATTTTGGACTGGACTTCTTTATGATGAGGATTCATTAAATCAGGCATTAGAGTATGTAAAAGATTGGAATTACCAGGATATTTATAATGCATATTTAGAAGTTCCAAAAAAAGGTTTTGATACTGAGATTATGAATAAAAAAATATTTGATCATGCTAAAAAGTTAGTAGATTTATCAGCTTTAGGATTGAAGAATAGAAATCAGACTAACAGTAAAGGAATGGATGAGAATATTTTTCTTAAAGATATTCATAACTTCATTAAAAATAAAAAATCTCCAGCCCAATCTCTTATAGAAAAGTATAATACAAGATGGAAACAGGATATATTCAAGATCTTTGATGAAGAAGCATTTTAAAATAGCCATTCAAATGGACCCGCTTGAGTCCATTAATATCAAATCTGACAGCACTTATATTTTAGCTCTGGAAGCACAAAAAAGGGGATATAGATTATTTCATTACTTGCCAGAGAATTTGATTTATGAAAATGGACGAGTATCTGCCTTAGGTAATATTTTTAAATTATTTCCAGATAAAAAAATTTTTTTTAAAAAATCTAAAACTCAAAAAATATTTCTTGATGATTATGATGTTGTTCTGGTTAGACAAGATCCACCATTTGATATGAGTTATATAACTGCAACTTATCTCCTTGAGATGGTTTCTAATAAAACTCTTATTCTAAATGATCCTAAATCAATTAGAGATAATCCTGAAAAATTATCAATGTTTAATTTTAAAAATATTATACCACCCACTCTTATTTCTAAAAATATTGAACAGTGTTTTAATTTTCAAAAAAAATATAAAAAAACAATTATTAAACCGCTTTATGGCAATGGTGGTGAGGGAATTTCAAAATTAGAAGGAACAAGTGTTGTTTTAAAAAGAAAGATTTTAAAATTAATTAATAGATATAAGCAGCCGATAGTAATACAAAAGTATTTAAATGAAATCAAAGAGGGTGATAGAAGAATTATTTTAATTGACGGTGAGTACGCTGGCTCTGTTGCAAGGATACCAAAAAAAGGTAGTGTTACTGCTAATTTTCATACAGGAGGAACTGCAAAGAAAGTTGGTTTAGTAAGAAGGGATAAAAAAATATGTAATATTTTGAAACCTTTTTTGAAAAAAAATAAATTATTTTTTACAGGGATAGATGTTATTGGAAATTATTTAACAGAGATTAATGTAACTTCCCCAACTGGGATTCAAGAGATTAATAGATTAAATGGAGCCAGATTAGAAAAGTTTTTCTGGGATCGAGTTGAAAAAAAATTAAGATAGCATTTTACAGATCTTTAAAACAAAACCATATTCCATTGCTATCTCTTTAAGATAATCAAATCTTCCACTAGCCCCACTGTGACCAGCAGTCATATTCATATGGAGTAATAGTAAATTATTATCTGTTTTATTTTCTCTTAATTTTGCAACCCATTTTGTCATTTCCCAATACGTAACTCTGGGATCTGAAATTCCCCCAGTCACTAACATATGCGGGTAGTTTTGTTTTTTTACATTATCGTAAGGTGAATAACTTTTTACATATAGAAAAGATTTTTTATCGTTTTTGATATCTCCCCATTCTGGAATCTCTGTAACGGTTAAAGGCAGATCCTCATCAAGCATAGTGTTACAAATATCAACAAAAGGCACCTGTGCAATTATTCCAAGAAATAAATCTGGACTTTCATTTGCAATATAGCCCATCAATAATCCACCAGCAGAGCCACCCTGAGCAATAATTTTTTTAGGAGAAGTATATTTGTCTTCGCATAACTTTTTAGCGCAACTTATAAAATCTAAAAAAGTATTCTTTTTGTTTAAAAGTTTTCCATTTTCATACCACTCATATCCTTTTTCTTTGCCACCTCGTATATGTGCTATCGCATAAATAATTCCTCTATCAACTAGACTTAATCTATTAGTAGAGAAATTGCTTGGTATAGATATTCCATAAGATCCATATCCATAAAGTAATAAATAATTATTAGAGTCTAGTTTAACACCTTTTTTATAAAGGATTGTAATTGGAATTTTTTCATTATCATGTGCTGTTGCAAATATTTTTTTACAAATATAATCATCCTTATTATGACCAGAGGGAACTTCTTGAGTTTTTTTTAATTCTTGTTTTTTTAATTTGCAGTCATAATCAAAAATACTCTTTGGCGTTGTTGGGGATGAATATGAGTATCTAAATGTATCTGTTTCATATTCATATCCATGATCTAATGAAAGATTATAGGCTTCTTCATCAAAACTAATTTTATGTTGATCTTTATTGTTAAGATTTAATATGATTATATTTTCAGAACCTTCAGTTCTTTCTAGTCTAACAAGCCAATCTTTTAATAAAATAAAATCTAAAATTAAATTATCTTTTTCATAAGCAATAAATTCTTCCCATTTTTGGTAAGATTGTTCATGACTTATCATTATTTTAAAATTTTTTGCTTCATCAGTATTTGTGCTTATTAAAAAAAATTTTTCATGATGCTCTAAATCATACTCAATTTTTTTTATTCTTTTTTTAAAAAGTACTGGTGTTGTTTCATTTAATTGTAAATTGATAAAAAGATATTCAGAAGTCTCATGGTCTGCTGTTCTAATAAATAGATATTTTTTAGTTTTTGATAAATTTATAGAACAAAAAAAAGATGGATCTTTTTCTTCATAAATTAATAAATCTTTATTAGTATCAGAACCAATTTTGTGTTTAAAAACTTTTGTAGGTCGATGATTT
This sequence comes from Candidatus Fonsibacter sp., assembly GCA_018882565.1. Classification (GTDB taxonomy): domain Bacteria; phylum Pseudomonadota; class Alphaproteobacteria; order Pelagibacterales; family Pelagibacteraceae; genus Fontibacterium; species Fontibacterium medardense. The sequence goes on along the minus strand of VERQ01000026.1, from coordinate 1,993 downwards.
TGATCTAATCCTACATAGAAAATATAATTATTATCTAAAGACCAAATAATGTCCCCAGTTGTGTTCTTTATTTCAGGACTTAATATTTCTTTTTTATCAATATCTTCAACAAATATAGAAAAGTATTCTGATCCGTTTGTATCAATATTATAAGCTACACTTTTATGATTATGGCTGTGGGATATTGAGGCTACATTAAAGTAAGTATGTGTTTTAGATTTTTTCTCACAATCTAAAATAATTTCTTCAGAATTTTTTATGATATTTTTTCTATAATAAATTGGATATTCACTATTTTTATTATATTTGTAGCCATAAAAATAATCTCCATCCTTTTTTGGAACTGAGTTGTCTTCATTTTTAATTTTAGACTTTAATTCTTCAAAAAGTTTTTTTTCTATATCTTTAATATCTTTAAGCTGATTTTCCTTAAACAAATTTTCTTCATCCAAATATTTTTTGACTTGTGCGTTTAATTTATTAGGATTTAATATTACTTCTTTCCAATCTTTTTGCTTAATCCATGAATAATTATCAATTAATTCTTCATTGTGAATTTTTACTGTATTTAAAATTTTATTTATCTTTGGGATGGATGCATTCATTGAAATGTATATTGCTAAAATTATAATTTTATATATTGATATACATAAATGGTCATTAAAGATTTTTTAGAAATAATAAAATATTTTTTTGTTAAAAATAAATTAATAGGTTTTATTTTATTATTTCCTTTAATTATTATGATCTTATTTTTTACTATATGAATAAAAAAAAAATTATTATTCTTTCAGTAGTTTTTTTAAGTTTAACATTTTTAATTCTAGATTTTTTAAGTTATCGAATAGATAAAATAGTAAAAAATTTAATTATTGATCAAGGAAATCAGGCATTAGGACAACAGATTTCTGTAGGGAAAATCGCCACTAGTATATTGGGGTCTTCCATTAAAATTAGTAATATTGAAATTAAGAATTTAGATGGCTTTAAAAATAAAAATATTATTCAGATCAAAAATATTAATGCAAACTTTGTATTAACCAGCCTTTTCAAAGATACCATTGTTATCAAAGATATTAATATTGATGGGGCAATTTTGTATTATGAAGTGCTAATTAATAATAAAGAAGTTAAAGATAATGTTAGCTCGTTTAAACCTGCCTTAAAAAATGCTTCTGTTGGATCTACTAGAGAAATTGAGGCATCCAAAGAATTAGAGTCTAAAAATCAATCTAAGAAAAAAAATAAAGAGTTTTTAATTAATCAACTCACTATTAACAACGCTAAGATAAATGCTTCTTCAGAGTTTTTAGATATTAATAAAGACATTAATTTAAACAAAATGTCTTTTAATAATGTAGGAACTGCTGAAAAATCTACTAAATTTAAAGAAGTTCTGCAGATGGTTTTTGCTAATGTTTTATTAAACATTAACAATGAAGTTATTCAGGGTGATTTAAAAAATAAGATAAAAGATAAAGTAAAAAATTTAAAAAATAAAATCTCACCAGAATCTTTAAAAAAATTAGAAAGAACTTTTAGATAAATTTTTTAACTTCATTTAATACCTGACTAATTGTTATTTGGTTCATGGCCATAGAGCCATGTCCTACAGTTTTAAAGTTCTCAGGAATAATGGGAAAAATATTTTTATTATACTTCGCATAAGACAATGGTGTGTCCCCAAAAAGACCTATAGCTGGGATATTTAAACCAGCACTTAAATGCATGAAGCCAGTATCGTTGCCGATGTATAATTTGCTAGAATTAATAATTGGCATAATTTCTTCAATGCTTAAAGAACATAAAGATTCTATTCTATTTTCTTTTATTTCATTAATAATTTTATTTGCGATTTGATTCTCAATATCATTATTTCCGCCAGCTAAATAGAATTTAATATTTTTGTCATTAATTTTTTTTATCAATTCAATATAATTTTCTGTTGGCCATTTTTTAGTAGGGCCAGAAGACCCAATTCCAATAATAATTT
>VERQ01000080.1 GCA_018882565.1 Candidatus Fonsibacter sp. | reverse complement strand
ATTTAAAATAGGATCTAATTTTTCAATTTTCTTTAGTGTGCTATCTAATAATTCTATTGGTGAAACCTCTTTATTTTTTATTAGCTTCGAAAGTTCCGAAACACTAATAAAATCAAGAGGTTTCATTAAGAAGTTTAGCTATTAATTACAGCAACAGCTCTAACAGGAGAACCTGATCCACCTTTAAATTTAATTGGTAATCCAATGAATTGAAACTCACCTTTTCCAACTACTTTTTCTAAATTGACTAACCATTCAAAATGAGAAACCCCTAAATCTCTACAAAGTCTATGTTGTGGAAATAGATTTGAAGTTGGTTTATCAGTAGATGGTCCTTCAACTCCATGCATTTTAGATCCTCTGTCAAAAAGCCATTTAGTTGCTTCAACTGTAAGTTCTGGATTGCCCCAAACTATCTGTTTTCTGTCATGGTAATTTCTAGCATGAAAACCAGTGCACAATAAAACTATATGACCATCGATTTTTACACCTGATTTTTTTTCAGCTTCTTCCATATGTTTAACGGTTATATCTTCTAGGTCTTTGATGTTTCTTAAATCTAAGCAAACAGCTTTACCCATAAACAAACTTAACGGCATTTCATCAATAGATTTTCCTTTAGGGTTAACATGTTTAAAAGCATCAACATGTGTACCAACATGATCTAGCATTCCTATGTAATTTGTTTGAAAAGTCATGGGATCTTCTTTAGTTCCTAGTCCAAAACTTTTAGTGGTTTCATGAGTTAAAGCCGTTAAATATATAGGACTTTGAAAAAGTTTATGTGCAGGCATGTTATCTTCTACTGTCAAACTTAGATCGATTATTTCTTGGGCCATATTTCTCCTTTTTTTTGTTTATAATATATTTAATCCGAACAAGATTAAATAATCAACTTTTAGTCATAACTGCTGGCAGCCAATTAGCAATACCAGGATACATCATAACCAAAATTGCTAAAACTAATAATAATATCCAATATGGAACAGATCCATAAAATATACGACCTAACGTTATGTCAGGATCAACTATGCAACCTTTAACAGTATAAACACAAAGGCCTAAAGGGGGAGTTAACAAACCAGCTTCTATAGCTAAAATTCCTATAATGGCAAATGATATTGGGTCGTAACCTAATAACTTGTAAGCTATTGGAGCAAATATTGGAACTGTTAACAAAATAATTGAAACAGAGTCAATAAACATTCCTAAAATAAACCATACAGCAACCATGATAAATAAAATTAAAAATTTATTTCCACCAATACTCGTAAAAACATTTGTAAGAGCATCGGTTATTCCACCCATGGCAAGTAATCTTGAATACATTTGAGCGCAAATTAAAATTAACAAAATTGGAGCAGAAATTTTTCCAGTTTCTAAAACTGAATCTAAAATTTCTTTAAAAGAAACTCCCTTTAATATAGCTAAAATTAAAGCAAAAAGTGCGCCTATTCCTGCTGCTTCAGTAGGTGTAAAAAAACCAAACCAAATACCCCCTAAAACTAAAACAATTAAAAACGATACACCTATTGCTCCCCAATATTGTCTTTTGGTAAGGCTAACATCTAATGATTTATTTTCACTACCTTGTCCAAAAAGATCTGGTTTAAAATAAGCAAGTACAAAACAAAAAATCGCAAATAAAAATGAAAGAATTATTCCTGGAATTATTCCAGCAATAAAAAGTTTGCCTATTGATTGCTCAGTTAACACTCCCCATACAATCATTAAAATGCTAGGTGGAATTAACATTCCTAAAGAAGCGCTACCAGCAATGCAGCCAACAGCGATAGTTTTATTATAATTAAATTTTACCATTTGAGGATAGGCAATTTTAGAAAAGGCAGCTGCAGATGCTATTGAAACGCCTGTAACTGCACCAAATACTGCATTTCCAAATACTGTTGCAAGCGCAAGTCTAGCTGGAATTTTTTTTAAAGATTTATTAATTAAATTATATAGATCTTCAGCCGCTCCTGACCTTGATATCAACTCGCCCATTAATACAAATAATGGTATAACAGCAAAAATATAATCTCTTATAGCCCCATAAGCAGTATTATTTAATAAAGACAGAGGAACATTAATATTCCCAGTGATATAATATAGCCCAAAAAAACTAGTTAGACCTAGAGCAATAACAACGGGAACGCTAAGAGCTATTAGCAAAATTAATGCTATTATTATCCAAAAAGAAAAATCAAAACCAAACATTATTTTTTTAAATTAAAAGTTTTTGAAATTATTAACAGCAAATATGTAAAAGCGGTTAGACAAGAAAATAAAAAAATAGTTCCTTTTAGTGGCAATGTTGGAAATCTAAATGAAGCATGACCTTCAAATTCAGATGAAATAAATGATTTTATCATAGATGAGTATGAGGATTTTGCTAACAATATAAAAAATATAAGTCCCAAGAAGCAACTAAGAAGATCTAGAAATTTTCTTAATTTAGGTCCAGCTTTTTCAATAGTAAAATCAGATCGAAGCATACTTTCAATTGAAACTGCATAGGCAAATTGAAAAAAGGCTATTATAACAACTAAATTAGCTATAATTTCCGGAACACCTATTAAAGGTTTATTGAACGCTCCTCTTAGTAACACATCTGCAAAAATTAAAAGACCGACAACTACAAGTAAAAAAGAAGCAATATATTTAAAAAATTGTATTATTTTATCATTAATTAAGTCAATTTTTTTAAAAAATAATAACATTATTATAACAAATAAAG
>VERQ01000025.1 GCA_018882565.1 Candidatus Fonsibacter sp. | reverse complement strand
GAAGAGTTCAGGCGCCTTTAGTAATGTCCGTAGATCTTGTTCAAATTGGTGAAAGGACAAACATTCCTTACGCTCCCAAAGTTTCTGATGGTGCAAAAACTGATAAAAAAATAAAAGATAGAGTTGTAACTGAACAAGCACCACCTAAAATCGTGCCTAAAGAAAAACCTGATGCGGTACCTTTACCAGAAAACATAAAACAAATTAAAGAATTATTAGAAAAAAGACAAAACCCAGTTAAAGTTGAAGACTTAACAAAACAAACTTCTGAATTTGAAAAAAAAGAGATTTTCGATCCTAATAAGATTTCTGCACTGATAGATAAGTCCAAAAAAGACAATGCAGATGCTAATAGTAAGCCAAGTTTAGAAGCGACACAGAGCCAACAAAAAAATGTTGTCACATCAAAACTTACAATAACTCAGGAGGATGCCATTAAAGCTCAAATATTTAAATGCTGGAACATACCGATCGGACTTCCTTATAATGAAAATTTAACTGTTAGAATAAAAATTAAACTTAACCCTGATGGTTCATTAGTAAGTAGTGAGATTTTAGATCAAGTAAGAATGAATACAGCTGGACAAACTTATTATAAGATATTAGCAGAGAGTGCATTGAGAGCTGTAAAGTTATGCAATCCTCTTAAAGTACCATCAACTGGTTATGAAAAGTGGAAAGAAATGCAATTAAACTTTGACGCTAAGGAAATGTTAAAAGGTTAATATGAAATATAAAATTTTTACAATTTTAGCATTATTTTTTATTTTAACAGCAAAGTCATTCGCGCTTGTTTCAGTAGATATAACAAGAGGAAATTTGGATCCTTTACCGACGGCGATTTCTGATTTTTATTTAGATTCAAAATTAGGTGATAACATAAAAAAATTACAACTTGAGAGTAAAATTCCTGAACTTATACAAAATAACCTTTCAAGATCTGGTTTATTTTTTGCATTAGAAAAAAAATCTTTTATTCAAAGACCAGAACCAGCTCACAACAAACCAAGATTTGAAGATTGGGCTTTTATAAAAACACAAGTGCTTGTTACTGGAAAAATTTCATTAGAGAAAGAAGGCAGACTTAGAGTTGAATTTAAATTATGGGATGTTGTATCAGCAACAGAATTATCAGCTTTAGCTTTTTATACTACGCCTGATAATTGGAGAAGAGTATCTCATATGATATCAGATAAAATTTATGAGAGATTAACAGGAGAAAAAGGTTATTTTGATTCTAGAATAATTTTCGTGTCTGAAACTGGACCAAAAGTAGATAGAAAAAAAAGATTGGCGATAATGGATCAAGATGGCTATGGAGTAAAATATTTAACATTAGGCAATGAATTAGTTTTAACCCCTAGATTTAGCCCGGCTAGTCAGCATGTAACTTACATGTCTTATTTTAAAAATTTACCTAGAGTTTATTTATTAAATATTGAAACAGGAATACAAGATTTAGTTGGGGATTTTCCAGGAATGACTTTTGCTCCACGTTTTTCTCCTGATGGAAAAAAGATAATTATGAGTTTTGCGCAGGAAGGTAACTCTGATATTTATACAATGGACATTAAAACAAGAGTTGTTGAAAAATTAACAGATCATCCTTCAATAGATACTTCGCCTTCTTACTCTCCAGATGGTTCTTACATTACATTTAATTCTGACCGTAGTGGATTACAACAAATCTACACAATGAAAAGTGATGGCACGAATGTAAAAAGAATATCTTTCGGTGAAGGACTTTATGGAACACCAGTTTGGTCACCAAGAGGTGATTTAATAGCTTTTACTAAATTATATAGGAATAAATTTTATATTGGAGTTATGAGATCCGATGGTTCTGGTGAAAGATTATTGACTGAAAACTATTATCAAGAAGCACCATCTTGGGCGCCTAATGGAAGAGTTCTTGTATTCTATAGAGAGACGGCCTCTGATAACAGCGGAAGAGGTGGTGGAGCGAAATTATGGTCTATTGATTTAACAGGTTATAATGAGAGATTAATTCAAACTCCAACAGACGCTTCAGATCCATCTTGGTCAGGATTATTATCAGGAAAATAGGCAACTAACTTATTAGTTGCATTATTCATCTTATTAAAATATCTACAATTTAGAAAATTAATAAACAAAGGAATAATAATGTTATTTAAAAATCTAAATAAAGTTACCCTAGCTCTAGTAATGACTTTATTCTTGGGTGCTTGCGCAACACAACAAGCAACAACAACAACAAAAGGCGACGATGCTTATACTGGAACAGAAACAGTTAAATTCTTAGCGGATGGAGTTCCAGATAGAGTATTTTTTTCAACAAATAAATCAGAATTAACTTCAGCTGCAACAACAACTCTTGGCAAACAAGCTACTTATTTAAAAGCAAATCCAAATTTAAATGTAGTTCTTGAAGGTCATGCCGATGAAAGAGGAACAAGAGAATATAACTTAGCCCTTGGCGAAAGAAGAGCGACAGCTGCTAAAAACTATTTAATCAGCAATGGTGTTGCTGCTAATAGAATTAAAGTTATTAGTTACGGTAAAGAAAAACCTGCTAATCCAGCATCAAACGTTTTAGCTTGGTCACAAAACCGAAGAACAGTAACAGTTAAAACTAATTAATATTAAAAACTTCATAAAAGACCCTAATGAGAAATTCATTAGGGTCTTTTTTTTGCCATTTAAATTAAATAAAATAAGTAAATATGTTTTTTAAAAATAGATTCTTACTACAGATCTTAGTTGTTGTTTTTTTTGCAAATATTTCTTTTGCACAACAAGATAAGACGAATGAGTTACTAGATAGATTAGAAAAAATTCAAAAAGATATTCAAACCTTAGAAAAAGCTGTTTATAGCAAAAACGCAACTTTGCCTTCAGATAATGTTGTTGTTAATGAAGCTTTAACTAGACAATTAGCTAAAATTTCAGAATTAGAAAAACAAATCCAACAAATGACATCAAAATTTGAAGAAAATAATTATAAACTTCAACAGGTGTCAGATCGATTGAATAAAGTTTCAAATGACAGTCAATTAAGATTTCAGCAATTAGAAAGCAATAGAGCCATTAGTGATAAAGTCAGCGCTCCTAAAGAGGTTGTATTAGAAAAAGCTGCAGCAATAAAAAAAAACGAAACTAATATTTTAAATTCTGAAGAGGTTAATAAAGAAGAAGAAGAAAATGTTATTCAGGAAAAACCAGTCCAGTCAGAAAATATTAAGTTAAAAGAAAAAGTTAATAAACCTAAAACAAAAGTTTTGCCAAAAACTTCAATTGCAGAGCAGTATAAATATGCAACAAATATTATGAAAAGTGGAGATTTTGAAAAAGCAGAAATTGCTTTTAAAGAATTTGTAGACACTCATTCAAAGCATGAGCTCGCAGGCAGCGCTCAGTTTTGGTATGGAGAAACTTTTTATATTAGACAACTCTATGAAGATGCAGCTGCTGCATTTTTAGAAGGTTATCAAAAATATCCTAATAGCCCAAAAGCTCCTGAAAATTTATTAAAATTAGGAGTTACTCTTGCAGAGCTTGGCGAAATTGAACAAGGTTGCAAGATGATTGTTAATTTAAAAAAAGCCTATCCTAAGACTGATGCGTCAATCTTACAAAAATCATCTTATGAAAAGAAAAGATTTAACTGCAGTTAGTTTTAAATTATTAGAAGATAAAAAAATAAATCATATTTATTTTCGTTTCAAAGAAAAAATTTTACCTTTTATTGGTAAAGAAAAATTCGCAATTGCAGTATCAGGTGGTAGCGATAGTCTAGCTCTAAGTGCGCTAGCAAAGTTATACTCACTAGAGAATGATAATGATTTAGTTGCTTTAATTATTGATCATAAATTAAGAAAGGAATCTGCCAATGAGGCAAAGCAGACTTATAAAAATTTAGCGCAAAATAAAATTAAGGCTAAGATTTTAACTTATCAAGGTGAAAAATTTTCGTCTAACATCCAAAAAAAAGCAAGAGATCTACGCTATGATTTATTTGAAAAATATTGCACAAAAAATAAAATTAAATTTCTTATTCTTGCGCATCATCAAGACGATTTAATTGAAAATTTTTATATAAGATTAATTAGGGGTAGTGGAATTAAAGGCTTAACTTCATTACAAAACATTTTTGAATACAATAAACATTTTTATCTTTTAAGACCTTTATTAAATTTTAATAAAGAGGAACTATTAATCGTAACCAAAAAATCTTACTCATCATGGATTGAAGATCCATCAAATAATAATGATAAATTTTTAAGAGTTAGAATTAGAAAAATGCAGAGTAAATTACAGAAAGAAGGATTTGATCCAAAACGTATTATTAAAACTATTGAAAATCTTAATACCGCTAAAGATTCATTAGATTTTTATATTATTAAATCGGAAAAAAAATATTTAAACTTTTATAAAGAAGGTTATGCAACGCTAAAATCTTCACTTTTTAACAATGAAGCGCAAGAAGTAATTTTTAGAGTTGTCATTAAAGCAATTCATTTTGTGTCAGGTGAATACTATCCACCAAGATCCGACAGTTTAAAAAAATTAATCAAAAATTTATCATCAAAATCTTTTAAATCTTCAACGTTAGGAGGCTGCCTAATTGAGAAAAATAAAAATATAATTTCAATTTTTAGAGAAGATAGAAATATTGCTGTTGAAACTTTAAATAAAAATAAACAAAGAAAAAATTGGGACGATCGTTTTTTAGTTTATAAAAACTTGAATATCCAACAAAAATTTGTTGTTAAAAAATTAGGCAATAATGGAATTGAATATTTAAAAAAAAATAAATTTAATGATCATGGAACTAAAATTCCAACACACGCAAAGATAACATTACCATCTTTTTGGAATAATAAAGGTGAGTTGTTATTTGTTCCTTTTCTCAATTTTAAGAATAGGAAATACAACATTAAAAACGACAGTTTTGCAGCGAGTTATCTTAGATTTATTTGAGAATAGTACTTGTTTAATCTATAATAATGATTACTTTTAAACTATGAATTTGCGTAATTTAATGATGTGGGGCGTAGTCGTTCTACTCGTTTTAGGCTTATATAATCTTTTCCAAAATCCAGGATCAATCACTGGAAAAACTGAAATGCCTTTTTCTACTTTTTTAACAGAAGTTGATAAAGGAAATGTTGTATCAGTTGATATTAGAGGAAGCGAAATTTCTGGAAACTTTAGAGATGGCAAAGGTTTCAAAACCTATTCTCCAAATTATCCAAACCTAGTTGAAAAATTATCAGCAAAAGGAGTTTCAATTACTGCTGGACCTAGAGAGGAAAAAGGACCTTCATTGTGGGGAATAATATTATCATGGTTTCCTATGTTACTGCTTATTGGAGTGTGGATATTTTTCATGCGTCAAATGCAAGGCGGTAAAGGTGGTGCTATGGGATTTGGAAGATCAAAAGCAAAATTACTTACAGAAGCTCATGGCAGAGTTACGTTCCAAGACGTTGCTGGAGTCGAAGAGGCGAAAGAAGAATTAGAAGAGATTGTTCATTTTTTAAAAGATCCAAGAAAATTTCAAAAATTAGGCGGAAGAATTCCAAAAGGCGCTTTGCTTGTAGGACCTCCAGGTACCGGTAAAACTTTATTAGCAAGAGCAATTGCAGGCGAGGCAAATGTTCCTTTCTTTACAATTTCAGGATCAGATTTCGTTGAGATGTTCGTTGGAGTTGGAGCATCTAGAGTTAGAGATATGTTTGAACAGGCAAAAAAGAGTGCTCCTTGTATTATATTTATAGATGAGATTGATGCTGTCGGCAGAAGTAGAGGCGCTGGTTTAGGCGGTGGTAATGATGAAAGAGAGCAAACATTAAATCAATTACTTGTTGAGATGGATGGATTTGAAACTAATGATGGTGTGATTTTAATTGCCGCAACAAACAGACCAGACGTTTTAGATCCCGCTTTATTAAGACCAGGTCGTTTTGATAGACAAGTTGTCGTATCTAATCCAGATATTATTGGTAGAGAAGCTATTTTAAAAGTACACCTTAAGAAAATTACAACAGGCCCAGATGTAAATCCTAAAGTTATCGCAAGAGGCACGCCAGGTTTTTCAGGTGCTGATCTTGCAAATATTGTAAATGAATCTGCATTACTTGCCGCAAGAAAAAATAAAAGAATTGTTACCATGTCTGATCTTGAAGAAGCTAAAGACAAAGTCATGATGGGAGCTGAAAGAAGATCTATGGTCATGACTGAAGAAGAAAAAACATTAACCGCTTACCATGAAGGCGGACATGCAGTTGTTGCTTTGTATGAGCCAACATCAGATCCAATTCATAAAGCAACAATTATTCCAAGAGGTAGGGCTTTAGGAATGGTCATGAGACTGCCAGAAAGAGACCAATTATCTATAACTAGAGAAAAAATGTTCGGTAATATCTCTGTTGCTATGGGCGGAAGGATTGCTGAGGAAATGATATTTGGTTACGACAATGTAACCTCTGGAGCATCCTCTGATATAGAAATGGTAACGAAAATGGCAAAAAATATGGTTACCAGATATGGAATGAGCGATCAGTTAGGACCTATTGCTTATCAAGAAAATGAAGAAGAGGTATTTTTAGGAAGATCCGTTTCTAGAACACAAAATGTATCAGAAGAAACAGCAAAAAAAATTGATTCTGAAGTTAAAAAAATTGTTGAAGCTGGCTATGCTAGGGCTAAAAAAATATTAGCAGAGAAAGTTGAAGAACTTCATAAAGTTTCAAAAGCCTTATTAACTTATGAAACGTTATCAGGTGAAGAAATTAAAAAAATAGTATTCGAAAATGTTTATCCAAAACGTCTATCTGGAAAGGAAGAAGCAAGTACGACAAAGAAAAAACTAGGTAGCGCTTTAGGAGCAATAGGTTTAAAGCCTAATACACAAAGTTAATCTAACTTTTCCTTCATGAAGAGTATTTATATAAGGCCAACAAACATTGTCTTTGGCCAAAAGGCGAATTATTTTATTGAAGCAGGAACTGCAAAAAGTCTTTGTGGACTTGAAGATGTAGGTTTTTTATCAGTAGAGATTTTAAAAAGAAAATCTGATGGTAACACAGTTGAGGAATATAGTGTTTTAGAATTAGAAAGATTAGATTTTAAAGATAAAATTCAAAGTGATTTAAATAAAATAACCTCAAAAAGAAATAATATTTTTAATTTAAATTTTAAAAATCCTATTTTAATGGGAGTTTTAAATGTTACCCCAGATAGTTTTTCTGATGGAGGAAAATACAATACTACTTTTAGAGCACTAGACCATGTTAAGAACATGATTGATTTTGGAGCTCATATTATTGATGTCGGCGGAGAATCCACGCGACCAGGCGCAAAATCAGTTAGCGACCAAGATGAAATTGTAAGAGTGTCAGAGACAATTCAATCAATTAAAAAGAAATATCCAAACCAGTTAATTTCATTAGACACAAGAAAATCCAAAGTAATGCAGCATGGTATAAGCATAGGAGTGGATATGTTGAATGATGTTTCGGCATTAGATTTTGATCAGTTGTCTTATCAAGTTGTAAAGGATTCAGGAAAGCCAATTATTCTAAATCACTCACAGGGTATACCAGAAAATATGCAAAACAATCCAACTTACGATAATGTATTACTAGATATTTTTGATTATTTTGAAAATAAAATTAAATTTTTAAAAGATAATGGAATTAAGGATGAGCAAATTATTATTGATCCAGGAATTGGTTTTGGAAAAACTTTAGAGCATAATTTAGAAATTATTTCTAAGATTTCAATATTTCATTGTCTTGGCTATCCAATAATGGTTGGCCCTTCGCGAAAAAGTTTTATAGGTAAAATTATGGGTGAAAAAGATAACCCACAAAGATTAGGAGGCACAATTGCTTCTGTTTTATATTCTTATTTGCAAGGTATTCAGCTATTTAGAGTTCATGATATACAAGAAACAAGCGAAGCTCTTAAAGTTTATTCGCAATTTTTAAACAAATAATAATGAAAAAGTATTTTGGAACTGACGGCATTAGAGGAGAAGTTAACAAAGGCAGTATTACTGGAGAAATGTTTTTCAGATTTGGTCTTGCTGCAGGAACATATTTTTCTAATCAAAATAAACAACGTCATAAGGCAATTATTGCAAAAGACACTCGTTTATCAGGTTATATGCTTGAGCCGGCCTTAGTGTCCGGACTTATTTCTGCAGGTATGGACGTTTTATTATTAGGGCCATTGCCAACTAACGGACTTGCTATGTTAACAAAATCTATGAAAGCTGATCTTGGTATTATGTTAACGGCTTCACACAATCCCCATACCGATAATGGGTTAAAACTATTTGGGCCTGATGGCATGAAACTTTCCGACAAAGTTGAAAAACAAATAGAAAAGTTAATCGATGATAAAGTTGAAAAATATTTAGTAAAACCTAATTTATTAGGTAGAGCAAAAAGATTAGAAGACGCAACCGAAAATTATATAGGAATATTAAAAAATATTTTTCCAAAATCATTTAATTTATCTGGAGTTAAAATATTTTTAGATTGCGCAAATGGCGCTTCTTACAAGTCTGCACCAGCATTACTTAGAGAATTAGGAGCTGAAGTTGTAGCAATTGGAATTAATCCAGACGGATTTAATATTAATAAAAATTGTGGCTCAACGCATCCAGAGCTTATTCAACAGTCAGTAAAAACTCATAAAGCAGATATTGGTATAGCATTCGATGGTGATGCAGATAGAGTTATTATGTGCGATGAAAAAGGTGAAATTATTGATGGAGATCAAATTATTGCAATGATTGCAAAAAATTGGAAAAAGAAAAAAATTTTAAAGGGTGGTGTGGTTGGAACATTAATGACTAATTTAGGATTAGAGAATTATTTTAAAAATAATAATATTAAATTTTACAGAGCAGACGTGGGAGATAGATATGTTAAAGAAAAAATGAATAGTTTAAAATATAATTTAGGAGGAGAACAATCAGGCCATATCATTCTTGGAAATCTTGCAACTACAGGAGATGGATTATTAGTTGCTTTAGAAGTTTTAAATTCTTTAAAAAATAATGGCAAAGCGAGCAAAGTATTTTCAGTATTTAAAAAAGTTCCTCAAGTATTAGAAAACATTAAAGTTAAGAATAAAAATATTGTTGAAAAAAAATCTCTTAAAGCAAAAATTAATCAGATTGATAAAAGTTTAAAACAAGAAGGTAGACTGTTAGTTAGAAAATCAGGAACTGAAAATCTTGTTAGAATAATGGTTGAAAGCTCAGATAAGAAATTAATTAAAGATACTGTGAACGAAGTTAAAAAATTAATATTGAATTACGCTTAACATTGAAATTAAAGACTAAACTATTAATTATTGCAGGTTCAGACTCTAGTGGAGGAGCTGGCATTCAAGCAGACATCAAAACAGCGACATCCCTTGGCGTTTATGCGATGACTGCAATAACAGCAATTACTTCTCAAAATACAACAGGGGTAAAATCGGTTGTTTCTGTTCCACCCAAAGAAATTTTTAATCAAATTTCATTTTCAGTTCAGGACATTAGGCCAAATTCTGTAAAAATTGGCATGTTACATAACGTAGGCGTGATCAAAGAAGTTATTAAAGCTATTAAAAAACATAAATTAAAAAATATCGTAATAGATCCTGTCATGGTTGCAAAAGGAGGTCATAGATTAATTGGCATTAGTTCTATTAATTATTTAAGAAAAAAGTTATTACCTTTTGCATTATTAGTAACGCCAAATATTCCAGAAGCTGAAGCTTTAATAAAAAAAAAGATTAAGACACTAGATGATGTAATTAACGCTGGAAAAGAAATCTTAAAATTTGGACCCAAGTTTGTCCTTATAAAAGGAGGGCATGCTAATAAATCATTTATTGAAGATGTATTAATCTCTAAAAATAATATTAAAATTTTTAAAAATAAGAAAATTAAAACTAAAAATACCCACGGGACGGGCTGTACTTTATCAAGTGCAATCGCTTCTTTTATTTCTAAAAATTATAATATGAACGAATCGTGCAGACGATCTATTCAATATGTACATAAAGCAATTTTACTAAATCCAAAATTTGGAAGAGGACATGGGCCAATTAATCATATGGCTTTATTAAATTAAATAATTTAGATCTTTATAGGGATCCAAAAAATATTTACTTATGACAAACGTTGTAGTTGTAGGCTCTCAGTGGGGCGATGAGGGCAAAGGAAAGATTGTGGACTGGCTTTCAGAGCAAGCCGATGTCGTTATTAGATTCCAAGGAGGCCATAATGCAGGTCACACATTGGTTATTAATGGAAAAGTTTTTAAACTAAAATTACTTCCATCAGGAATAGTTAGAGGTGATAAAATTTCAATTATTGGAAATGGAGTTGTTATTGATCCTTGGGCACTATTGGAAGAAATTGACGAGATTAAAAAAAAAGGAGTTGATGTTAATGAAAATAATTTAATTATTTCTGATACAGCAACTTTAATTCTGCCATTCCATAAGGAAATGGATGAAATCAGAGAAGATGCAGCAAAATCTAAAATTGGAACAACAAGAAGAGGAATAGGACCTGCATATGAAGATAAGATTGGTAGACGTTCTATTCGAGTTATGGATTTACGTTCTAAGACAAATTTAGAACAAAGACTTGAAGTTATTTTAGAACATCATAATGCAATAAGAAAAGGATTAAAAAAGAAGATATACAAATCAGATGAATTAATTGAGCAATTATTGAAAATTGCCCCACAAATACTAAAATTTTCTCAACCAGTTTGGAAAAAAATTGCTGAATATCAAAAATTAAATAAAAAAATATTATTTGAAGGTGCACAGGGAATTTTACTTGATGTAGATCATGGAACTTATCCTTATGTTACTTCATCAAATACGGTTGCTGGTACGGCATCGGTTGGTACGGGATGTGGTCCAAAATCAATTGATTATGTTCTCGGAATTACTAAAGCCTATACAACAAGAGTAGGGGAAGGTCCTTTTCCAACAGAACTTAAAGATGCAACAGGAGAACTTATTGGTCAACGAGGTCATGAGTTTGGAACTGTCACAAACAGAAAAAGAAGATGTGGTTGGTTTGATGGTGTTCTTGTTAAACAATCAGCAACTATTTCAGGAATTACAGGGATCGCTCTAACTAAGCTAGATGTTCTTGATGCGTTAGATGAAATTAAATTTTGCGTTGGTTACAAATTACGCGGTAAAGAAATCGATTTTTTTCCAAGCGCTTCAGAAGATCAGTTTGCTGTAGAGCCTATTTATAAAACTTTTGAAGGTTGGAAGTCTGAGACTAAAGGAATAAGAAATTATAAAGAACTACCAGAGAAAGCAAAAATCTATATTGCAGCAATTGAAGACTTTATAGGTGTTAAGATTGGAAGTATTTCAACAAGTCCTGAAAGGGATGATACGATTTTTGTTGAAGACCCTTTTAATGCGTAATGAAAGGTT
Organism: Candidatus Fonsibacter sp.; assembly: GCA_018882565.1. Taxonomy (GTDB): domain Bacteria; phylum Pseudomonadota; class Alphaproteobacteria; order Pelagibacterales; family Pelagibacteraceae; genus Fontibacterium; species Fontibacterium medardense. Next base: position 674 of record VERQ01000025.1, on the reverse strand, counting down.
TCGTTTTAATATTCTCTAACATCGCTTTTTGAACTTTTTCAAAAGCTCTATTTTCAATTTGTCTTACTCTTTCTCTACTAATTTTATATTTTTGACTAAGTTCTTCTAAAGTTTTGGGCTCATCAATAAGTTTTCTGTCATATAAAATTTCTTTTTCTCTTTCATCTAGAACTTTTAAAGCTGTCTGTAATAAAGCATGTTTTTGATTTAATTCTTGGCGTTGTGAAATTAATAATTCTTGATCAGCATTTTCATCTACAATCCAATCCTGCCATTGACCACTTTGTTCTTCATCTGAAATTTTAGCATTTAAAGATTGTTCTTGTCCTGCCATACGCCTGTTCATTGAAATTACCTCGTCTTCATTTACATCTAGTCTATTTGCTATTTCTTTAACATGAGCGTCTGTCATATCTCCACTTTCGATAGCAAAAATTTGGTTTTTTAATTTTCTAAGATTAAAAAATAATTTTTTCTGTGCAGCTGTTGTTCCAATTTTAACTAAACTCCATGATCTTAAAATATATTCTTGGATAGAAGCTTTAATCCACCACATTGCATATGTTGCCAGTCGAAATCCTCTCTCTGGATCAAATTTTTTAACCGCTTGCATTAAACCAATGTTTCCCTCTGATATTAATTCTCCAACAGGCAGACCATAGCCTCTGTATCCC
>VERQ01000079.1 GCA_018882565.1 Candidatus Fonsibacter sp. | reverse complement strand
CTTCAAGAGACCGAAATCTCTCGCACGATTGCACAAGCTGGGTTCCTACGTCAGCTAGGGAAAGCCAAGGATGCGGATGACGCGGTTCGCAGGGCGATTGATCTGGCTGGAAATGATGCGCGTGAGCTTGCTGCGATCAATGCACGCATCACGAAAGCTCAATCGGATCCGATGTATTTTGTTTTCAATCGGCCAGAGGGTGCTCAATTAAATCCCGAAAGCTACAAAGCTCTCAAAAGCACATTGTTTGACCCGTCAGCATCCAATCCGGTCAACAATGAGTTCATCAAAAAGATTTTCGATGGTTTGCGTGAAAGCAAAATCATTATTAAATAAAAAAAAAATTAAATTCTTTGAGATCGATGTATCTAATGACGAACTACTAAGAGAAAAAATGTCCGCTATGGCAAATGGTGCTAGGTCCGTTCCTCAAATATTTGCTGACAATATTCATATTGGTGACTGTGATAAAATTTATAAATTAGACCAGGAAAAAAAATTAGATAAATTACTAGGTCTCGAATAAAGAGCTTAATGATTGTATCGCTTTCTATAGCTTTTTTTGCTGGCTTAATAAGCTTTGTATCTCCTTGTGTACTACCTTTAATTCCTGGATATGTTTCGTTTATTTGCGGGACTACACTTAATGAACTAGATTTAAAATCTAAGAATTTTATTTTAAAAAAATCTTTATCTTTCTCCCTTGGTTTTTCATTAGTTTTTGTTTCTCTTGGAGCAACTGCTACTTTTATCGGAAGTTTTTTACTGCATAACTCTCAAATTTTATCAATTATATCTGGATTAGTTATTATTTTTTTTGGTTTTTATTTATTAGAGTTAATTAAAATTAATTTTTTAAATAAAAATTTTGGTAATTATAATATAAAATTTTCTAACAATCTTTTATTCCCATTTATAGTTGGTATAGGCTTTGGATTTGGATGGACACCTTGTATTGGTCCAATTCTTGGTTCAATTTTAGCCTATGCATCAATGGAAAATTCTATTTCTAAAGGCATATTACTACTAAGTCTTTACTCCTTAGGTCTTGCAATACCTTTTGTCATTTCAAGTTTAATTATTAAAAAATTTTTAATTTTTTCAAAAAAAAGTAAATCTTATTTAAATAAAATAAAAAAAATCTCTGGAGTTGTATTGTTAATAACTGGTATTTTAATTGTGATTGGAAAACTTCAAGTGCTTGGCTTTTACTTAATTGAACTCTTCCCATTTTTACAAAAATTAGGATAGTTTAATTAAGCATTTGAATGACTCTAATAGGCTTTCCATCTTTAAAAGCTTGTAAATTCTCACACATTTGAGAATAATAAATTTCATAATTCTCTTTAGTTACATAGCCCAAATGCGGTAACAAAAGAGCATTAGGTAAAAATCTTAATTTGTGATTTTCAGGCAATGGTTCAATATCATAAACATCGAGACCAGCCCCGGCTATAATATTTTTCTCTAAAGCCTCAACTAAATCAAATTCATTTACTATGGGCCCTCTTGAAGTATTGATTAAAAAGGCAGTTTCCTTCATTAATTCTAAATCTTTTTTTGTGATCAAATTTTTTGTTCTATCACTTAAAACTGTATGGATTGTTATAAAATCAGATTTTTCTAATAACTCTTCTTTAGTTACAGCTAGTACCTGATTATCTTTTGCCACAGCAAGTTTCAGATTCTCACTCCAAGCAATAACATTCATACCAAAAGCTAAAGCTACTTTTGAAACTTGAGATCCTATTTTTCCAAGACCTATAATTCCTAGAGTTTTTCCTTTTAATTCATATCCCAGTGTTGTTTGCCAGTATCCCTGGTACATATTCTCTGCTTCTTCTCTTAAATTTCTTACAAGCCCTAAAATTAATGCCCATGTTAACTCTGCTGTTGAGTGTGAGTTTGAATCTGTGCCACAAACTAAAATTTTTTTCTCTTTTGCAGTTATAAAATCTATAGATTTATTTCGCATTCCGCTTGTAATTATAAGCCTTAAGTTCTTTAAATTTGAAATAATCTTCTTAGTAACTGGAGTGCGTTCTCTCATGACTAGAAGAACTTCAAAATCTTTTAATTGATTAATTATACTCTCTTCATTTTCAAATGGCTGATTAAATACATGAAAATCAAAATCTTTTTTTAATTTTTCAAAATTTCCAAGAATTAGTGAAACATTCTGGTAATCGTCTAATATTGCAACTTTCATCTTGATAGTGATTTTTTGGAAGAAAGATAAATTCCTATAAAAATTATAATGGCTCCTATAATATGAAAGTTCATTAATTTTTCATTTAATAAAAATATTGCCATAAAAGAACTAAATACTGGCATTAGATGTAAAAAAATTCCAGCTTTATTAGGTCCAACAATAACAACTGCTTTATTCCATAATACATAAGAGCCTATGCCGGCAAAAAAAACAACATAACTTGTGATTAAAATAACTGGAATATTAAATTTAATTACTTGATGATTATTAAATTCAAATAAAAACTGTGGAAATAAAAAAATTAAACCAATAGAAACAATTACTGTCATAAAACTTAAATATTTCAATCCTGTTTTGTGAGTTGTAAGCATTGTTGAATAGATTGCCCATGATAACATTGCAACTAACAACCAAAGATCACCTTTATTTAGATCTAGATGAATTAGTTTGGCAAAATCTAATCGTGTAACAATTATTACAACTCCTGTTATAGACAATATGAGACCTAAAATTTGACTAAAATTTATTTTTTCAGTTCTAAAAATAAAAGAAATAAAAACAATTAATATTGGTATTATTGAAATCATTAAGGCTCCATTAAGCACTTGAGTAAAATTTAAAGAATAATAAACAAC
>VERQ01000024.1 GCA_018882565.1 Candidatus Fonsibacter sp. | reverse complement strand
CTTCTCCAAAGATTAAAAAATATCCGACCACCTATTTAAATAAGGAAGCAAACAAAAAAATTAACTTAAAAGAACTAGTGGAAAAACTTAAAAAAGCTTTTGTAAGCAATATTATTGATAAAAAATATTCTTTAGAGAAGATCGCGAAAGATTGGAATAAATATGCTTTTAATAAAAATAAGGTTATAAATTTCAAAATAAATAATAAGATTTATAAAGGTATTTTTAAAGGTATTAATAGCAACGGTGCTTTGATTTTAGAGCACAATAATCACAAAGATTATTTTACGCATGGTAGTTTAGTTTGAATTATTTAATCATCGACATCGGCAATACCAATATTGATTTTGTTAATTTTAACAAGTTAACGAATAAGTATTCTAACAAGTTTACTGTTGATACCCCTGATATCTTAAAGGATCGAATAGGCATTGTTAAAAAAAAAATCAAAAAAAATTTCTATAAAGGTGCGCTTTGTTCTAGCGTTGTACCAAATGCATTTAATAAATTAAAAAAATTATTAAAGACAAAAAATATTCATCTTAACGAAATTAAAGATCGAAATCTTGATCTGCCCATTAAGCTTAAGCTAAGCAAACCAAAACAAGTAGGATCTGACAGAGTTGTAAATGCTATTGCTGCATTTAAGATTTATAAAAAAAATTCAATTATTATTGATTTTGGAACAGCAACAACTTTTGATGTTATTGTAAAAAATACTTATGTTGGAGGAATGATTACACCTGGAATAAATTTGTCATTAAAGGTTCTAAAAGAAGCAACGGCTAAGCTTCCTTTAATTAAATTAAAGAAAACTAACAAATACATAGGAAAAGATACCGTAAGCGCAATGAATAACGGTATGTATTGGGGCTATATTGGTTTAATTAAGGAACTTGTGCAAAAAATTATTAAAGAAACAAAAAAAAAATATCTGGTTATTTTTACAGGTGGCCTTGCAAATATTTTCTTTTCATCATTCCCATTTAAAGACAAAGTTATTGATCAGCAAATAACTTTAAAAGGAATAGCTGAAACTTTAAAATTTAATTTAAAAAATATTTAATGGCTAAAGGCGGACAAGAATTAGTTTATTGCTCTCTAGGCGGGGCAGGTGAGATTGGAATGAATTTGAATTTATTTGGCTATGGCAAGCCAGGTGAATACAAATGGATCATCGTTGATATTGGAGTTACTTTTTCAGATGATAATATTCCAGGTATTGAAGTCATCCTGCCAAATCCTGAATTTATTGTTAATCAAAAAGAAAATTTACTTGGAATTGTTTTAACACATGCACATGAAGATCATGTTGGAGCAATTGCTCATTTGTGGCCTATGTTGGAGTGTCCAATTTATGCAACTCCGTTTACTGCCGCAATTGTTAGAGAGAAATTTAAAGAATTAAAAATTAATATCGGTAATCATTTAAAAATCGTTAAATTAAGTGGAAATGTCAAACTAGGTGTATTTGATATTGATTACGTAACACTTACTCATTCAATTTTAGAGCCAAACGGACTTGCCATCTCAACACCAGAAGGTCTTGTTCTTCATACAGCTGATTTTAAGATTGATGACGATCCCTTAATTGGTGAAAAAACTGACGTAAAGAAATTAACAGAGCTTGGAAAAAAAGGTGTCCTTGCTATGATTTGCGACTCTACAAATATTTTTAATTTAGGATCAACAGGCTCAGAAAGCTCAGTAAGAACAGGTCTTTTAACTGTTTTAGAGAAAATGAAAAACAGGATCGTTATTACATCATTTGCATCGAACGTTGCAAGAATGGAAACCGTTTTTAAAGTTGCAGAAAAGATTGGTAGACAAGTTTGTTTAGTTGGTCGATCAATGAATAGAATTTATCAATTAGCAAGACAGTGTAATTATTTACAAGACATTAAGGTTCCAATCGATGTTAGAGATGCAAAAAAGATCCCAAAGAATAAAATAGTATTTCTTTGCACGGGTTCTCAAGGAGAACAAAGAGCAGCTTTAGCAAGAATTGCTAACGGCACTCATCCAGATCTTTACCTTGAAAAAGGCGATAATGTTATTTTTTCATCTAGAATTATTCCCGGAAATGAAAAAAAATTATACAAAATTTTTAATGATCTTTCTAAAAGTGAAATCAATGTTTTATCTGAAGAAAATTCTATAATTCACGTATCAGGTCATCCAGCCCGTGAAGATCTTAAAAAAATGTATAATTGGGCAAAGCCCAAAATATTAATTCCAGTTCATGGTGAACAAAGACATATGGCTGAGCATATTAATTTTGCAAAAGAAATGGGCGTTAAGTTTCCAGTTAAAGTAAATAATGGTGAAATTATAAGACTTGCACCAGGTGAGCCCCAAGTAATTGACAAAGTAACATCAGGTAGAGTTTATTTAGATGGTAAAGTTTTAATTGATAATGACTCTCCAGTTTTAAAAGAGAGAAGAAACATGGCAGCCAATGGTTATATGGAGATTACAGTTTTAATTTCCAAAAATGGCCAGATAAAGAATAATCCAATCATTACTTTGAAAGGAATTCCTTTGATTGAAGAAGATGAAAGTGAAATTGAGTATGATTTAGAAGATGTAGTAATGGATACTTGTAAAACCTTTAATTTAAATAATTCAAAACAAGAAAAAAATTTAATTGATACTTTAAAAGGCAATTGCAGAAAATTAATTAACGACAAATCTGGAAAAAAACCCTTAGTAAATATTAATTTAGTTAGATTCTAGTTTATGTCGATTACAGGTGGCATTATCATTTATGTAAATCTATGGATGATCATATTTTTTATGGTGTTACCTTTTGGAATTACCAATCAAATTGATTCTCCAGATTATCAAAAAGGCACAGATCCTGGAGCTCCAGTTGAATCTAGAATGAAAAAAAAGATTTTAATAACCACACTTATAGCAACAGTTATTTTTTCTTTAATATTAGTCGTAGACCAATTAGATTTGTTTAATATTAGAAAAATATTATTTTAATGCTGATTTCAAAGTTATTTTTTCCCGTTCTCAGAGAAGTCTCAGCTGATGCTAAATTAAAATCTCACCAAATAATGCTAAAAGCTGGAATGATCAGACAGAGTGCTGCCGGCATTTATTCGTGGCTGCCTTTAGGTTTAAAAGTTTTAAAGAAAATTGAGCAGGTTGTTAGAGAAGAACAGAACAATGTTGGCGCTCAAGAAATGCTAATGCCAACTATTCAATCCGCAGATATTTGGAAAGAAAGCGGTAGATACAATGATTATGGACAAGAAATGCTTAGAATTAAAGACCGTGGCGATAGAGAATTGTTATACGGGCCAACGAATGAAGAGCTAGTTACTGAAATTTTTAGAGATAACGTTAAATCTTATAAATCATTACCATTAATTCTTTATCATATTCAATGGAAGTTTAGAGATGAAATTAGACCAAGATTTGGAGTGATGCGTTGCAGAGAATTTTTAATGAAAGATTCTTATTCTTTTGATCTTACGAAAGAAGATGCGATCAAATCTTATAATAAAATGTTTTATGCATATCTTAGAACATTTACTAGATTAGAATTAAAAGCATTACCTCTTCGAGCAAGTTCAGGTCCAATTGGTGGAGATGCATCTCATGAATTTATTATTTTAGCAGACACAGGCGAGAGCCAAGTTTATCTGGATAAATCATTACTTGATATTGATGTTAATAGCTTTGATAGTTCTGAAGCTTCAATCAATAAAATGATTTCAGCGTTTTCAACTCCATATAGCGCAACAGATGAAAAGCATTCTGAAAAAGAATTTAATGAAAAAGTTACAAAAGAAAAACAGTTAGCAACTAAAGGGATTGAAGTAGGTCACATCTTTTATTTTGGAAATAAATATTCGCAACCCATGAAAGCAAATGTTCTAAATAAAGAAGGCAAGAATGTTAATGTTGAGATGGGATCTTACGGAATTGGAGTATCAAGACTTGTTGCTGCAGTAATTGAAGCTAAATGTATTGAAGGTGTAATGAAGTGGCCACTTGTAATATCTCCTTTTGATATCGCAATTATTCCACTGAACAACAAATCAGATACCACTCCATTAGATAAGGCTCGTAAAATTTATGAAACTTTAAAGAGTAACTCTATTGATGCTATTTTAGATGACACTTTAGAAAGTCCATCAAGTAAATTTAAAAACTTTGATTTAATGGGAGTTCCCTATCAAATAATAATCGGGTCAAAAAGTAATGACGATAAATTAGAATTCAAAGAATTAAATGCAAAAACAGAAATGTTAACAATTGAAGAGATAATTAAAAAAATAAAAAAATTAAAAGGTTAAATTGATTTCCGCTGCTGAGTTATTAATAATAAAAAATTATATTCGATCTAAAAAAAAAGATAGTTTTTTAAAAATTATCTCAATTTTTTCTTTTCTTGGAATATCAATAGGTGTTGCAACCCTTATTATTGTTATGTCAGTAATGAACGGGTTTCGAGCAGAATTATTTGATAAACTTTTAAAGTTTAATCCTCATATTATTGTTCATTCGGTCGGTAATGATGAGTTGAGTATTCCAAAACTAACCCAGTTTTTTAATGAGAGAAATATTGAAGTTAAGAGCATTAGAAAAGTTATTAAAGCTCAAGGTTTATTAGTCTCAGAAAGAACTAATTCTGGAATTGGAATAATTGGAATTAATAAAGACGATTTAGCTAAAGACGAATTTATTAAAGAGCTCTCTGGCTATGGGAAGGGTTCAGTTATTATAGGCAATGCATTAGCGGATAAGCTTGGTATTGCAAAAAATAATACGATTAATGTGCTTTCAGCAAATAATGTTTCAACTCCTTTTGGAAAACTACCGCAACAATTTACATTTAAAGTAGCCTCTACTTTCTCAAGCGGAGTATCAGAGTTAGATTATAACTATGTTTTTATTCCTTATAACGACGCATTAGAGTTTATTAAAAATAATAAAAATCTTATCTCAGTTGATGTTAAAATTAAGGACGTTAATAAAGTCGACCTTTATAAAAAAGAACTCCAGAAAAATTTTCAAAATTACTATTTCACGACTTGGATAGATAATAATCAAACATTTTTTGATGCATTGTTAGTTGAGCGTAATGTGATGTTTATTATTTTAACTCTTATCATCATTGTTGCAGCCTTTAACATTGTAACAGGCATGACAATCTTGGTTAAAAACAAAACTAAAGAAATTGCAATTTTCAACACACTTGGAATGTCTAAGTTTTCAATTTCAAAGATCTTTTTTATTATGGGATCTTTTATTGGAATTACCGGGACTATATTTGGAGTAATTCTAGGCGTGGTCTTTGCTCATAACATTGAAGCCATAAGGCAGTTTGTAAGCTTTGTTTTTCAAGTAAGAGTTTTTCCTCCTGAAATTTATTTTTTAAGTAAGATGCCATCATTAATAGATTATAAATCTGTTTTAATTATTTGCTTCTTCTCAGTTCTAATCACTTTCTTTGCAAGTTTGTATCCTGCAATTACAGCTTCTAAACTTAATCCAATCAAAGGATTAAAATATGACTGATAATTTTTTAAAGTTAAAAAATATTCAAAAGAAATACATTGATGCCAGTAAAAATATTCAGGTTTTAAAAGGTGTTAATTTATCTTTGAGTAAAAATAATATTGTCTCATTAATCGGCCCTTCTGGTTCTGGAAAATCTACACTATTACATATTTTAGGATTACTTGAGACTGTTGATCAAGGTGAATATTTTTTTAATGATGTTAATTTAATTAATTTAAAAGATGATGAAAAAACAATTTATAGAAGAAAAAGCATTTCAATAGTTTATCAATTCAATAATTTAATTTCTGATCTTCGAGCCATTGATAACGTTATTCTTCCTTTACTAATTAATAATTTAGATAAGAATGAATCTTTTAAAAAAGCAGAAAGTTTACTTGCAAAACTTGGGTTAAAAGAAAGATTAAATCATTACCCACATGAATTATCAGGCGGAGAGCAACAACGTGTTGCAATTGCTAGAGCCTTAATAAATGAGCCTGAACTTATATTAGCAGATGAACCAACTGGTAATTTGGATAGCAAAACTGCAAATGAAGTGTTTGAAATACTTTTAAGTTTAAAATCAAAAGAAAGATTAATTGTTTTTGCAACTCATAATAGAGAATTATCAGATAAAGCAGATATTCAGTTAGCTATTCAAGATTCTAATGTTAGAATTTTGAAATAGAAAAATGAGTCTCAAAGATATTACATTTAACCACTTTAAAATTCACACTCAGTACTCAATCTGCGAAGGGGCAGTTAAAATTGAGGAGTTAGCAAAGTATGCAAAACTTTCAAAATTTTTATCCCTTGGAATGTCTGACTCTTATAATTTAAGTGGAGCTTTAGAGTTTTCAGAGGAATTATCAAAAGTTGGAGTTCATCCAATTATTGGCACTCAACTTAATATTAAGACTGACAACATTATCGGTAAAGTTTCTCTAATAGCGAAAAATGAACAAGGCTATAAGAATTTACTAAAACTTTCCTCTAAGTCATATCTTGATATTAATGCAACTGATGCTCCGCATTGTTCAATTAAAGACTTACTAGATTACAGTAGCGGGCTTTTTGTTTTATTGGGTGGAAATCACACTTTAACTTCTCAGCTTATTCTTAATAATCAGGATAAAATATTTTTAAATAATGTAAGTAAATTAAAGTCTGCATTTAAGGATAATTTATTTTTTGAAATACAAAGACATAATGAAGTTAATGAAGACAGAATAGAAAATTTTTTAATTAACAATTCAAAGTCTTTAAAAGTTCCAATTATAGCCTCGCAAGAAGTTTTTTATATTCATCAAGACATGCATGAGGCGCATGATGCATACATTTGCATTGGTCAAAAAGCTTATGTGGAGGATAAAAATAGAATTAGTTATTCAGATCAACATTTTCTTAAGAGCAATGAAGAAATGCTTAAATTGTTTGCTGATTTACCTGATGCTTTAGAAAACAATCATAATTTAAGATATCAATGTCTTTATCGACCATTGCCAAGTAAACCTTTACTTCCAAACTTTACTTCAACTTCTTCAACTGAAAAAAATGTTGATGCTGTACTTCAAGAGCTAGCTCAAAAGGGATTAGAGATAAGATTAAAAGAAGTTATTTTAAAAAATATTACTGATCCAAAACAGATTGAAGAAACAAAGAAGATTTATGTAGATAGATTAAATTACGAGGTAAAAATGATTAGCCAGATGAAGTTTTCTGGTTATTTCTTAATTGTCTCTGATTATATTTTGTGGGCTAAAAATAATAACATTCCTGTAGGACCTGGAAGGGGATCAGGCGCTGGATCTTTAGTTGCCTGGGCATTATCTATTACTGAATTAGATCCAATTAAGTTTGGATTAATCTTTGAACGTTTTTTAAATCCGGATCGTATTTCAATTCCAGATTTTGATATCGATTTTTGTCAGGAAGATAGAGATAAAGTAATTAATTACGTAAAAAATAAATATAAAGGTGGAGTTGCGCAAATTATTACATTTGGAAAGCTTCAAGCTCGAATGGCAATCCGTGATATTGGTCGTGTAATAGGTCTTCCTTATAGCGTTGTTGATTCCCTTTCAAAAATGATCCCCTTTGATCCATCAAGACCTCTTTCATTACAAGAGTCTGTTGCTCTTGAGCCAAGAATACAAGAGGCGCAAAAAAATGACGTTAAGATCGATAAATTAATTAAGTTAGCAATCAAGCTTGAGGGGCTTTATAGAAATATTGCAACTCATGCTGCTGGTATAGTTATTGCAGACAGACAAATAGAAGAGATCGTTCCTCTTTATAAAGATTTTGATTCAGAAAATGATATTCCAGTAACGCAGTTTGACATGAAGTGGTCTGAGAATGCTGGACTTGTAAAATTTGATTTCTTAGGTCTTAAAACACTTACTGTTATTAAAAAGACAGTTAATTCTCTTAAAGAAAATAACATTAAAATAAATTTAAAAGATCTTCCTCTTGATGATCCTAAAACTTTTGAACTTTTATGTTCTGGTGAAACTATGGGTGTGTTCCAGTTAGAGAGCGCTGGAATGAGAGAGGTTTTAAAGCAAATGAAACCTAATAAATTTGAAGATATTATTGCACTAGTCGCTCTTTTTAGACCAGGTCCGATGCAAAATATTTCCAAATACAATAATTGTAAGCATGGAATAGAAAAGCCTGATTACCTTCATCCAAAAATAGAGCATATTTTAAAAGAGACTTACGGAGTTATTATTTATCAAGAACAAGTGATGCAGATTGCACAATCCCTTTCAGGATTTTCAGCTGGAAAAGCTGATATTTTAAGAAAAGCCATGGGTAAGAAAAAATCAGCAGAAATGGAAAGACAGAAGAAAGATTTTATAGAAGGGGCTGTTAAAAATGGAATTACTAAGGACCAAGCTGTTTACATATTTCAATTAGTTGAAAAATTTGCACAGTATGGATTTAACAAAAGTCATGCTGCAGCTTATGCTTTAATTGCTTATCAAACTGCATACTTAAAAACCCATTATCCTTTTTATTTTATTGCAGCCTCTATGAATTTAGATTTAGCTAATACAGATAAATTAAATGAGTATTATGAAGAGTTAAAACGATTAAAGATTAATGTGGTTCTTCCATCAATTAATGAATCTTTTGCAGATTTTATTGTTAAAGATAATAAAGTTTATTATGCGTTAGCAGCAATCAAAGCTGTCGGTTACGAATCCGTTAATCAGATAATCGCTGATAGAAAAAATAATGGTCCATTTAAATCTTTAGAAGATTTTATTATAAGAATTGATTCAAAGTTAATTAATAAGCTCCAAATGGAAGGTCTTATTAAATCTGGAGCCTTTGATTGCCTAGAAAGTAATCGTAAATTTTTATATGACGCTGTTCCTGAAATTATTAAGATTTCTAAAAATTATAAAGAAGCAAATCTCTTACAAGACAGCTTATTTGGTAATGACAAAAATAGTAAACTTCCATCCTTAGAAAATTTTGTAAATAAAAAAGATTTTTGGAATCAAAATGAAAAAATGAAAAATGAATTTGAGTCCATAGGCTTCTTTATTAGTGAACACCCGCTATTAAATTATGAGAAAGTATTAAAAACTTATAATGTTAAAAGATTTTCTGATATTTCCGAAAATGATTTAAATAGAGAATTTGTTCTTTCCGGAACTTTAATGGCAGTTCAAGAAAAGAAAACAGCAAAAGGACAGCCGTTTGCAATTATTAAATTAAGTGATCTTAGCCGAATGTATGAACTATTTATTTTTTCAGAAATCTTACTTGCAAACAGAGATAAGATGATTCCAGGAAATTCTTTTTTAATAAATATCGTTAAAGAAAAAATGACAAACGGAACAACAAGATTAACTACTAGAAAATTAACTGAGATTAACTCTATAAAAGAAGCAAAAATTAATAATGCTGAAATAACTATTAAAAATTTAGAAAGCATAAATGAACTTAAGAAAATTTTAAAAGACGGTGGTGATACTAAAGTTTTAATTAGAATGAATTCTAAAGATAAAAACTATGCATTTAATCTTAAAACAAACAAATTAATTGATGCTTCTATAGTTAGTGTTTTAAATAGCTCAGGTTTTGAGTGTAAAATTCACTAGTATTAACTTGTGTTTTTCCTAGATTTTAATATAAAACCATAAAAAATTCGCACACAGTTGCGGGTAGCAATACCCCCCGGTCCAATAATGGCAGAAACTGTGGTGGAAATAACCGGAGAAAAAAATGAACATACCCGCTGCGTCTGTAAAAGAGCTTTTAGAAGCTGGCGTACACTTAGGTCACAAGACTTTTAGATGGAACCCAAAAATGAAGAAATTTATTTTTGGAGAAAAAAACTCAATTCACATTATTGATTTACTGCAAACAGTAAAGTTACTGAATAATGCAATGCTAGAAATGCACAAATGTGTAGCTTCTGGTGGTAAAATTTTATTTGTTTCAACAAAGAAACAGGCAAGCGAATTGATTGCTGAAGTTGCTAAAGAAACTGGACAATTTTTTGTTAATCACAGATGGCCCGGTGGCATGTTGACAAACTGGAAGACTATTAGCAATTCAATTAGAAGATTAAAAAAACTTACTGAAGAACTTAATAAAGAAAATAAAGGCTTTACAAAAAAAGAGCTTATTAAGATGAGCCTTGAGCGTGATAAATTAAATAGATCATTAGGCGGAATAGCAGACATGAGAGGGGTTCCTAATATGTTATTTGTTATCGATACAAATATTGAATCTTTAGCAATTGCAGAAGCTAGAAAACTAAAAATTCCAATCGTTGCAATTGTTGATAGCAATTCAAATCCTGATGATATTGATTTTCCAATACCAGGAAATGATGATGCTAGAAGATCAATTAATCTTTATTGTGATTTAGCTAAAAAAACTATTTTAGATGCAAAACAAAATATTAAAATAGTTGAGCCTGCTGAAGAGGAAAAACCTAAAAAAGCTGCTAAAGAATCTCCAAAAATAAAAGTAAAAAAAGATTCTGAAAACAAAGAAGAAGCTTTAAAAAATTAAAAAGTTTATTCAATGTCTGATAATTTAGCCAAAGTTAAAGAACTTAGAGAATTGACAGGAGCAGGCATTCAAGATTGCAAAACTGCTTTATCAGAAAATAATTTTGATATTGAAAAGTCCATTGAATATTTACGTAAAAAAGGGATAACAAAAGCTGCTAAAAAATCATCCCGAGATGCAGCAGAAGGTTTAGCTGTAATCGCATCAAACAACTCTAAAGCTTGTATATTAGAAATTAATTCTGAAACAGACTTTGTTGCAAAGAATAATGAATTTATAAATTTTTGCTCCGAAGTTTCCAAAATTGCATTGGCTAATAATTTTAGTATTGAAACTATACCAAATGCAAAAATTAATAATAATTTAATAAAGGATGAATTAGTTAATCTAATCGCAAAAATTGGAGAAAATATTAAAATTAGAAGAATTGCTTACTTAGAAAATTCAAAAGGAGTTGTTGCAAATTATATACATAATCAACAAAGCGAAAATATGGGAAAAATTGGTGTTTTAATTTCAATTGATTGTGAAAACAAAAGTAAAGAAGTTTTAGATTTTTCAAGAAAAGTTTGCATGCATATTGCAGCAATGTCGCCAATGTCTTTATCTGAAAATGATTTAAGCGTTGATTTTATTAATAAAGAAAAAGAAATTTTAAAAGAAGAACTTAAAAATCAAGGAAAAAAAGACGATATGATTGATAAAATTTTAGTTGGAAAATTAAAAAAAGTTATTTCTGATAACACTTTAATGGGTCAAAAATGGATACATAATCAAGATATCACGGTTGAGCAAGCGGTTGTTGATTTTGGAAAAGAAATTAAACAGAATTTAGTTATTAAATCTTTTATAAAATATAAAGTTGGCGAAGGTATAGAAGTTAAAAAAACAGACTTTAACGAAGAAGTGAAATCATTAGCAGGAGCTTAAAATGATTATTAAAAAAATAGAAGAGAGAATGAATTTGTCTCTCGGTTCTTATTCAAAAGAATTATCAACTGTTAGAACAGGAAGAGCAAATCCTAAAATGCTAGATGGCGTTAGGGTCGAGGTTTATGGACAGAAAATGCCAATAAGCCAACTAGCAACTGTTTCTATTCCAGAGCCACAAATGATTAATGTTCAAGTATGGGATAAAGCAAATGTTGGTGCAGTAGATCAAGCTATCAGAACTTCAGATTTAAACTTAAACCCACTTGTTGATGGGCAATTATTAAGAATCGCAATTCCAAAACTTACAGAGGAAAGAAGAAAAGAATTAATAAAAGTTTTAAAAACTATAGCTGAAAAAGCTAAAGTGGCTATAAGAAATATTAGACGAGATTCCTTAGAAGAACTAAAGAAAGAACAAAAAGATAATAATTTAAGTGAAGATGATTTAAAGAAAAATTCTAACGAAGTTCAAAAAATTACAGATCTCAAAATTGCAGAGATTGATAAAAAATTAGGCGAAAAAGAAGTTGAAATCTTAAAGGTATGATCTTGCCATCCCATATCGCCATTATCATGGATGGCAATGGTCGTTGGGGTTTAAAAAAATATAATGATCGAAATAAGGGTCATTATTATGGACTTCAAAATATCAATAAAGTTATTGAGCATTGTATAAACTTAAAAATTAAATATTTAACTCTTTATACTTTCTCAACAGAAAATTGGAATAGGCCTAAGAAAGAAATTAATTATCTTTTCTATTTATTTAAATATTTTTATAAAAAAAATTTTAATAAATTAAATAAGAAGAACATTAGAATTAAATTTATTGGAGATTTAATAAATATTCCAAAAGATTTGAAACCTATTATAAAAAAGATACAAGAAAAAACCAAAAAAAATAATGCAATAACAGTTGTTTTTGCATTTAATTATGGAGCAAAATCTGAATTAATAAATGCTTTTAAAAGTATTTTAAAAAATAAAAACAAGGTGATTAATGAAGAGTTAATTGCTGATAATTTATACACAAAAAATATACCTGATCCTGATATTCTTATAAGAACAGGTGGAAATAAAAGATTAAGTAATTTTTTACTATGGCAACTTTCATATGCGGAGTTATTTTTTGTAAATAAAAATTGGCCAGATTTTAATTTTTTAGATTTAAAAAAAATTGTTAATACATTTACTAGTATAAAAAGAAAATTTGGGGGATTAAAT
>VERQ01000078.1 GCA_018882565.1 Candidatus Fonsibacter sp. | reverse complement strand
GTTTTGGATCTGTATTTGATCTAGGACAATATAAAATTAAAAACCCTCTTATCGTAACTTCAACTGATGGAGTTGGAACTAAGTTAGAAATAGCAAATCACCTTAATGACTTTAGAACAATCGGCATTGACTTAGTTGCAATGTGCGTAAATGATCTAATTGTTCAAGGAGCAAAACCTGTTGTCTTTTTAGACTATATTGCAATTCCAAAGGTTGTTGAAAAAAAATATAAACAAATACTATCTGGCATAGCAAAGGGATGTAGAATTGCTGGCTGTTCTTTATCTGGTGGAGAGACGGCAGAAATGCCTGGTATATATACCGGAGACTCTTTTGATTTAGCTGGCTTTGCTGTTGGTATCGTTGGGAAAAAAAATGTTATCACTGGAAATTCAATTAAACATGGCGACATAATATTAGGAATTCCGTCAACAGGAGCTCATTCTAATGGGTACTCTTTGATAAGAAAAATTTTGAAAGATAAAAAAATTAAAGTGAGTAATAATAAGAAATTATACAAAAATCTTTTAACCCCTACTAAAATTTACGTTAAGGAAATATTAAAACTTCACAGTATGAAGTTAATTAAAGGCTGCGCACATATTACTGGTGGAGGAATTATCGAGAATATACCTAGAGTTATTCCTGATAACTATAGTGCAAAAATAAATCTTTCGAAAATTAAAACTAATAAAGTTATAAAATGGATTAAATCAAATGGCGTTAACGATCATGAAATGCTTAAAACATTTAATTGTGGCGTTGGTTTTAGTATAATTGCTGATAAAAAAAATTTAAAAAAAATCTTAAAAGTTTTCAATAAATCTTCAAAACCTTATGAAATTGGAACAATTATAAAGAGTAATAATAATAAAAAAATTATATTAAATGAAAAAATTAACTGGAAATATTAATGTTGGTGTTTTTATTTCTGGTAGAGGTTCTAACTTAAAAGAATTAATTAAATACTCTAAAAAAAATAATACTAATTGGAAAATCAAATTAGTTATTTCTAATAAAAAAGAAGCCAAAGGATTGGCTTATGCCAAAAAAAATAAAATTACAAATTACGCAATAGAAAAAAAGAAACCTCAGTTTGAAAAAAGAGCTTTTAATCATCTAAAAAAAAATAAAATTAATTTATTATGCTTGGCAGGCTTTATGAGAATTTTATCAAAGGAGTTTATTAAAAATTGTAAATTTAAAATTATTAATATTCATCCTTCGCTTCTTCCAAAATACAAAGGCCTAAACACTCATGAAAGAGCTATAAAAGCAGGTGATAAATATGCAGGATCGACCGTACATTACGTGACTGCAAAACTAGATTCTGGCAAAAAAATATTACAAACAAAGGTTAAAATTCTTAAAAGAGATACACCAAATTCTCTAGCAAAAAGAGTTTTAAAGGAGGAACACCTAATTTATCCTAAAGCCGTAGATATTGTTTGTAATAAAATAAATTAAAAACTATTCTTTAAAGAAAAAATCGATTTCTATTTTTGCGTTTTCTTTACTATCTGAACCATGTACTGAATTTTTATCTAGAGAAATGCCATATAAATTTCTTATAGTGCCTTTAGCGGCATCTTTCGGATTTGTTGCTCCCATAATTTCTCTATTTTTAACAACTGCGTTGTCACCTTCTAAGACCATAACTACAACAGGACCTGAGCACATATAAGTGCAAAGATCATTAAAAAAAGGCCTTGCTTTATGAACAAAATAAAAATCTTCAGCCATTTTTTTAGATAACATAATTTTTTTAATTGAATGAATCTTTAAAGAGTTTTTTTCAAAAATACTGACTATTTGACCAATTAAATTTCTCTCAACAGCGTCTGGTTTAATTATAGATAAAGTTTTTTCCATATTATTCGTAATATTTTTCTACAAATTTATTTAATAATTTAACACCATAACCAGTGGCTCCCGTTGGTATAATATCTAAATCTTTCTTTGTCCAAGCCATGCCGGCAATATCTAAATGAGCCCAAGGTGTATTGTTTTTTAAAAATCTCTGTAAAAATTGCGCCGCCGTAATAGACCCCGCTCCTCCAGAATAATTAATATTTTGAATGTCTGCAATTTTTGAGTCCATTAATTTGTCATAATTTTTATGCAATGGAAATCTCCAAAGTTTTTCATTTTCAATTTCTCCCGCTTTAATTAATTTTTCTGACAATTTATCATTATTAGAAAATAAACCCGCATACTCACTTCCTAAAGAAACAACTATCGCTCCAGTAAGAGTTGCTAGATCAACAATTAATTCTGGCTCATACTGTTCATCAATATAATAAATTGCATCTGCAAGAATTAATCTTCCTTCAGCATCTGTATTTAAAACTTCAATTGTTTTGCCAGAGTATGATTTTACGATATCACCAGGTCTTTGAGCTGCACCACCAGGCATATTCTCAACTAATGCAACCGCACTAACTACATAAGATTTAGATTTTCTAAGAGCTAAAGTTTTCATTAAACCAACAACAGCGCCTGCTCCAGCCATATCATATTTCATATCTTCCATAAATTTAGCTGGTTTTAAAGAAATGCCACCCGTATCAAAACAAACTCCCTTTCCAATAAACGACAGTGGTTTTTTATTTTTTGAATTGTTTGGCTTCCATGTAATAGTTACAAAATAAGGCAAATTTTTACTTCCTTGAGCTACACCCAATAATGCATTCATTCCAATTTTTTTCATTTTTGAATAATCAAAAACTTCCACTTTAAGACCTAGCTTAGAAAGTTTTTTAATTTCAGATACAAATTTTTCTGGATTTAAATAATTTGGAGGTTCTGAAACTAGGTCTCTTGTTAAAAAAACACCATTAATAATATTTTCAACATTATTTATTATCTTATTAAAAAAAATCTTATTTGATGAAGTAATTAAGAG
>VERQ01000077.1 GCA_018882565.1 Candidatus Fonsibacter sp. | reverse complement strand
ATATCTTTCTTTATCAGACCTTGTCCAGAAGCTAGCTCTTTACATTTGCTCCACTCACAGATCTTTCTCATTTGCGTAATTTTTTAAATTGATTAAAATTATTTTATGTCTGATCTAAAATATATTATCTTAGATAAAATAAAACAAAATATCGTGTGCGAGAATTTAGAAGTGAATAATAAATCGCATTTACATCAGCATCATGCTCAGTCACCAAAAAATAATAATAGTCATTTTGAAGTAATAATTTCTTCGGCAGAACTTAAAAAATTAAAGACAATAGATGCGCATAAAAAAATTTATACAATTTTAAATGAAGAAATGAAAAATATAATTCATTCTCTTGAAATTAAAATTAATTAAATTGTTCGATTAAAATAGGTTTAATATTTTTATTTAAATCAGAAGGAAAAATTTTGGCCTTTCCAATTTTACTTAATAAAATTAGGTTAATTTTAGAGCCTGATATTTTTTTATCATGCTTCATATAATTAAAAATTTTATTTATATCTTTTTTATTAAAAATATTTTTAATTTGATAATTTATTTTTAATCTTTGATATAAATGTTTGATACGTTGATGCTCATTTATATTAAGCATTTTCATTTTTACAGATAAAGAAGATGCAATCATCATTCCATATAATACGGCCTCACCATGAATAAGATCATTTGAATATTTTTTTACTGCTTCAAAAGCATGAGCAAATGTATGACCAAAGTTAAGTATTGCTCTTAGATTTTTTTCTTTTTCATCTTTTTGCACAATAATTGCTTTGCTCCTGCAACTTTCCTTAATTGCATGCATGACTAAATTCATGTCGGTTAAATTAATTACTGCATGAGAATTTTTTTCTAACCAAGAAAAGAATTTTTTATTCATAATTAAAGAGTATTTTAAAATTTCAGCATAACCCGCAACTAAATGTCTATGAGATAAACTTTTTAATGTTATTGGATCAATTAAAACAAGTTTAGGCTGGTAAAATGTTCCAATCATATTTTTGCCTTCAATGGAGTTAATTCCAGTCTTCCCACCAATTGATGAATCTACTTGTGCTAATAAAGTTGTTGGAATTTGAACCAGGTTAACACCTCTTTTAAATATACTACTTGCAAAGCCTGATAAATCTCCAATAACACCGCCACCCAAAGCAATCACACAGTCATCGCGATTAAAATTATACTTAAATAAATTTTTTATTATTGCATGGGTAAAATTCATATTTTTTGATTTTTCACCAGCACTTAAAGTAAAAAGATATTTATCTTTAGATTTTATAGAAGATAATATTGAACGAATATAAGTCTTTGGAATATTTTTGTCGGTAATTAATAGAAATCTTTTTGCTTTAGGAATAGCTTTTTTTATTTCGGCGCCCGCATTATTTAATAAATTTTTACTAATAATAATTGGGTAACTATTATTATTTAAATTAACTTTAATTGTTATTTTTTTCATAAAAATCTATAATTTTTTCAATAATCTTATTCTTGCTATTTAAATTACAATTTATTTCGTAGTTGGCCAATTTATATATTGGATCTCTATTTTTTTTTAAATTTTTAATACTTTTTTCAATATTATTTTGATCTACCATTGGTCTTTTTTTAGCATTACGCTTAATACGGCTAATAATCAAATCTTCATCCATATTAAGCCAGATTGATAGATATTCTTTTAAAATTCTTTTTCTAATTACATCGTTAATAAAAGCCCCACCGCCTACAGAAATTATTTTCCCTTTATCATTTTTAATTTTTAGGAAAATTTTTTCTTCTAATTCTCTAAAATACTTTTCTCCATTTTTTTTGAAAATTTCAGCAATAGTAAGATTGGTTTCATCTTCTATTAATGTGTCGGTATCAACGAATTCAATTTTTAATTTTTTTGCAACTTCTTTTCCAATGGTACTTTTGCCAGTACCCATCATTCCAACCAATACTAAGCTTTTATGCGTTGCCATTATTGAATGAATAATTTATTAACATAATTCTAATTGAAATATTATATAATTAATCTGTTATGCCTTTTAGAACCTCAATACAAATTATCTTAAGTACCATAGCTATCTTGATAGCCATTCTTTGTATTCTTTATTACTTCGGTTCAAAAGATATTGTTTTAGAAAAAACAAAAATTATTGAAAAGATTCCAGTAGAAAAATTAAATATAGTTAAATAACGAGCTTATCTAGCTTCCGATTTAACAATTTCGTTATAAGCAGGAACAGTTAAAAAATCTTCAAATTTATTAGCAATCGACATTTCTTCAAACATTTTTGCAGCACGTTCGTAATTACCTTTTTCAAATTTCTGTTCACCAACTTCTTTTTTAATCTGTACCATTTCCTCTTTAACTATATTTTTTACGTAAGTGGGATCAATTGTTTTACCATCAACAGTTTTACATTGATGTTTATTCCACTGCCAAACTTGCGCTCTTGAAATTTCAGCGGTAGCAGCATCTTCCATTAAATTATAAAGAGGAACACAACCGTTTCCACCAAGCCATGCAGCTAAATATTGAATTCCTACAGAAATATTTTTTCTAAGACCTTCTTCTGTAATATCTCCTTTTTCAGCTAACAATAAATCTTTAGCTTCAATTTTTGTATCGCCAGGAACTTTGTTAACTTGATTTGCTTGTGGCATTTTTTCATCGAATACATCTTTTGCAATTTTTACTAAACCAGGATGGGCAACCCAAGTGCCATCGTGGCCGTCATTGGCTTCTCTTAATTTATCTTGTTTTACAGCGTCCATTGCTTTTTGATTTAAAGCTTCATTATCTTTAATTGGAATTTGAGCAGCCATTCCACCCATCGCGTGAGCGCCCCTACGATGACATGTCTTAATTAACAACAAACTATACGATCTTAAAAAATGTGAAGTCATTTTAACAATAGATCGG
>VERQ01000076.1 GCA_018882565.1 Candidatus Fonsibacter sp. | reverse complement strand
CAATTATCCACTGTAATTTTTCTAATAGATAAAAGTTTTGATAAAAAGTTATCAATTCCTAATTTTTGAGAAATTTCTAATGCTAAGTTTTCGTTGTAATTGGATAAAATCCACTCTTTACCAGTGATAGACTGGTATTTCATATTTTAAATTTATTAATGATTTTTTTATTAAGATTAGACGCGTGGTGCAAAACATAGGTTTCTGATTGATAAAAACCATTATCTAAAATCCTAATACCTTGAAGCAAATCTCCGCCTGTTACTCCTGTTGCACAAAATAAAACGTCATCTTTAACTATATCGTTAATGTAATATTTTTTTTTTAAATCTTTTATTCCCATTTTTTTAGCTTTATCGATTTCATGATCATTGCTTAACACTAATCTTGCTTGAAACTGACCTCCTAAGCATTTAATCGCTGCTGCAGCAAGAACACCTTCAGGTGCTCCTCCTATGCCTAAATATATATCAACATTAAATTCCTCTATACCTGCATAAATAGCTCCAGCTACATCTCCATCAGAAATAAATTTAATTTTAGTTCCAAGTTGTTTTGCATCTTTAACTATGTGATCATGTCTTTCTCTTTCTAAAAGACATATTGTTAATTTATCTGGTGTTGTGTTTTTAAAATCAGCCAAATTTTTAAGATTTTTTGTAATACCAAAATCAAGATCAATAACCCCTTCTTTAATATTTTTTCCAACTGCAATTTTCTCCATGTAAGTATCTGGCGCATGCAAAAGATTATCTTTTTTTGATACGGCAAGGACTGACATTGCATTTGGCAAATTTTTAGCTGTTAAATTTGTCCCCTCTAATGGATCAACGGCTATATCTAATTCTTCGCCAACTCCTGTTCCTACTAATTCATTAATATAAAGCATCGGAGCCTCATCCATCTCACCTTCGCCAATGACAATTTTTCCTTTCATTGGAATATTATTGAGAAACAATCTCATCTTATCGACTGCTGCTTGATCAGCTGCAATTTTGTCCCCTTTGCCTTTTAATAATGATGATGCGTAAGCTGCTTCGCTAGTGGTTTTTACAAATAAATCTACAAACCCATTGTTGATGATCATAATTTCTTTTCATTTCTAATTCTAATCATCGTAATTTTTTTACTAATAAAATTTTCTTTTGAAATTTTCTTTAAAGCTAATTTCATATTCTTCTCTTTAGCGTTATGGGTAATGATAACTAAATTAGCAAATTTAGGATTACTTAAAGGTTGTTGTAATATGCTTTGAATTGAAATCTTATATGTAGATAAAATTGAAGTAATTTTAGATAAAACTCCTGGCTTATCCTTAACCACTATTCTTAAATAAAATTTACAAATGTGATTGTCGAAATCAAACATTTTATACTCTTTTGCATCAGAGTAACTAAAACCAAATGGTAAAGTTTTATCTCCTTTAAGAATTGAATTTAAATCTGAAACAACAGAAGAAGTAGTTGGACCTTTTCCAGCACCAAGTCCTTGATAAACTATTTTACCAACCGGATTTCCCTCAACCATAATTGCATTATTTGCTCCATTGATCTTTGCAAGATCAGAATCTTTTGAAATTAAACAAGGGTGAACTCTTTGTTTAATTTTATTATCAATGATTTCAGAAATCCCTAACAGTTTAATTTTGTATTTAAACTTATGTGCATACTCCACATCTTCTAAATCAATCTGCTCTATTCCTTCAGTTAAAAAACTTTTATTAATTATTTTAGTTTTAAAACAAAGCGCACTTAATATTGATATTTTTGATTTTACATCATCTCCATTAAGATCAAGCTTTGGATTAGCTTCAGCATATCCAAGTTTTTGAGCATTTAGCAAAATCTCTTTAAAACTTTTTTTAGTTCTTTCAATTTCAGTTAAAATAAAATTTGTTGTTCCATTTAATATTCCATAAATATGAAATAATTTATTACCCACTAAGCTTTCCTTTATAGATTTGATAATTGGTATTCCTCCACCAACTGAAGCTTCAAATAATAGATTTACAGAATTCTTTTCAGCAATTTTTGCAAGTTCATTTCCATGCTTAAACATTAAGGCTTTATTTGCTGTGATGAAATGTTTGTTATTTTTTAATGCAGCAAATGCTAATTTTTTTGCAACTCCGTCTGGTCCACCTATTAACTCAATAATAATATCAACATCGTCTTTTTTAACTAAAGACAAAGGATTTTTAACCCACATTTTTTTTGGAATACTAAAACCTCTTTTCTTATTACTCGTTTTTGCGGAGATATATTTTATTTGATAAGTCGAGTTTGTATTTTTTTCAATAACTCGCTTATTCTTAACTAAATGTCTGTAAACTTCTGAGCCAACATTTCCTAATCCAACTATTGCAATATTATAATTATCTTTAAAACTCATTATTCTAATCCTAAAGTTTCTTTTAAACCTAATCTTATATTCATATTTTGAACCGCCTGCCCTGCAGCGCCTTTAACTAAATTATCAATAGAGCTTACGATAATTAATTGATTTTTATTTCTTCCAGAGAAAACATTAATATTACAATTATTAGTATTGTTAACATCGTTTGTATTTACAAATTTCCCATAAGGTAAAACTTTTACAAAATAACTATTTTTGTAAAATTTACTCAAATATTGATGAACTTTTTTCACGCTAATATTCTTTTTAAGATCAGCATATATTGTCGTCACAATACCTCTAAAAGTTGGAATTAAATGAGGAGTAAATTCAACTTTTAAATCGCCAGAAACTTTGCCAAACATTTTTAAACCCTGATCAATTTCTGGCATATGTCTGTGTTTACCCACTCCATAAGCAGCAATATTTTTATTAATATTAGGATAAAGTTTTTTATCAGCAGTTTTTTTACCAGCTCCAGAATAACCAGATTTAGAATCTATAATTATTTTTGAAGTTTTAATTGTTTTATTTAACAATAAAGGAA
>VERQ01000023.1 GCA_018882565.1 Candidatus Fonsibacter sp. | reverse complement strand
GAATTATTGCCACCTCTAATAATCAAAAATTTGGCAGAATATCGATTTTAACTGATGCTAGATTAGATGTTAAATTTCATTTTAATATTTCTAAAAAAGAATTTAATCCTGAACCAAAAGTTGACTCTTCGGTGCTATCCTTTACTCCAAAAAAAAATACTAACTTTAAATTAAAAGATTTAAACATCTTATCAGATCTTACCAAAATTATATTTAACACTAAAAGAAAAATGATTTCAAAAACTCTAAAAAAAATACTTAA
Organism: Candidatus Fonsibacter sp.; assembly: GCA_018882565.1. Classification (GTDB taxonomy): domain Bacteria; phylum Pseudomonadota; class Alphaproteobacteria; order Pelagibacterales; family Pelagibacteraceae; genus Fontibacterium; species Fontibacterium medardense. The sequence continues at coordinate 12,743 of VERQ01000023.1, read as the reverse complement.
TGAAAAAGAACTAAAAATTATAGATTTTAATAATATTAAAAATCTAAGACCAGAAAATCTTGATTTTAGTTTTTACTACAAGTTGGTAGATTTAATTAAAAGTAGATCTTAATTCTCTTTCTATCCTAATTATCTTGGTAATTTGCTCAAAACATCTTTCTACTTCTTTGTTTACAACTACATATTTATAATCTTTCCAATGGTTAATCTCATCTTTTGCCATTTTCATCCTTTGTTCAACTAATTCTTTATTTTTTTCTTCTCTTTTTTTAAGTCTATCTTCTAAATCATTAATGCTGGGTGGCAAAATAAATACCGGAACAATATCAAGTGGCATTATTTTTTTTACTTGTTCTGTTCCTTGCCAATCAATATCAAATAAATAGTCTTTTCCCTTAACTAAATTATCTTCTATTGGACCTTTTAAAGTACCATAATAATTTCCAAACACTTTTGCCTGTTCTAGAAATTTATTTTGATTAGATAATTCTTGAAATTTATTAAGGTTAACAAAGTTATAATCAACTCCATCTATTTCGTTAGGTCTTGGAGTTCTTGTTGTATAAGAAACTGATATTTTAAAATTACTATCGCTGTCTTGAATTTTTTTAGCAAGAGTAGTTTTTCCTGCCCCTGAGGGGGAAGATAATATTAAAATCAAACCTCTCTTTGATTTTGAAATCAAAAGAACTACTTAGCGGGATTATTTTCGATAAATCTTATTGCGTCACCTACTGTTAGAATTTTTTCAGCTTCCGAATCTGATATTTCAGAACCAAATTCTTCTTCAAACGCCATTACTAACTCTACTGTATCTAAACTGTCCGCTCCTAAATCATCGATAAAACTAGCTTCATCAGTAACTTTAGCTTCGTCAACGCCTAGGTGTTCTACTATAATTTTTTTAACTTTTGCTGCAACATCACTCATTATTTAAACTCCCTTAATTATTAATGATTCTTTCAATAAATGAATAAATTAAATAAATCAAGCCATATACATTCCACCATTAACATGGATAGTTTCGCCTGTAATATAACTAGAAAGATCGGAGGCTAAGAAAAGAGCACAATTGGCAATATCATTTCCTGTGCCTAATTTTCCCATTGGAATATTTTCTATAAGTTTTTTTTTAAATTCTTCATTAATATTTTTAGTCATTTTAGTGTCGATAAATCCTGGCGATATACAATTTATTCTAATATTTTTTTTTGCATATTCTTTTGCAAGACTTTTTGACATTGCAACAATGCCTGCTTTTGCGCTTGAATAATTAGCTTGTCCAAAGTTTCCTGTATGACCGACTATTGAACTAATATTAATTATAGATCCAGCATCTTGCTTCATCATTGCTTTTATAGAATATTTACAAATTAAAAAAACAGCAGTTAAATTTATGTTAATTACTTTATTCCATTCTTCATCAGACATTCTAATTGCGAGATTATCTTTTGTGATACCGGCATTGTTAATCACTATGTCTAGCCCTCCTAACTTCTCTTTAACTTCCTTAACTAACTCTTCAATCTTTTGATGATTTTCTAAGTTAAAATTAGACGTTTTGATTTTTGGAAAACTACTTTGTATGTTTTTAAGGTTCTCTACATTTGTTCCGATAGTAAATATATCAGCTTCTAATTTATAAAAGCTTTCTAAAATAGAAAGTCCAATTCCTGCTGTGCCACCAGTTATTAAAACTTTTTTATTTTTTAAATTAATTAAATTCATTGAATTGAATTATATTATCAATTGTAGTTGTTGTAAGTTCTTTTCCTATTCTTTTTATCATGCCTGTTAATGCTTTTCCTGGTCCTATTTCAATGAAATGCTTTACACCAGTCTTTGACATAAAATCTACAGATTCTCTCCATCTAACATGATGCGTAATTTGTTTTGTAAGTAAAGAAGGTATTTCTTTAAAATTATCAATTGTCTTAGCGGTAACATTAGAAACAATATTGATTGAAGGTTGTGAAAAATTTGTTTTTGTTAAAATTTGATTCATTTTATCTGCCGAAGGCTGCATTAAAGAACAATGAAATGGAGCGCTCACTGGAAGCAATATTGCTTTTTTACTATAATTATTTTTTAGATCATCTACTATTTTATTAATCTTATCTTTATTCCCACTTATAACTATTTGGCCTGGACAATTATCATTTGAAATTTCAGCAACTCCTTCATTTGATTTGTTTTTATTTATTACTTCATTTATCAAATCTATTTCCGCTCCCAATACAGCTGCCATAGCTCCAACATTTACTGGAACGGCTTCTTGCATTGATTTCCCTCTTTCTTTTAAAATTTTAGCACCATCTTTTAAAGTTAAAGAATTTGAGCAAATCAATGAAGTGTACTCTCCCAAAGAATGGCCTGCAAAAAAACTATAGTCGTTTAAATCTTTTATTTTTTGTTTTTTAAAAGTTTTATAAATTGCCACTCCTACAGTCATTATGGCTGGCTGCGTGTTTTCCGTAAGATCTAAAGTTTCTTTAGGTCCATTTAAAATGATATTTGATAATTTAAAACCCAAAGCATCATCAACCTCATGAAAGACCTCTTTAGCTTCGCTAAAAGTGTCGTAAAAATCTTTTCCCATACCAACATACTGGGAACCCTGCCCTGGAAATACGATTGCTTTCATAATTAAGTAAGTAATTATAACAAAATTAACACTGTTGTATTAAAAAAAAAAAATTATATATTGCCCTGACTTTCTCGACCTTAATATTGAGGTTGGGATGCTAATTAAAGCAACCAAAAGTTAAAATGAATTATTACGAACATACATATATAGCTTCGCAAAGCTTAAATAATAAAGATCTTTCAGATCTTCATCAAAAAATTGAAGATCTCATAAAAAAAAATAAAGGTAAGATTGAAAAAAAAGAAAATTGGGGTCTTAGACAATTAGCTTATCCAATAAAAAATTTTAAGAAAGGTTATTATACAAACTTATATTTTTCTGGTGAGCCAGCAGTTATTCAAGAGCTAGAAAAAATTGAAAGAATAGATTCAAATATTTTAAGATTTATGACTATCAGAATAAAAAATATACCTGAAGAAAATTCAGAATTAGTTCAAAAAGAAGAAAGCAAATAATGAAAAGAAAAAATCTTAAAAAAACTAAAAAGAATAATAATTCAAATTTAATGCTTTTTCAAAAAGCGACTACTAAATTTACAAGAGACTGTCCGTTAAGTGGAAAAGATGCGCCTGTAATTAATTATAAAAATTTAAAGTTACTTCAAAAATATACATCTGAAACTGGAAAGATGTTGCCTAGCAGAATAACTTCGGTTTGTTATGCAAAGCAAAAAGAGTTATCTAATGAAATTAAAAAAGCTAGAATATTAGCTTTATTACCATTTGTGGCGGATTAATCATGGAAGTTATTCTTTTAGAAAATATTAAAAAATTAGGAAAAATCGGGAGCAAAGTAAAAGTTGCTAATGGTTTTGCTAGAAATTATCTTTTAAAAAATAATAAAGCACTAGTTGCTTCAAAAGAAAATTTAGCTATTTTTGAAAAAAGAAAAGAAGAATTAAACAAAAAAAATAACGATCTTAAAAATGACGCAGTAAAAATTCAAAAAGAAATCGATAAATTTGAATTAAAAATCACTAAAAACTCAATGGAAGGAGGAGCTTTATACGGTTCCTTAACTATAAAAGAAATTATCCAAAATTTAGAAACGCATAATTTTAAAAATATTTCAGCGAACATGATTGAACTTAAAGAGCAAATTAAAAGAATTGGTGATTATGTAGTGATAATAAATTTACATGCTGACGTTCAGGCTTCAATAAAAGTAAAAGTCGTTTCAGTTGAAAAAATAGTTTAACTAAAAAGTTATTAACTTATCCACATTATAAGAGTAAAAAATTATTCTATACTCATATCTTAAATAAATTTAAATATTTCCATGAGCGCGGAAAATATTAGAATTTTAAATACCACTAAAGAACTACCCAACAATATAGAAGCTGAGCAAATAATATTAGGGTCTATCCTAGTAAATAACGAAATATTTGACGAAATTTCTACTATAGTTAATGAAAATATATTCTTTGATCCAGTTCATCAAAAAATATTTCATTATTTAAATAAATTAATCAGTAAGGGGTTACTTGCAAGTCCAATCACTTTAAAAAATTATTTAGAAAATGAACAGTCATTAAAAGAATTGGGTGGAAATGAATATATTGCAAAACTTACAAGACTTTCTACTTCTGCTTTTCAAGCTAAAGACTATGCCAAAGTAATTTATGATCTTCATTTAAGAAGAAAGCTTATTGAGTTATCTGAAAATACATTAACAGAAGCTAATAATAAAAATTTAGAAAATACTGCAGAACAGTTAATAGAAGGAACAGAAAAAAAACTTTTTGATCTTGCTGAACGAGGCAAATTTGACAGATCATATATGTCTTTTGAAAAAGCTTTAGGCGAAACTGTCGATATGGCTATGCGGGCCTTTAAGAATGATGAAGGTATAGTTGGTGTACCAACAGGTCTTCGTGATTTGGATGAGAGACTTGGCGGAATGCATAAAGGTGATTTAATTATCATCGCTGGAAGACCCTCAATGGGAAAGACTGCTCTTGCAACTAACATTGCTTTTCATGCTGCAAAAAAAATTATGGAGAATAAACAAGGAAAATCTTCTGTTGCATTCTTTTCTTTAGAAATGTCTTCTGAACAATTATCAACGAGAATATTAGCTGAGCAATCAAGAATTAGATCAAACGACATAAGAAGAGGAAAAATTACTCAAGAAGATTTAGAAAAATTTATTGAAGCTTCAAAAAATATTAATGATCTTCCTCTTTATATCGATGAAACCCCTGCAATTAAAATTTCTACACTAGCAAATAGAGCACGAAGAATTAAAAGACTTCATGGTTTAGATTTAATTGTTGTCGACTATATACAGCTAATGACTACTGGAAATTTTAAATACGAAGGTAGAGTTCAGGAAATTGGAGAAATAACACAAGGACTAAAAGCTCTAGCAAAAGAACTAAGTGTTCCTGTTTTAGCTTTGTCTCAGTTGTCTCGTGCTGTTGAACAAAGAGACGATAAGAGACCTCAGCTGTCAGATTTGAGAGAATCCGGATCGATAGAGCAAGATGCTGATGTGGTTATGTTTGTATATAGACCGGAATATTATTTGGAAAAAAGCGAACCACAAGCTGGAACAGCAGAGCATATAACTTGGCAAGAAAAAATGAGCCAAGTACATAATCAAGCACTAGTAATAATTGGAAAACAAAGACATGGCCCTACAGGTATAATTAATTTAGAATTTGAGAGTGCTTATACTAAGTTTAAAGATGCAAATAATATAAAATTTGATAATTAACCATGAATGCAATATTCGCATTCAAAATTAACTATAAATTTAAATAATATTAAAAATAATCTTAATATTATCAAAAAATTTTCCAAAAAAACTATTTGTCCAGTTATTAAAGCCAATGCTTATGGTCTTGGTGATGTGCAAATTGCAAAATTTTTAATTAAAAACAAATGTAAAGATTTCTGGGTTGCGAATATCTCTGAAGCGATAAAAATCAAAAAAAATATATCAAATATTAATATTTATGTAGCTAATGGATTAAATAAAAATGAAGAAGAAATATTTTTTAAAAATAAACTTATACCTGTTCTAAATACCTATGAGCAATTTAAAAAATGGACAAATTTTTTAAAGAAAAAAAAATTCCTTAGTAAATTAGTTATTCAAGTTGATACGGGGATGTGCAGATCTGGAATGCAAAATGAAGAAATTTTAAAAATATATAACGAACAGTCAGTAATTAAAAAATTTAAAGAGGTTATAATATTAACTCATCTAGCAAGTGCTGATGAAAAAAAAAGTAAATATAACATCATTCAAAAAAATAGATTTTTAAAAATAAAATCAATGTTTAATTTCCCAAATTGTAAATTTAGTCTAGCTGCCTCTGGAGGAATATTTTTAGGTAAAGAATATCATTTTGATATGGTGAGACCTGGTATTGCTTTATATGGTGGAAAATTATTTTTTAATAAAGGTCTAAAAAATGTAGTCTCTTTGACTTCTCCAGTCATTCAAATTAACCATCTTAAAAAGGGCGAGACAGCTGGTTACAATCAAAGCTATAAAGCAAAAAAAAATATAGTCACAGCAACCATTCCTCTTGGATATGCAGATGGAGTAAAAATCAAAATATCCAATAATGGTAATGTGTTTTATAAAAACATTAAACTTCCAATGATTGGCAGAATATCCATGGATTTAATGATAGTTGATGTTAGCAAAGTTAAAAATAAAATTAAAATTGGAGATCATTTAGAAGTGTTTGGAAAAAATTTAAATTTAGATAGTTTTGCAAAAGTATCAGATACTTCTCCTTATGATATTATTACATCAGTTTCTGAAAGGTGTGAAAGAGTGTACATTAATTAAATATGAATTTTATAAATCAACTTTACAAAAAATTTTTAGAAAGACCTAAATTAATACTAGTTACATTAATACTAATATTATCGTTTTCTATTTATAATGCTAAAAATTTTCAGTTAGATGCTTCGGCTGATTCATTATTATTGGAAAATGATCCTGATTTAAATTACTTAAGATCTGTAAATGAACGTTATTCATCTGAAGAATTTTTTGTAATTACATATTCTCCAAAAAAAAAGATTAACGAAGAAAGTCTGAAGGAATTAAAAAAATTCGTTGATGAGATTAATAATATAAAATGGGTAAGTAAAAGCATAAGTGTTTTAAATGCTCCTTTATTTGAAAGTTCTGATCTACCCTTAATAGAAAAAATTAAAAATATTCAATACATAGTTACTCCCGGCATTGAAATTAATAGAGCTTTAAATGAATTAAAAAATAGCCCGGTATATAAAAAATTAATAATAAATGAAGACGCCACTACTTTTGGGATTGTTGTCTACATCAAAGACAATAAAGAATATTTATCAGCTTTAAAAACAAATAAAAATTTTCTAGACAAACAACAAAATAATAAACTTTCAGAAAAAGATTTAAAAGACTTTGAAGCTCATAACAAAATTTTAGAAAAACTTAAAAAAGAACATAATAAAAATTTAGAACTTTATAATATTGAGATTAGATCTCATATTTCAAAATATAAAAATATTGCTGATATTAATCTTTCAGGAATCCCGATGATAGCTGATGACTTAATTTCTTTTGTAAAAAAAGATATCACTGTTTTCGGTTCAGGAGTTTTTATTTTTATTATAATAACTTTATGGTTTATTTTTAGAGATATTCGATGGGTAGTCTTTCCTCTGCTAAGTTGTTTTTTATCTATAGCTATAATGGTTGGGATGCTAGGTTATTTAAATTGGAAAGTAACAGTAATATCTTCTAATTTTATTTCACTAATGCTTATTCTTACAATGGAAATAAACATTCACTACGTAGAAAGATACAAACAGCTGCAAGCTGAGTTTCCTAAAAAGAAAGAAAATTATCTTGCTTATCTGACGACAACAAAAATTTTTACCCCAATATTATATGCAGTTTTAACCACAGCGTTGGCATTCTTGTCATTTATTTTTTGTGACATTAAACCAGTTATAGATTTTGGATGGATGATGACTCTTGGATTATTCATTTCACTATTTGTATCAATGATATTACTTCCATATTTGATCATCAAATTTAAACCAAAAGCAACGCCCATTCATGAAAGTAAAGACTCAAAATTAGCAGAGATATTTGCCTCCATAGCTTTAAATCAAAAGTTATTAGTCCTAGCCTTCTCCACCATTATTTTAATTTTGAGTATTTATGGAATGACAAGACTGAAGGTAGAAAATAGTTTTATTAACTACTTTGATAAAAAAACTGAAATTTATCAAGGTATGAAGTTAATTGATGAAAAATTAGGAGGAACCACTCCTTTGGAAATTATTTTAAAGTTTAAAGACTCCGACACCAAAAACAATAAAAATGATGATGATTTTTTTCAAGGCTCTGACTCAAATGAGTACAAAGATAGTTATTGGTTTACTAATTTTAGAGTGAATAACATTGTTAATGTTCATCAATATTTAGAAACTTTGCCTGAGATAGGAAAAGTCTTATCTTTTTATTCGGTTTTACAATTGGGTGAAAAGATTAATGATAATAAAAAATTAGGACCCCTAGAAATGGCAATTTTATACAGTAAATTACCGGAAGATATCAAAAGGAGCATAGTAACACCTTATGTTTCAATTGATAATAATGAAGCAAGAATTTCTCTAAGAATAATAGATTCTAACCCTAATCTTAATAGAAAAGAACTTTTAATAAAAATTCAAAAAGACTTAGAAGAAAAATTAAAACTCAACAAAGATGAATTTAAAATTACAGGGATATTGGTAATATTTAATAATTTATTACAAAGTTTATTTGATTCACAAATTAAAACTTTAGGAATAACTTTTGCAGGAATTTTTATTTTACTATTAATATTATTCAAATCATTGTCTTGGTCTATTGTGGCTGCCATTCCAAATTTTACGGCGGCTTTATTTATTTTGGGAAGTTTAGGGCTGTTTAATATTCCTTTGGACATGATGACAATAACAATTGCATCTATTACTGTTGGAATAGCTATTGATAATAGCATTCACTATATTTACCGCTTTAGAGAAGAATTTAAGATTAACAAAAATTATAAAAAAACTATTGAAATCTGTCATAAATCGGTTGGTAAAGCGATAGTTAACGCTTCACTAACTATTGTGTTTGGATTTTCAATATTAATATTTTCTAATTTTATTCCTTCAATTTATTTTGGAATTTTTACTGGTTTGGCTATGTTAACAGCAATGACTCTTGTATTGACCTTAATGCCACAATTGATTGCAATTATAAAACCATTTAAGAATGGATAATTTTATCAATTTTTTTCAGTCAAATAAAATAAATATATTCGATATCATTGTAGCTATAATAATTCTCTATAACTTAATATCTTCACTTAAAAAAGGATTTGTACTAAGTCTGATTTATTTTTTAAAATGGATCATTGCTTTTGTGATAGCAAAATTTTCAATTCCATATGCCCTTCCTTATGTTAGTAAAATAATTGAAAATGAGTCAACAGCCAGAACTGTTGCTGGTGTAACTGTGTTTTTATTAAGTCTGTTCTTAATTATAGTCTTGGGAAAGGCTATGGGAAAATCTTTAAAATGGGGTGGTTTAGGAGGAATTGATAAATTATTTGGTTTTATTTTTGGGGGGATTACGGGGTACTTTTATTGTGTTATAATACTGAGTCTATCTAATTATATTTACCTATATGATAAGTGGCCTGCCTATCTTAAAAACGGCTCTTCTTACAATGCTATCGAGTACGGACGAAAATTATTTGACGAAAAAATTCTATTTAGTGATGAATACATTGATGAAACAAAAAAGAAATTAAAAAAATAGTTTTATGTTGCTAGATCTAAACGCTGACAAATTAAAAGAAGAGTGTGGTGTTTTTGGAATTTTTGATCATGTTGATGCATCTGCCTTAACTGCTTTAGGATTACATTCTTTACAACATCGAGGTCAAGAATCTTGTGGTATCGTTTCATATGATGGTAAAAATTATTTTTCTGAAAGAAGATTAGGTTTGGTTGGTGACAACTTCACAAAAGAAACCACTATAGAAAAGCTTCCAGGAAATTTTGCAATAGGTCACAATCGTTATTCTACAACTGGAGCGCCTGTTTTAAGAAATATTCAGCCCTTCTTTGCAGACTTATATACTGGTGGGATAAGTATCGCTCACAATGGTAACCTTACTAATTCAATAGTGTTAAGAGAAAAGATGATTAAAGATGGAGCTATATTTCAAACTACATCTGATACGGAAACAATAGTTCAATTAATAGCTCGCTCAAAAAGATTAAAAACTATCGATAAAATAATAGATTCTTTATTTCAAATACAAGGTGGATATGCCCTTGTTATGCTAACAAATAAAAAATTAATCGGTGTAAGAGATCCTTATGGAATAAGACCTTTGGTACTTGGTAAATTAAAAAAATCATATGTACTTGCCTCTGAGACATGTGCGTTAGATATTATTGGGGCTACTTTTATTCGTGAAATCGAAAATGGAGAAATTGTAATTATTACAAATGATGGAGTGGAAAGTATTAAACCATTCCCTAAAATGAAAGCACGTCCTTGCATATTCGAATATATATACTTTGCAAGACCTGATAGTTTAATGTCTGGAAAAAGTGTTTATGAATTTAGAAAAAATTTTGGTGAACAATTAGCAAAAGAATCACATGTAGATGCCGATATAGTTTCTGCAGTTCCTGATTCTGGAGTCCCTGCTGCAATAGGTTATTCAAGAGAATCTAAAATTCCTTTTGAATTAGGATTGATAAGGAATCATTATGTAGGAAGAACTTTTATTGAGCCTACTCAGCAAATTAGACAATTAGGTGTTAAATTAAAACATAATCCGAACTCATCATTGGTTAAAAATAAAAGAATAATTTTAATAGACGATTCAATAGTAAGAGGAACTACATCTAAAAAAATAGTTCAGATGATGTATGATGCCGGGGCAAAAGAAGTTCATATGAGAATATCTTGCCCTCCTATCATGTATCCAGACTACTATGGAATTGACACACCAGATAAAGATCAGCTTTTAGCTTCTAATATGTCGTTAGATGAAATGACTAAATATATAGGCGTTAAAACTTTAAAATTCTTATCAATAGATGGAATATACAAAGCAATGGGATATCAAAAACGTAATAATACAAGTCCTGAATTTACAGATCATTACTTTACAGGAGATTATCCTATACCTCCTCTTGATCAATCGAATAGAAGTGTAAAAGACAATCAATTGTCTCTGCTAAGTAATATTAGATAGTTTAATATTTTTTAGATTTAAAAGGGTTTTCCGCACTAACAAATCTTAAAAAAATTTTAAAACCTTTAATATTAAATTTTTTACTTAAACTTTTTGCTAAATATTTTTGATAATCTAATGAAAGTTTATTTGCTTGGTTTCCAAAAATTTTAAAAATAATTGGTCTAGTGCTAACTTGTTTAATGTATTTTATTTTTGGACGAAATCTTGAATATACAGGTATTTTATTCTTATTTATTGCCTCCTGTAAAGCTTGATTTAAATCTTTATTGTCATAATTTTTTCTTAAACGAGAATGTATACTAATTACTTCATCAAATATTTTTTTTGGAGATTCTAATTTTAAAGAACAAATACTAAATGGTTCTGCTAACAAGGCATCAGAAAATAAATTTTTTATATAATATATATATTCATTTTTAATTTTTTTTAATTCTCCAACCAAATCAATTTTGTTAATGACAAAAATTAAACCTTTACCTTTATCTAATACTAATCTGCAAATTTGCTTATCAGTTTTTGTAAATTCTTTATCAGCCTCAATCATAAACAAAACAACATCTGCAAGGTAAATTGCCTTCAAACTTTCTTTTGTAATATACTGCTGTTCATCTGATTTCGATTTGCCCTTTCTTTTTAATCCACCGGAATCAATTAATTTAAAAGTTCTATTTTTATAAGAGACGTTATCTATAAAAAGATCTTTTGTTGTGCCAGGTATTTCACTGACAGGTGATAAATCTTTATTTAAAACTTTATTAAAAAAAGTAGATTTACCCACATTAGGCTTTCCTACTATTGCAAGAGTAATAACTCCTGATGATATTTTATCCATTAATTAATTATTATTAATTCTGAGGAGCGATTAAGAATTAACATTTTGTTATCAACAATAATTGGCGCTCTTGATAGGTCATTATTAATTTTTTTATGAGAAATATACTTTCCATCATTGGCTGATATTTTGTAAATATCTCCAACAGATGATGTTACATACAAATTATTCGAACCTAGAAGTAATCCATAGTAGTCTACAGTAATTTTATTATTTTTTGCGAACTTATTCAGGTTTAAGGACCATAAAATATTTCCATTTGCTTTATTAAAAGCAATAACAAATCCATTTTCTGTTAAAACAAATAAATATTTATCTGTGCTAATATGGTTTTGAATAGACGATAATTTTTGAGACCATTTTGTTTCACCTGTTTCAATGTTCAAACTAAATAAATCTCCACTATTAGAAGAAACAAAAACATCTTTTTTATCAATTAAAATATTAGAAATTTTAAAGACTAAATTATTAGAAATGCTGTTTTGAGATAAAATGTTTTTCGTCCAAGTAATGACCTGTTGATCTAAATCAATTGCTGTAATATCGCCAACATCATTGGAAAATAACAATTTATTTTCATGTAACGAAATATTACTAGATCTTGATGGTTTTATTAGTCCAGATAAAGATTCAAAGCTCCATATTTTTTGTCCATCTGATGGATTGAAAGCATAAAGACGACTATTCTGATTAACAACATACAAAATCCCTTTATGAAAGTTCAGATGTGATGAGAATGGAATACCGTAGTTTTGTTGCCAAATAGTCTTTCCTGACAGAGTATCAATTGAATAGACGAATCCTAAATTATCAGCCGCGAATAAAACTTCGCCGTTCAGAAATAATGCAATATTTTTGGGATAATCATTGTAAGAACTTTCATATATTTTAAGTTCACAAATAACTTTCTGACTATTTATGTCAAATTTATAAATTTTTCCTTTCTCATCGCTAAAAAAAACAAAGTTTTCAAATACTAATAATGAGCCACTGTCGTT
>VERQ01000022.1 GCA_018882565.1 Candidatus Fonsibacter sp. | reverse complement strand
AGTATGAGCTTACTCCCATGTTGGCTACTGATAATTTTTTTTTATCTTCGATAATTCCAACAAATGTTTGTTCATGCCTTACGCCCAAACCTTCAGTAAATGAATCTCCTATAAACCCAATGTCATAGTGATCACTACCTAAAGTTCCACACTTTGATTTAAAACCATGAATATTTGTACATAATCGATAAGTAGTCGGTCCCCATCCAGTTTTTCTGTAATCTATCTGTGGAGCCAAAGTATGATGATAGAAACTATGGCGTATTCTTTGTTTTTTTAGATAGTAAGGATTATCTTTTATTTGATCTATATATTTATCAATTAATATTCTTCCAAAAAAAAAATCAATAATTAGAAATAAAAATATACTTATAAGAATTATATAAAAAATTTTTAAGGAATATCTTATAAAATTTTTTATAATCACAACTTATGTATTTAAATAATATAAAATTTATTTTTTTATTTTGGAATGTTTGCTAACACTTCTGTTCATGATGTAGTCCATCATTGCTAGAAGCACTCCACTAACAACGAAAGTTAGGTGTACGACAACATATAAAATAATCATATCTTTTGAATATTTATCTAAATTCATAAATATTTTTAGCAAATGAATTCCTGAAATAGCAACAATTGATGAAATTAGTTTAATTTTTAAATCTGTAAAATCTACATGACCCATCCATTCAGGTTTGTCCTCATGGTCTTTAATATGAATTTTAGATACGAAATTTTCGTAACCTGAAAAAATAACAATAATTAATAAATTTGCAGCAAGCGAAATGTCAACAAGACTTAGAATAAAAAGTAAAACGCCTGCAATATCCGTTTCATGAATAATTGTGAAAAAATGAACTATTTCTCTACCAAACTCATAAAGCAGAACCAATAAACTTAAAGATAAACCCAAATAAAACGGAGCAAGTATCCAGCGTGATGCAAATATTGTTTTTTCTAATAAAATTTCAAATTTTTTCATAATACTTTTGTTTAAATTTTCTAAGAATTGTAGCATTAATAAATGCTTGCTAAACTCTTGTATTCATTATTTAATCGGATTTTATAATTTATGCCATCAGTAATTTTAAGAGATACAAAACTACAAGGTAATATTAGTGAAAATAGCAGCATCACTTTAGATGGAATGCTATTAGGCGATATAAAAGCTGAAGAAGTTATTATTAAAGAAAATGGGAATGTTACAGGCAATATATCAGCAGATCATAATATTGAAGTTGGTGGTCAGGTAACCGGAGACCTTTCATCAGATAAAATTCATTTAAATAACAGTGCTAAAGTTAGAGGAAAATTATTCCATAGAAATTTAGTTGTAGATGAAGGTGCCCAATTGGAAATTGCGGCCTCAACAAGAAAAAAAATAACGAACAACAATAAAGATTAATAATGTTTTTTAAATTAGATAAAAAATTACAAAATCAAATAGATGGATTTTCGCATTTAGGAGAAACATTGCGTTTTGAGGGAGAAATAGATTGTAAAGGTGAAATTGAAATTGCCGGAAAAGTAAAAGGGAATATCAAAGCAAAAATATTAAGAATATTAGAAACAGGAAGTGTTAAAGGTCAAGTCCAAGCTGAAAAAATTGAGATTTTGGGTCATTTGGTTGGAAATGTAGAATCTGAAATTATTCACGTTGGAGAAAATGGCGTTGTAAGAGGAGATATTCATTTTTTTACTAATTTAAGTGTTTTAAATGGTGCTGATATATTTGGACATATTCAAAAAATTAAAAAAGACAAAGTTAAAAGATCAGATACTGATAAAGTTAAGTATCTAGAACATGACAAAAAGGCTTCTTAATCAAATTTTGTGAAACAAAGCCAAATTTTTCTTCAATAAAGCTTTAAATAAGCTTGTTAACTGATAAAGGTTGTATTTTATTATTAAATAATTTTATTAATTTTTACTTACAACTTTCCCCATACTTTAATGATTAACTTTGAAGGCTTTAGCCTTTCGCAAAACTTAAAAAATTCATTAGCGCGAATGAACTTTACAGTGCCTACTCCTATTCAAATAAGCTCTATACCACTTGCTCTGGAAGGGCGTGATATTTTAGGTTCAGCACAAACTGGAACTGGAAAAACAGCTGCCTTTAGCATTCCATTAGTTGAACTGTTAAGCAGATCAAAACAAGGTTCAGCATTAATATTAACTCCAACTCGTGAACTTGCAAACCAAGTGATAGCAGTAATTATTCAATTGCTTGGAAGAAATAATCCAATCAAAGCAGCATGTTTAATTGGAGGAGAGTCGATGCATAAGCAGTTAGGACAACTTAAATCACGTCCAAGAATAATTGTAGGAACTCCAGGTAGAATTAATGATCACTTAGATAGAAAGTCATTAAAATTATCAGATACAGGTTTTTTAGTTTTAGATGAAACAGATCGAATGCTTGATATGGGTTTTGGAATTCAAATTGATAGAATATTAAAACACCTGCCAGCAAAAAAACAAACATTAATGTTTTCAGCAACTCTACCTGAAGAAATTGTTAGAATGTCAGCTAAATATTTAAAAA
Source organism: Candidatus Fonsibacter sp. (assembly GCA_018882565.1). Classification (GTDB taxonomy): domain Bacteria; phylum Pseudomonadota; class Alphaproteobacteria; order Pelagibacterales; family Pelagibacteraceae; genus Fontibacterium; species Fontibacterium medardense. The sequence continues at coordinate 10,782 of VERQ01000022.1, read as the reverse complement.
ATCCTGAAAGAGTTTCTATGGGGGCAACAAATGTGCCATCAATTAAAATTAAACAAGAAGTCATTCATATGCAACAAGAACAAAAATATCCTGAATTAATTAAACAATTACAGCAAAGAACTGGCTCAATTTTAGTATTTGTTAAAACAAAACATAATTCAAAAAATTTAGCCGCTAAGCTTTGTAAAGAAAAATTCAAGGCAGATGCGCTACATGGTAATCTAAGACAAAGTAAAAGAACTACTGTGATGAGTGCTTTTAGAAATAAGAAGTTTACTATACTTGTAGCAACAGATATTGCCGCAAGAGGTCTTGACGTTCCTCATATTGAGCATGTTATAAATTACGATCTTCCACAGGTTGCTGAAGATTATATTCACCGTATGGGCAGAACTGCTAGAGCAGGAGCTGAAGGCTCGTCATTATCTTTTATTACTAATAGTGACAGAGAAAAATGGAATGCCATTGAGAGATTGTTAGACCCAACTAAAAAGAAAGAAAATTTTTCTAAAGGCAGAAGTGGAAGCGGTGGATTTCAAAGAGATTATAAAAATAAAAGAAGAGGTGGAGGAAGAGATAGAAATAGGGGAGGTAAACCAAGTTTTGGTCGTAGCAGATCCTCAGAAGGTTTTAGAGCAAATAAGCCAGCAGAAAGATCTAGAGAATACAAATCTACAGATAAATTTAGAGGCAGCGCACATTCAGAGGGATTTAAGCCTAGAAATATCGAAGGTTTTAAAGAGAATAAACCAAGAGAGGGAGTTGAAAAAGATTATAGAAGAAAAAGCGACAGAGAAAAGCCAAAATTTTTTAGTAAAAAATCTAAAGATTTCAAAAATAGAAATTTTAATGCAGGCAATAGAAACAAATATAAAAATAAAGAATCTTTTAATTAAAAAAAATATTTAAATGTCTTTTTTAAGAAAGAAAATTAAATTTTATTATTTTATATTACTTACCTCGCTATTTATTACCTTTGTATACAATCTAAAGTTTTTAAAAATTCTATATGGAAAAATTGGATTTTCTAGTTTTCCATCCATTTATTTCTTTTTTGCAATTATTATTGCAATAATTGCAGTAATTTCCATTTTATTGCTAATTTTTGGGCAAAAGTACGTTCTTAAGCCATTAACAATTTTTCTAATTATCCTTTCAGCAATTTTAAGTTTTTATAATCAGCAATTTGGAGTGACAGTTGATGAACAGATGATCATTAATACTCTTCAAACAGATGTTAAAGAAGCTATGGATTTAATGTCTGTTGGTTTTTTTATTCATATTTTTTTTCTTGGCATTATTCCAAGTGTCATTATTTATTTTATAGAGATTGAATATGGGTCCTTTAAAAAGGATTTCCTTATAAGATTATCCTTAATTGTAACTGCATTTTTAATTGTTGCAGTTATAACTTTTGCAAACTTTAAACAGGTAAGTTTTATTACAAGACAAAACAATACTCTTAATCAGCATATCACGCCTTTATATACCTTAATGTCTACTTATCGATTGGCCAGATTATCTTTACAAGGTGAGAGTAAATTTACAAAATTAGGAGAGGATGCAAAAATAATAAAAAATAATAAAAAAACAATTGGTATTATGGTTGTTGGAGAGACAGCTAGATCAGATAGATTCTCATTAAATGGATATCAAAAAGAAACTAACCCTTATTTAAAAAGTAAAGGAGTCTTTAGTTTCAAGAATACAATATCTTGCGGAACTGCTACTGCATATTCAGTTCCATGTATGTTTTTTTTAAATGGAGAAAAAAACTACACTCAATCAAAAGCAAAAAATCAGAGCAATGTCCTTGATGTTTTGTCTTTCGCTGGAGTTAAAACAATTTGGGTAAATAATAATTCAAGTTGTAAGAATGTTTGCAAAAGAATTGAGACGCTTGACATTATTAAAGGTTCTGGCGGAGAAGATAAAAACACTATTTTAGATGAAAAGTTATTAGATATAACGAGTCAAATTTTAAAAAATAATAAAGAAGATGTTTTAATTGTTTTACATACAATGGGATCGCACGGTCCTAGATATTACAAAAGATTTCCTGAAAAATTTGCAAAATTTAAACCATTCTGCAACAACGATACTCCGCAAAACTGTAGCAAAGATGAGCTAAATAATGCTTATGACAACACAATTGTTTATACAGATTACTTCCTTGCAAAGTTGATAGATATTTTAAAAGAAAAGAAAGAATACAATACATTCATGTTCTATGCCTCAGATCATGGAGAGTCATTGGGGGAAAATGGTATTTATTTGCATGGTCTTCCAAAAAAAATTGCACCAAAAGAACAAACTGATTTTGCAATGGTTTTATGGCTTTCAGATCAAATAATTAAAAACCAAAATATTAATTCGTCTAAGATTAAAAGTATGGCTAATAAACAGTTAAATCATGATTATCTTCCTCATACTTTACTTAATTTGTTTAAAGTCCAAAGTTCTGTTTATAAAAAAGACTTCAGTTTAATTAACTGATGGAAAAATACATAACTTATATCGGTTTTTTTTCTGGCTTTTGCACAACAGTTGCTTTCGTGCCCCAGGCTTATAAAGTTTGGAAAACCAAAAGCACTAAAGATATTTCATTATGGATGTTTCTAATATTTACAACTGGAGTTGCCAGTTGGTTAGTCTACGGAGTTTTGACTAATAATTTACCTATAATATTTGCAAACATTGTAACTTTATTTTTAGCGTTTTTAATTTTAGTTGCTAAAATTAAATTTAATTAAAGTTTAGAGAAATATCTAGATTTTGAGGGCTATGAGTAAGTCTTCCAATTGAAACTCTATTTACACCGGTTTTAGCATAATCAAGAATATTTTTATCGTTAATGTTACCAGATGCTTCAGTTTCATATTTGTTGCCAACCATACTTAAAGCTTTTTTAATTTCATCTGGCTTCATATTGTCTAATAATAATCTGTTAAAATTAAGTGTTTGAATAGTCTCTAATTGACTTAGAGTGTCTACTTCTACTGTTATAATTTTTCCACTTCTGTTTAATCTCAAAGCATTTTGTACAAGATCATATATATTTTGCGATGCTGAAATATGATTGTCTTTTATAAAAATTTCATCAAATAAATTAAATCTATTATTCGTACCACCACCAAGAGTTACAGCGTATTTTTGAATAGCTCTAAGCGTTGGTAAAGTCTTTCTGGTACAACAAATTTTTGTTTTATACTCTTTAACTAGGTTAACGTAATAATGAGTTTTTGTTGCAATGCCTGATATTAGACCTAAAAAATTAATTGCTGTTCTTTCTGATTTTAAAATAGAACCAGTTAGTCCTTTAATCTCTGCAATAACATCGCCTTTTTTTATAGAAGATCCTTCTTGAACTTTTTTCTTAAATTTTGTTTTTTTATCAATTTGTTTAAAAGCTTCATCTGCAAAGTCTAATCCACCAATAATCCCATCTTCATTTGCGACAATTTTTGCTGAAGTAATAGAATTTTTGTTTACCAAAAGATCAGTTGTAATGTCTTTTTGAGCCTGATCTTCAAATAAAGAAGCGCCAACAATGCTTTTTATATATCCGCTAGTGATGAGTTTTGATTTTGACATTTCTTAAGCAACTTTTTCTATGTATTCCTTTTTATTTAAAAATTCTTCCATTTCTTTCAATGTAATTTGTTTTCTAAATAAAAATTTTTCATTTGATTTTGGATAGTCACTTCTAAAATGAGCTCCTCTTCTTTCTTTTCTCAAGTAGGCTGAATAAGTGATTAATCTCGATACTAAAATCATATCCTTAAGTTTAGCTGATAAATCCTTTGCTTCTCTTTCTATTCTGTCAATTTCAATAAAGGCTTTTCTAAGTTTTTGTTCATTTCTATAAACACCAACCAAATCGCTCATGATATTTCTAAGCTGCCAAATATATTTTTTTGCTCTAATTCTTGATGATGTCTTCTCTTTTGGTAAATATCTTTGAAAATTAATGTTTTTATCTTCGATATTATTAATCACTTCAGAATTAATTGAAGTTGCTATTCTTTTTCCAAAAACAAAAGCTTCCAGCAAAGAATTTGAAGCAAGTCTATTTGCTCCATGCGCACCGGTTGAAGAGACCTCACCACAAGCCCAAAGACCTTTAATAGATGATTTTCCATTTTCATCAACGAATACACCTCCCATGTGATAATGAGCAGCAGGGGTTACAGGTATTTTTTCTTTAGTAAAATCTATATTAGCTTTCTTTAAAAAATTATAGGCACTTGGAAACATTGTTTCTAATTGTTCGTTTGAGAATTTTCTACAATCTAAGAAAGTTGAATGTCCAAGATCTTTTAATCTTTGTAATTCACGAGCAACGATATCACGGGGAGCAAGATCTGCACTTGGATGAATTGATTTCATAAATTGATTATCATTTTCATCAACTAGTTTAGCGCCATCTCCTCTAAGAGCTTCAGTTAACAAAGGCGTTGGATCAAGCCCAACGTCCATTCCTGTTGGGTGAAATTGAACAAACTCCATATCAGAAAGAACAGCTCCAGCTCGTGCTGCCATTGCAATACCTTCGCCATATATATCTCTCGGGTTTGTCGTATGTTCGTAAATACTACCAAGCCCTCCTGTGGCAAGAACAACATTAGGTGCTTTAAAAAATGTAAAATTATCAACTATATTCTTTCCAATATGGCGACCAATTAAACCAATAACCTTATTATTTTCAGTGATAATTTCATCAACGGTTACATCTTCTAGAATAGTAATATTTTCTAACTTTTGAATGTTGCTTATTAAAGTTTTTATAATTTCTCTTCCTGAGCTATCGCCATTAACTTTTAATACTCTACGTCTGCTATGTGCAGCTTCTTGGGACATTAAAAAATTTTTAAGGTGATCTTTGTCAAAATTAACGCCTTTCTCCTCTAGAAATTTTATAATAGAAGCCGCTTCTTCAGTTATAATTTTAACAATTTTTTCATCACTTAATCCTGAGCTTGCTTTAATAGTGTCCTCAAAGTGAATTTTTGGACTATCGTCTTTACCAACTGCTGCAGCAATTCCTCCTTGCGCCCAAGCACTTGATGAAGCTTCACCTAATTTTTTTTTAGAAATTAAAGTAACTTTTCTTGGGCAAAGACAGATTGCAGTCATTAATCCGGAAATTCCAGACCCAACAACAATAACATCAGTAGTGTGTAAACTTTCCATTAGGCAAGACTAGATTGGCGACCAACTTTAATCATACGCTCAATAGGAAGTCTTGCTTTATCTATAATAGATTTATCGATTAAAACTTCATTTGTTTCATTCATTAAGCAATCGTAGATTTTTGTTAATTGTATTCTTTTCATATGAGGACATAAATTACACGGTCTAACAAAATTAGTTTCAGGATTTTCCACCTGAACATTGTCACTCATTGAACACTCAGTAACTAAAAATACATTTTTAGGTTTGTTATTTTTAACATATTGAATCATTCCAGAAGTTGAACCAGTAAAATCAGAGGCTTTAATCACATCAGGAGGACACTCAGGATGAGAAACGATAACTAAATCAGGATAACTCTTTCTAAGTTGATTTAGTTCTTCAGCCGTAAATTGCTCGTGAACCATACAAGTTCCATGCCAAGGAATAATTTTAACTTTAGTCTGCGTGGCAACATATTTTGCAAGATAGATATCAGGCAAAAAAATAACTTCTTTTACACCCAAAGATTCAACAACTTTTACACCATTAGCTGAAGTGCAGCAGACATCTGTTTCAGCCTTAACTTCAGCAGACGTGTTAACATAAGTAACCACAGGAACGCCTGGATATTGTTTTTTCAATTTTCTAACATCTTCTGCGGTAATAGATTCAGCAAGCGAGCATCCTGCATTCATATCTGGAATAAGAACTTTTTTATTAGGAGACATTATTTTTGCAGTCTCAGCCATAAAGTGAACACCTGCCATAATAATGATATCCGCTTTAGTTTTTCCAGCTTCAATCGCTAAAGTTAAAGAGTCACCAATAATATCTGCTACGCCATGGTAAATTTCAGGAGTTTGATAGTTATGCGCTAAAATTACCGCGTTTTTCTTTTTTTTAAGTTCATTAATTTTATAAATATAGGGAGCGTGTAGAGGCCATTCTAATGCTGGTATAACAGATTTTATTTTTTGATAAATATTTGCGGTATTTCTTTCGATTTCTTTTGTAAATTCTAATTGAGAGCTCATAAATTTTTTTAATTTATAAATGATAATTGACTAAGATATTATAGTAAAATTAATATTTAAATTAGTAAAAACATCACTATTTACCTAGATAACCATCCAGTTTGGGATATTAATTTTTATAGTCGCAGTCTCTGTTTTTAATTCATTATCAGTAACTAAATTTTTATTATCTTTATTAATTTTAATTAATGCAAAAGGAAATGAGTCGTCTATTAAAACTTTTCCAATCTCTTCATTATTTAAAGTAATTTTTTGTCCTTCTTTAACTTTTCCGCTTATGGTTTGGATTGCGAATAATCTTTTATTGACCTTATTTTTTAAATACATCCGAGCAGTATTTTCCTGACCAATGTAACATCCTTTTTTTTGATCTATACCATTTAATTCAAGAAAGTTAGCCTCTAGAGAGAATAATTGATTTTGCAGTTTTTGTATGTCTTTAGATGGAATTCCCAGATTAAATAGTTTTTTTTCTAATAAATATTTTTCATCAGATAACTCAATATTTAAGTCGTTTAAAAATTCTCTAATCTTAGATTTTTCTACAATCGCTCTTGCCAAAGTATTTTTTATTTTCGGGTCTTCAAAAATTAGGTAATTTTTATAATTAATTAGATTTAATTTATTAACGTTAAGATTTTTAAATTTTACAAAAGGTATATCAATACCTATTAAATCATTTTCAATTTTAATTTCTACTTTGGATCTTAATTTATAGTTATAGAGTTTATTAAACAAATCTTTTAGTAATTCGTTATTACATTCAATTAAAAATATATTTTTTGTTTTTAAAATAATAAATTCAAATAAGAATTTTCCTTGGGGAGTTAATAGTGCGGCAAATATGCAGTTATTATCTGTGACTTTTTTAATATCATTTGAAATAATATTTTGAATAAAATCAATACTATCCTCACCCTTAACACTAATAAAACCTTTTAAAGTTATATAAGCTTTATCCGTTTCCATTATTGTACGTTTATCTACTTTGGTGTATTCAATTTTAGATGTCCAATATATATGATTTAATAATAAAAAACGGTAATTGTTTTATAAATAACAATCTCGCTCAAACTGACATTGGTATCAAAGATAATCGAATTATTAAAATAGGCCTAATCAACGAAAATGCAGATAAAGTTCTTGATGCGAAGGGTCTTACAATTATTCCAGGTGCGATAGATACACAGGTTCATTTTAGAGAACCAGGCAATCCAGACAAAGAAGATTTAGAAAGCGGCAGTAAGGCTGCAATTTTAGGAGGCATTACCTCTGTCTTTGAAATGCCCAACACCAATCCAGCCACTGATAATTTTGAAAGATTTCAAGATAAATTAGATCGAGCAAAAAATAGAATGTATTGCAATTACGCGTTTTATTTTGGAGCAACAGAAAATAATTTTGAGTTTATAAAGCAAACTACAAATCTAATAGGATGCTGCGGAATCAAAATGTTTATAGGGTCATCAACTGGAACATTGCTTGTAAAAAAGGACGAAGCTATTGAAGAAGTTATTAGAATAAGTCCAAGAGTTGTTTCAATTCATTCTGAGGACGATGATTTATTACAAAAGAAAAAAGTTCTAATCGAAAAGGGGAACGTTAAGACTCATCCTGTATGGAGAGATTCTGAAGTTGCATTAACCTCTACTACAAAAGTGGTTGGTTTTGCTAATAAACATAGCAAAAGAATACATATTTTACATGTATCTTCCAAAGAAGAGGCAGATTTTTTAGCAAAGAATAAAAAATATGTAACTGTTGAAACGACACCCCAGTTCTTAACTTTATTTGCGCCCGATTGTTATGAAGAACTTGGAACTTTGGCACAGATGAATCCTCCAATAAGAACAAAAGATCATCAGGATGTTTTATGGAAACGTTTGTTAGATGGAACTATTGATGTCCTTGGATCTGATCATGCGCCACATACATTAAAAGAAAAACAAAAACCATATCCTGAAAGCCCATCAGGCTTGACAGGCGTTCAGACAATTCTTCCTATTATGTTAGATCATGTAAATAATAAAAAACTCACGTTTCAAAGACTAGTTGAATTACTGAGCATTAATCCTTGTAAAATTTTTAATATAAAAAAAAGGGGAGAGATTAAAGAGGGGTATTATGCAGACCTTACTGTTATTGACATGAATTTAAATTATAAAATTACAAATGATTGGATTGCAAGTAGATGCGGATGGACACCATTTAACAACAAAAACATAAAAGGTTTTCCGGTTGGAACTATTGTTAATGGTAAGGTTGCTTCGTGGGATCAAAAGATAGTTGATACTAAATTTGGAAAACCTCTAGAATTTTAATTTTTAATTATTCCAGCTTCAATCAAAGATAATTTAATCTCATCTAAAATAATAGGATCATCAATAGTGGCTGGCATTTTATATGGAAGTTGATCAGCTATTTTACTAACAGTCCCTCTTAAAATTTTTCCAGATCTTGTTTTTGGAAGTCTTTTTACAACAACTATATTTTTAAATGCAGCAACAGGTCCAATTTTATTTCTAATCATTTGAATACATTCTTTTGAAATATCTTCAGGTTTTTTTGTAACTCCAGATTTTAAAACAATCAAACCAAGAGGTATTTGACCCTTTAAATTGTCAGCAATCCCAAGCACAGCACATTCTGCAACACTTATATTTTCAGATAATATTTCTTCCATCGAACCAGTTGAAAGCCTATGTCCTGCAACGTTAATAATGTCGTCAGTTCTAGACATGATCCATACATATCCATTCTCATCAATGTGTCCCGCATCATAAGTTTTGTAGTAACCCTCGTAAGGATCCATGTAGTTTTCTTTATATCTTTTGTCTGCTTTCCATAATGTTGGAAAAGTTCCTGGTGGAAGAGGCAGTTTTACTACCACATCGCCCATTTCAGATGACTTAGCTTGTGTGCCATCAGGTTTTAAAATTTGAATATTATAACCAGGAACTGCTTTTCCGGCAGAACCATATTTAGTTTCAAACAAACCAAGACCTGCGCAATTCGCACTTATTGCCCACCCAGTTTCAGTTTGCCACCAATGATCTATTACAGGTTTCTTTAATAAATTTTCAGCCCATTTAATTGTATCTGGATCAGCTCTCTCACCTGCTAAAAATAATATTTCAAACTTAGACAAATCATATCTTTTAAAAAATTTTCCCTCTGGATCTTCTTTTTTTATAGCCCTAAAAGCAGTGGGCGCTGTAAATAATGATTTAACTTTATGTTCTGATATTACTCTCCAAAAAGAACCAGCGTCAGGAGTTCCGACAGGCTTTCCTTCGTATAATATTGTTGTGCATCCGTGAAACAATGGACCATAAACAATATAAGAGTGACCGACAACCCAACCTATATCACTTGCTGACCACCAAATATCACCAGGGTTAATATTGTAAATATTTTTCATAGACCACTTTAAAGCTACGATATGCCCACCAATATCTCTTACGATGCCTTTTGGCGCTCCTGTTGTTCCCGAAGTGTAAAGTATATAGGCAGGATCGTTAGCGTCCATATGTTCACAATCAATTTCTTTTGCATCTTTTATAAAATCTTGCCAACTAATATCGTTAACGCCTAATTCAACAGAATTATTTTCTCTTTGAAATATTACGCATTTTTTTGGTTTTAGGTTTGCAAGTCTTATTGCTTCATCTAAAAGCGGTTTGTACTGAACTGTTCTTCCAGGTTCAAAACCACACGAAGCAGAAATAATTAATTTTGCTTCAGAGTCATTTATTCTTGCAGCCAGTTCATTTGCTGCAAAACCTCCGAATACAACTGAATGTACAGCACCTATTCTTGCGCAGGCAAGCATAGCAAAAACTGCTTCAGGAATCATAGGCATATAAATGATGATGCGATCACCTTTTTTTATTCCAAAATTTTTTAACGCTCCTGCAAAATTAGAGACTATTTTTTTTACTTCAGAGTAACTAAAAGAAATTTTTTTAGATGTAACCGGGCTATCATAAATAATAGCTGTTCGAGATCCGTTTCCTTCCTCAACATGCCTATCGATTGCATTAAAACAGGTATTTATTTTTCCTTCGGGAAACCAACGATAAAAAGGAGGGTTAGAACTATCTAAAACTTTTTTATATGGTGAAAACCATTTAACATCTTTTGCAGCTTCATCCCAAAATTTTTCGGGATTTGTAATTGATGCTTTATATAAATTATCGTATTTGTTACTCAATTTTTCCCCAACTATTATTAAGTTTATTTAATAGTAAACTAAAAGATATGTAGTTTCAAAGCTAAGAATATAGCTAATAAAGTCTTACTCTTTAGATTTATGATTTTTTAATATTTTCCGCAATGTAATGTAAGATTATATGTGGGAGTGTTAACGAGGCTAAGGCAATAAAAATAATTTTCACAATCGAGTTTTCAAGCAAATCAAATTTTATTAAAAAAAATAAACTAATTAATAGAATAAAAAAAGTTATCAAAGTTAAAAATAATGATCGTTTAACAAATATTTGAAAACCTCTAAATAAATTTGAATTAAGTTCATCAGAAATTAGAAGAATATTTTTAACAGAATGCATGAAGC
>VERQ01000021.1 GCA_018882565.1 Candidatus Fonsibacter sp. | reverse complement strand
TTGTGTACCAGAGGTATAAATAATGCAAGCAGGATCTTTTCTTATTAAACTTTTGTTAATTTTTTTAAAAAAGATTTTTGTTTCTTCAATATCAATTTTTTTTTCTATAATAGTAGAAAAATTAATAACATTGTCTGCAACAACTTCGTTGGTTTCATTTAAGAGAATGATAAAGTTAAAATTATAATTAATTTTTCTTGCAGCCAATAAAATATTCTTCAACAGTTGAGGGCTTGAGACAATTAATCCTGAAGGCTTGCAGTCATTTATTGTAAATGCAAAATCATTTACTGTGTATGTAGTGTAATTTGGAACCGTAATGGCTGAGTTTAATAATATTGCAAGATCTGCAATTAACCATTCAGGTCTATTTTCTGAAACTAATAATACTCTATCTCCTTTGATAATTTTTTTTTCATTTAAAAATTTTGCAAGCTTTAAAACATTATTATTTGTATCAGCCCAAGTATATGTCTGAAATTTTTTTAAGTTTAAATTATTAAAGAACAAATGATCTTCATTTTGATATTTTTCAAATTGTAAAAAAAATATTTCATTTAAACTGTTATAAGATGAAATTTGCATAACTATTATTTTACTTTTTTAATCTATTTATTCTACAATTGTTATTTTAGGTGCTAATAATAAAATTAAATATATAAGCATTTTTAAAAATGAGATCTCTATATAATAAAATTTTATCTATCTGCTCAAAAAAACAATCTGAAAAATTTTTATATTTTATAAGTTTTATTGAGAGTAGCGTTTTTCCAATTCCAATTGTTTTTTTAATGATCCCTGTCCAATTAGTAAAAAGGCATAGAGCAATGGCTATTGGTTTTTTTGTAACTGTATTTTCAGTACTTGGTGGAGCCTTAGGATATTATTTGGGATATTTTTTTTACGACACAATTGGAGCAAGGGTCATAAGTTTATATGGATATCAAGAATCTTTTATTACATTCACAAATTCAATCACAAAAGAAATGGAGTTTTGGATCGTATTTTTTTATGCATTTACTCCTCTTCCTTACAAACTTTTAACTATTGGTAGTGGATTTGTTCAGTTTAATTTTTGGATATTTATTGTTGGCAGCTTCATATCAAGAGCAATTCGTTTTTTAGCAATAAGCTTTTTGATATGGAAATATGGTGAAGGTATAAAAAATTTTATAGAAAAATATTTAAACATCTTATCGATAGTAAGTGTAATCTTATTATTGATAATATTTTTTATAGTAAAATATTTTTTTTAATTGGTGCGGAAGGAGGGATTTGAACCCTCACACTCTTGCGAGCAATAGATTTTGAGTCTATCATGTCTACCGTTCCATCACTTCCGCAAATATTATTTTATTTCTTATTAATAAAACTAATTTTTATTAAAATCGCAAGAAGCAACCATATAATAAAAGATTCTCCATGATTGATCTTATAGGATGCTCCAAAAAGCTTAGCGATAGCAACTACCAAATAAAAAACTACTGGCGAAATCACTAAAGATATTGCAAATTGTTTAATATCAAATTTTAATTTCATTTTTTAATTATATAAATTCAAATATACATGACAAGTTAATGTTAAAAAATTTATTAAACAAACTTATAAAACTAGCAGGACACAAATTAGCAAAGTATGTCCTGGCTGTTTGGTGTTTTTTGGAGAACATATTCTTTCCTTTTCCTTCAGATGCAATTGTAATTCCAATGTCAATTTCCAAACCAAAGAGATGGTTTGAAACTTTTGCGATTGCAACTACAGCTGCGTTTGCAGGAGCTCTTGTTGCGTATGCTATAGGAAGTTTTATGTTTCATAAATTGGGTGTGCACATATTTGAACTTTCTGGTGTAGACGATCCAAAAAAATTCTTAGCTATTTTTTACAAAAAAAGCACAATGATAACTTTTGCTTTCATATTATTTATCTCTGGATTTACACCCCTTCCATTTAACTTACTTGCAATTGCTAGTGGTTTTGTTCATTTTAATTTTCCTTTATTTGCTGCTACAGCTTTATTTACGAGGGGAGCTAGATATTTCTTATTAGCTTATTTATTTTCAAAATATGGGGCTAAGATTCAAAAACAGATTGATCAAAAGTTTTCAACTTTTGTAATTTGGGTGGTTGGAAGCTTTGCTATTGTAATTGCAGGAATGTATTTGTTTTATATCAAATTTCCACAATATTTTATTGCTTGAAAAATAAAATTTATAAATTTTTTATATATATTTTTGCAATCAATTTTTTAATTATTTCGTCAGCATTATTTATTGAATATATTTTAAAAGTTAAACCTTGTGCTCTTTGTATTTATCAGCGTTACCCCTATTATTTAATTTTACTACTCTCTGCTTTATTTTTTTTAAAAAATAATTGGAAAGACCAATTAATGATTTTAATAATTGTAACATCTGTAGGAAGTTTTTTTATTGCTACGTACCACGTTGGAATTGAATATGGATTAATTAACGAGCTATCTAGCTGCAAAACAGAAATTAGTAAAAATATGTCTAAAGATGTTCTTTTAAAAGAATTACAAAATAAATTAGCGCCATCGTGTAAAGAAGTAAGCTTTAAATTATTTGGTCTATCTTTAGCCTCAATTAATATGATTATGTCTTTAATTCTTACAATTTTATATTATAAAATATTCTCATGGACAAAAAAAACGAACAAATAGCTGAAATGATCAGAGTCAATCACGCTGGCGAACGTGGTGCAATAAAAATATATGAGGGACAATTAAGAGCTCTTCAACTTTTTAATAAAGATCCAGAACTACAAAATACTATTAAGGAAATGCGTGATCACGAATTAGAACATTTAGAATTTTTTGAAAACCAAATTATTGAGAGAAAAGTTAGACCTACAGCTTTGCTTCCTTTATGGGATGTCCTTGGTACAGCTCTCGGTTTTGGTACAGCATTACTTGGAAAAAAAGCTACTGCTTTATGCACTTCTGCTGTTGAAGAAGTTATTGGTGGTCATTATGGAGAACAGATAGATATTTTATCTAAAGAATATAAAGAAGAAAAAGAACTAAAAAAAAAATTTATTAAATTTAGAGAAGAAGAACTTGAGCATAAAAATACTGCTGAAAGTTTAGGTGCTAATAATGATGGTTTATATTCTATTTTAGATGCAGTAATAAAAAATAGTTCTAAATTAGCTATAGCTATTTCAAAAAAATATTAGCTTTCAAGCTTAACGTCCCAATATAAATAATCTAACCAGCTCTGATGTAAAAAATTTGGCGGAAAAAATTTTCCATTATCATGCAATTCTTCTACTGTCGGTCTAGTTGGTTTTGTTTTTGGGATCATTCCACTAACATGGGGAAGTTTGCCTCCCTTTTTTACATTACATGTACAACAAGCAGATACCACATTCTCCCAACAAGTAATTCCTCCTCTGGATCTTGGTATTACGTGATCAAAGGTTAAATTTTTATTATCTCCGCAATACTGACAAGAAAATCTATCTCTTAAAAAAACATTAAATCTTGTAAAATTTGGAAACTCAGAAGGTTTTATATATTTCTTTAATGAAATTACGCTTGGTAATTTCATAGAAAAAGAAGGACTCCTAATTTCGCGATCATATTCTGAAACTATTGTCACTCTATCTAAAAAAACATCACGAACAGCATCTTGCCAACACCATAATGATAAAGGGTAATAACTTAGCGGCCTATAATCTGCGTTTAATACAAGAGCTGGGCACTTATCCAAGGGTACTGAATTAGATTCTGTAATAATCATTTAATACATTAATTGATATATCAATTTTATTTATAATCAAAATATTTATTTTTTATTACTGTTAATAAATTCTAGACCTAAACTTAATCCTTCTACTGGAATAGAATGGCCACAACCTTTAAAAATTTTAGTTTTTAAATCAAATTTATTTTTTAATAAAAAATTTTTTGCCTCCATCATTTCTTCTAACGGAACAATACTATCATCATCTCCATGCATTAAAAAAATCAAAGGTTTTGATTTAATATTCTGTTCTAAAGAAATAGGATCATAAATCTTTCCAGAATAACCAACTACTCCTGCAACCTTATTAGAATTCGTTAAGGCATAATGTAAGGACATCATCGTACCTTGACTAAAGCCTACTAGAAATAACTTTGAATAATCTAAATTTAATTCTTTGAGTTTTGCATTAATGAATTCGGTTAATTTTAGTATTGAATTTTGTAATTCTAAATTAATTTTTTTAACGTCATGACTCATAAGATCAAACCATTCAAATCCTGCAGGGTTTACTGAGCAAATATTTGGTGCATTAGGTGAGGTAAAATAAAAATCTGGTAAAAATCTTTGCCAATAATTTCCAATATTAATTAAATCTTTTCCATCAGCCCCATATCCATGACAAAATACTATTAAATAATTTGCCCTAGAAGAGCTTTGTGGCAAAGAAGTTGTCTTTAAAAATATATTTTCTTCGATTAATTTCATTAATATTTTATTTTATATAATTTTAATCATTTTATGATAATTATTTCTTAATGTCAGATTTAAGTCGTATTATTGCAATAGTTGCATTGATTGTTGTTACCGTAATTCTTATACGTGGATTAAAATCATTTTTTCTTGGCAGCAATATTGATGATAAAAGAAAAAGTAACAAACTAATGCAGTTAAGAGTTGTTGCTCAATTTATTGCTATAGTTGTTTTAATGACTTTATTTTATTTTCATAAAAAATAAGCCTACAGATTTTTTAACCAACTAATAAATTTTTCATCAGAAAAGTTAATGGAACCTATGACTCTTGCTATTTCTTTACCATTGCGGTCTACAATTAGAGTTGTTGGCAGGCCTCTTAATCCAATTTTATTAGCTAAAACATACTCTGGATCATAATAAGTAGAAAAATTCTTAATTTTTAATTCAGTAAAAAATTTATCGGTCTTTTTCTTATTTATTTTCTCAAGATTAATGGCAAATATTTTTATTTTATCTTTGCCCATAACATCAACTAATTTATCAATTGAGGGCATTTCTTCTTTGCAGGGCACACACCAAGTAGACCAAAAATTAATTAAATTTATTTGATGATCAAATTTATTAAATTTTAATTTTTTACCCGAGAAATCTATAAATTCTTCACCAATGATTTCTTTTGGTACCTCATGCACAACTATGTTCTTGTATGGAAGATCTTTAATGGGTTGTGATAAAGAGTGATTAGTAATAAATAATAATAAAACACTTAAATAAACTAAATATTTAAAGGAATTACGTAAAAAAAACATAGTTTAGTTTTATACATTATTAAAAATATGACTAAAGGAAATAAAAATAAAGTGTGGGGTACAAGAGTTAAAAAACCTACCTCAAAACTTTTACAATCAATTAATTCTTCGATTGATATAGATAAAAGATTATTCAATGAAGATATTGATGCGTCTATTGCACATTGCGAAATGTTATCAAAGCAGAAAATTATTAAAAGTGAATCTGCTAAAAAAATTATTTTTGGATTAAAAAAGATTAAAATAGAAATACAAAATAATAAATTTGAATTTAAAAAAGAACATGAAGATATTCATCTTAATGTTGAAAAAAGATTATTTGAAATTATTGGAGATCACGCTGGATATCTACATACAGCAAGATCAAGAAATGATCAGGTTGTAACAGATTTTAAACTTTGGGTTAAAAAATCTGCAAACATTATTGATAAAAATTTAACTCTACTTATCAAAAGTTTTTTAAATAAAGCTAAAAGAAATATTGATGTAATTATGCCTGGATTTACGCATCTTAAAAATGCGCAGCCGGTACTCTTTTCTCATTATCTATTAGCATATGTAGAAATGTTCAAAAGAGATAAAAAAAGAATTAAAAGCTTTTTAGAAAATATTAATGAAAATCCTTTAGGATCTGCAGCTCTTGCTGGGACTTCTTATAATATTGATAGACACTTTACTTCAAAAAAACTTGGATTTAAAAAACCTACTGACAATTCTATTGATTCAGTTTCTGATAGAGATTTTGCTATTGAATTCTTATTTATAGCATCTCTATGCTCGGTGCATCTATCAAGACTTGCTGAAGAAATTATTATTTGGAATTCAGATCTTGTAAACTTAATCACTCTTGAAGATAGTTTATTAACGGGATCTTCAATTATGCCTCAAAAAAAGAATCCTGATTCTGCAGAATTAATCAGAGGGAAAACTGGAAGAATATTTGGGCAATTAACTTCTATGTTAACTACTATGAAAGGCTTGCCTCTTGCCTACTTTAAAGACATGCAAGAAGATAAGGAGAGTGTCTTTGATTCATACGATAGTCTTTTATTAAATATTCAGCTTGCGACGGAATTGGTAGATGGAATGAAACCAAATAAAACTAAAATGTTAGCCGCTGCAAAATTGGGCTTTACTACTGCAACTGACTTTGCTGATTATTTAGTAAAAAAAGGAATGTCTTTTAGAGACGCACACAAAAAATCTGCGACTCTTGTAAATATTGCTGAAAAAAATAATCAAACACTTGATGAGTTAGATTTTTCAACCATTAAAAAAGTTGAAAAAAGCGTAGAAAAAGATGTTTTGAAAATGTTTGATCTAAAGAATTCAGTGAATTCAAAAAAATCTTATGGCGGAACGTCACCGTTTAATGTTAATAAAATGATAAAAAAATATCAAAAAGAGTTTAAATGATTAGAATTTTATTAGTATTCTCAATATTATTTTTAACATCGTCTTGTGGTGTAAAAAATAATCCAGTTTACCAATCTTTTAATAATAATTTTGAAAAACAATCTTTAGAAACTAAAATTGATATCAAAATCATTTAATGAATTTTCTAAAATTCAAAAATAAAAAATTATTTTTTGAAAATACTGCTATATCGAAAGTAGCAACCAGAATTAAAACTCCATTTTATCTTTATTCTCTAGGTCAGCTAAGATTTAATTTTAACAATTTTAAAAAATCTTTTAAAAAAATTAATCCAATTATTTGTTTTTCGGTAAAATCAAATTCAAATTTAAAACTCATTTCTGAATTAAAAAAACTTGGCTCTGGCGCAGACGTTGTTTCAATTGGTGAATTAAAAATTGCTCTTAAAGCAGGAATTTCACCTAAAAAAATAGTTTTTTCTGGAGTTGGCAAGACAGAAGAAGAGTTAGATTTTGCAATAAAAAAAGAAATTCTCTTAATCAATGCAGAATCGGAGGCTGAAATAAGAGCTATTAATAAAATTGCGAAAAAAAATAACAAAATTGTCTCTGTAGGAATTAGAATTAATCCAAATATCTCTGCAAAAACCAATAAAAAAATATCTACAGGAAAAAAAGATAATAAATTTGGTATTTCAATGAATGCTTGTTTCGAAATATTTGATAATCAATATCATTATGAATATCTAAAATTTGAAGCAATTAGCGTTCATATTGGTTCTCAAATTATGGACATTAACCCTTTCAAAAAAGTTTTAAATGCACTTTCAAACTTTAATAAAAAAATTAATTTAATTGGAATAAATTTAAAATATATCGATCTAGGCGGTGGAACTGGTATTCCATATTCAAATAGTGAAAAAAAATTTAATCTGAAACAATACGCAAATCTTGTTCTTAAATTTAAAAAAACGAATAACGTAGAAATTATATTTGAGCCAGGAAGATCTGTTTGTGGCAATACTGGGGTTTTGATATCTAAAGTTATTTATCTAAAAGATGCGCCAGGTAAAAAATTTATAATTATAGATGCCGCAATGAATGATCTAATTAGGCCTGCTCTATATGGTGCAAAACATCAAATTTACCCTTTATTAAAAAATAGCTCTACTATAAAAAAAAATACTGAGTTTGTTGGTCCGGTATGTGAGAGTTCAGATACATTTATTTCTTACAATAAATATCAAAAGCTTAATGAGGGAGATTATGTTTGTATTGATAATATTGGAGCATACGGAAGATCTTTAGCTTCAAACTATAATACAAGACCTTATTGTGCGGAAATTTTAATTAATAAAAATAAATATAAAGTAATAAAACAAAGACAAAAATTAGAATCTTTGATTAATTAAATGCACTTTTTAAGATCTCTGGTATTTAATTTTGCAACTTACTGTGGCTCTTTTTTCTCAACATTATTAGCTTTACCAACTCTCGTAATGCCAAAAGCAGCTATGCAATGGTTAGCACGTATGTTGGGGTTTTATATTATTTTTTGTGTAAGGTTTATTATCAATACAAAAATAATATTTAAAGGATTGGAAAATATACCAAAAGATAGAAAATTTTTTGTTGCTTC
The DNA here is from genome assembly GCA_018882565.1 of Candidatus Fonsibacter sp. Taxonomy (GTDB): domain Bacteria; phylum Pseudomonadota; class Alphaproteobacteria; order Pelagibacterales; family Pelagibacteraceae; genus Fontibacterium; species Fontibacterium medardense. Next base: position 5,218 of record VERQ01000021.1, on the reverse strand, counting down.
TGCACATCAATCGATTTGTGAAACTTTTGTTTTTAATGCTGTACTTAATGCTCCTATTTTTATTGTTAAAGCAGAATTATTTAAAATTCCATTTTATGGATGGTGTATAAAAAAATTAGGATTTATAGGAACACATAGGGAAAAGGTTACTAAAGATCATCTTGTTTTTTTAGAAAAAACTGCCGAAACTATTAATAAAGAAAAATCTCCTTTAATTATTTTTCCACAAGGAACAAGAATTAAAAATAATGAAAGAGTTCCTCTAAAAAAGGGAGTTTCAAGAATTTATGAAAAAGCAAAGGTTCCTTGCATACCTGTTAAATTAAATACTGGTGATGTGTGGCCTAGAGACAGCTTTTTTAGATTTCCTGGAGAAATCTGCATTGAATTTAAAAAGCCAATTGAACCAGGTTTAAACATGAATGATTTCATGAATAAACTTGAAAAAGAAATTTACGATTAATTCTTTCTGCCAAAATTAGGGCTATTAATATCCTGACCAGCTTTAACAATAGCCTGTCTAATTTTTCTAGTCTTAGAAAATAGTTTAAATAGTTTATTTCCATCTTTTTTTATAATTGCGCGTTTTAAATTACTTAAATCTAAATTAAATTTTTCTAACATATGAAGAATTTGTTTTCGATTATTAAGAGCAATATCTCTCCACATAGTAGGGTCTGAAGATGCAATTCTAGTAAAGTCTCTAAATCCGCTGGCACTATATTTAATAACTTCTGACTTGGTATCTTTTTCAAGATTTGCTGCAGTTCCTACAATATTATAAGCGATTAAATGAGGAATATGACTTGTGATTGCCATAACTTTATCATGATGTTCAGCTGTCATATGTTGAACTTTACTTCCAATTTTTTTCCAGAAATTATTTAATTTTTTTAAAGAGCTAGGATTTTTTTTATTTACCGGTGTTATGATGCACCATCTATTTTTAAATAAATCAGCAAAACCAGCTTCGGGACCGCTTTCCTCTGTCCCTGCGACTGGATGAGCAGGAATCCATATAGTATTTTTATTAATTAATTTATTAACCGTATTAGTTACAAAAATTTTTGCTGAACCAACATCAGTTAAAATACATGTCTTTTTTAAGTAATTTTTAATAACAGAAACTATGTTCTTGTAAGTTCCTAGTGGAGTGCAAATAATTACTAAATCAGAATTTTCGACACTCTTTTTAAGATTTGGTTCTATGTAATTAGTTATCTTAAGTTTGAGGGTTTTTTTTAAAACTATTTTAGATTTGTCGTGAGCAACTAAAATCTTACATAAATTATTCTTCTTAATTGCCCTAGCAATTGAAGATCCTATTAAACCTAACCCTATTATTGTTACTTTATTAAACATTAAAAATTTTATTCAGAGTTTTTAAAAATAAATTATTTTCTTTATTGTTTCCAATAGTCACTCTTAGTGAATTGGATAGTCCATAGCCCCTCATCTTTCTTAATATAATCTTAGATTTAATAAATTTATCGTAAACTTTATCTGCTGTTATTTCTTTATTATCGAAATGCATTAAGAAAAAGTTTGCAACGGGAACATTTGTTAGAATTCCTAAATTTACAAAATTTTCGAAAAAAATATCAGCCCATTTACTATTGTGATCTATATTCTTTTTTAACCAATTTTTATCATTAAGAGCCTCTACTCCAGCCGCTTGTGCCGCTGAATTGACATTAAAAGGAGGTTTAATAAGCTTCATTGCAGAAATAATATTTTTTGATCCATAACCCCAACCAAGTCTTAGACTAGCAAGACCGTATATTTTAGAGAAAGATCTAGTAATAAGAACATTGCTGTGGCTTCTAAATAAATCTAAACCAGATGCATAATCCTTATTTACAACAAATTCAAAATAAGCATCATCAACTACTAATAAAATATTACTGCGTAATTTCTTTCTAAGTAATAACATTTCATTTTTATCTAAATATGTTCCTGTTGGATTGTTTGGATTTGCCAAAAAAACAATTTTAGTTTTAGAAGTGACCTTCGCTAATATAGAATCTATATTTGCCTTAAAATCATCCTCAGGCGCCACGATAACTTTACCGCCGTGGATTTTTGCATAAATTCTGTACATTAAAAAACTGTACTCAGTAACAATGACCTCATCATTTGGTTTTAAGAATAATTGGCAAGCTAAGCTAATAATTTCATCAGAACCATTGCCAATAACAATATTATTGGGATTAAGTTTTAAATTCTTTGATATCGATTGAATTAAAACGTTTGAATTTCCATCTGGATACCTAGATAATTTTTTACCACTTTTAATAAATGCAGCGATAGCTCTTTTTGAGGGTCCTAAAGCAGATTCATTGGCAGAAAGTTTGATTGGATCTTTAATATTTTTTATCTGAGATAATCCACCTACATATTTTAAATTATTAAAATTTTTAAATCTTAGAACCATATTCTTATAAATATTTGCTGATTTTATTTTTTAATTAACACAATGCCATTATGGTTGATACTATTTATAAAAATAAATCTTATAAAATTTTTGAAAACAACAACAAGACATTCAATAAAACCGAATAAATTGACAATAAATTATGCCTAAGATAAAAATCATTTGCGCTGATTTACCGAATTGCGAGCGCATATAAACAGCTAAAAAGGTAAAAATCACTTTAAAGTGTTTTTTAATTTAAATGAAATTAGAGTCAAAAATAGTAATAGATTTTATAAAACCATTCTCAAAAGTTCTCGATGTAGGTTGTGGTGACGGAAGTATTCTTTTGCACTTAAAAAAAGAAAAAAAAATTGATGCTCGAGGCATTGAAATCGATCACGAAAAAGTTAAAGAAAGCCTAAGCAAAGGTCTTTCTGTTGTGGAAGGTGATGCTGAGGAAGATTTAGTTAACTATCCAGATCAATCTTTTGATTACGTAATTCTAACACAAACTCTTCAAGCTTTTTATAAACCAAGAAAAGTTTTGCATGAACTTTTAAGGATAGGAAAAAATGCAATTGTCTCTATTCCAAATTTTGGATACTGGAAAGTTAGATTTAGTTTGCTTCTTAAAGGAAGAATGCCAGTTACAAAAACATTGCCTAATACATGGCACGATACACCTAATTTGCATATGTGTACTATTAAAGATTTTTTTGACTTATGTCATTCTGACAAAATTAACATAATAAAATCAATCGCAGTGACTCAGGATAGATCTTCTGTGATTTCAAATTTAAATTTGGAAATAAAAAATCTTTATTCCGAGTTTGGCGTTTTTTTAATTAGTAAAAAAAACTAATTATTTTTTAATTATGGATATTCACATTATTCCGTGTCTAAAAGATAATTATGCTTATATCGTTGAAAATAAAAAAACTAAAAATGTATGTGTTGTTGATCCATCTGAATCAGAACCTGTTATAAACTTTCTAAAAACAAATAAATTAAATCTTAAATATATTTTAAATACACATCACCATGCTGATCACATAGGTGGCAATCTGGAACTAAAGAAAATATTTAATTCACAAATATTAGGTTTTGAAAAAGATAAAAATAGAATTCCAGGAATTGATATTTTTTTAAATGACAAACAGATTTGGAATTTTGAAGGTTCTGATGTTTTAGTAGAACATGTTCCTGGTCATACATCTGGTCATATATTTTATTATTTTAAAAATGAAGAATCTGTTTTTTCGGGCGATACTTTATTTTCATTTGGTTGCGGAAGATTGTTTGAAGGTTCTTATTTAGAGATGGTAAATTCTTTAAAAAAAATTAGATCCTTGCCGCCTAAAACAAAAATATTTTGTGGGCATGAATATACTATTAATAATTTAAAATTTTGTATGGAAATAGATAAAAACAATTCTGAGTTAATTGAAAAATATAATTATATAAAAAATAATATTAATAACAAATTACCTAGTGTGCCTTCTAATCTAGGCGATGAGATGAGATTAAATATTTTTTTAAAATTTGATGATTTAGAGTTTAAAAAAAGAATAGGATTTGAAGATCTAAATGAAGTAGATTTTTTCAAGAAGATTAGAGATCTAAAAGATAACTTCTAAAAACCAATACACTTGGGCATAATCACAATCTTGACAAGCTAAGGTGGCTATATATATTGCCCAGACCTAAAAGAAATTACATATGACTTTTGCAGTAATCAAAACCGGCGGCAAACAATATAAAGTGTCAGCTAATGATACTATTAGAATTGAAAAGCTTGATGATAAAGCTGGTAAAAATTTTGAATTTAAAGAAGTTCTTTTAACAACGGACAATACATCGACTGAAATAGGCTCTCCAATGATCGATGGAGCATATGTAGAAGCTGAACTTTTAAAACAAGCAAGAAATGACAAAGTTATTATTTTTAAAAAAAGAAGAAGACAAAATTCAAGAAGAAAACGTGGGCACAGACAGCATGTTTCGATAGTGAAAATTTTAAAAATTTATGGTAAAAGTGGAAAACTTTTAGCTGAAGCTAAAAATACAACTGTAGAGAAGAAAGCTTCAGAAAAAAAAGTTGAAGCTAAAGCAACTGCTAAAAAATAGATAATAAAAAATGGCAACAAAAAAAGCTGGTGGATCGACGAAAAACGGACGCGATAGCGCTGGAAGGCGACTTGGCGTTAAAAAATTTGGTGGTCAATCTGTAATAGCTGGAAATATTATTATGAGACAAAGAGGAACTAAAATGTTCCCTGGCGATAATGTTGGTATGGGAAAAGATCATACCATTTTTTCTAAAGTAAGCGGCGTAGTAAAATTCGAGACAAAAAAACTCGGAAGAACTTACATTTCAGTAATCCCTCAATAAACTCAGTTTATTTTTAAACTGAGATTTTTATTAATAATCAATAATATGATTGTATGAAATTTTTAGATCAAGTTAAAATTATGATTAAGGCCGGAGACGGAGGAAATGGTTGTGTTGCCTTCCGAAGAGAAAAATTTATTGAATTTGGAGGACCTTACGGAGGTGATGGCGGTAACGGAGGATCAATAATTGTCAAAGCAGTAAATGGCTTGAATACTTTAGTTGATTATCGTTTCGCACAACATCATAAAGCTCAAAATGGATTTAATGGTTCTGGAAATAATAAAAGAGGGCTATCAGGAAAAGATTTAATTTTGAGAGTTCCAGTTGGAACCCAAATATATGAAGAAGATAAGAAAACATTATTATTTGATTTAATAAAAGAAGATCAAGAATATGTCATAGCTAAA
>VERQ01000075.1 GCA_018882565.1 Candidatus Fonsibacter sp. | reverse complement strand
CTCACCGCACTTAGGCATTGACTTTGCAGCACCCAAAGGGACAGATATTAAGTCTCCAGCAGATGGCTACGTAACTCTTGCTGAGAAAGGTTTTTATTTTACAGGAGGAAGTATAATTTTAGATCATGGACACGGTGTTTCGACAATTTATGCTCATTTAGATGAAATTTTAGTAAAAAAAAACGAATTAATTAAAAAAGGACAAGTAATTGGAAAGGTTGGTTCAACAGGGAGAGCTACTGGGCCTCACCTGCATTTCGGAGTGAATTGGTTTGATGCCAAAATTGATCCAGAATTAATTCTTAAATAATATTCTTATTTCCATCTGTCATGTGACCATAACCAGCTAGCAGGATCTATCTTTATAAATTCTTCTATTTTTTTATTCATAATTTTAGTGATATTAAAAATATCTTTCTCATAATCATTAGTATTTTTTACTACCAAAGGTTCTTCAATAAAAAATTCAAAATGAGTTTTTTTTAATCTTTTTAAAAATACGGGCACTAGCAATGCATCATATTTAAGTGCTAATTGAGCAGGGGTTGTAGTTGTAGTTGCTGGCTGATTAAAAAAAGGGACACGAATACTAGATGATAATCTTTGATCAATCATTAATGCCAAAGGATTATTAGCGGCAATATGTTTAATTAATTTTTTAGTTCCAGTTGAACCCTTTTCTATTTGAATTGGGCAAATATATTTTTTTCTAATAAACTCCATGATTGGGTTTAAAAATATATTGTTTAGAGGTCTATAAATTGCACCAATGTTAAATCCTAATTCTTTTAAACATTTTGCCATCAATTCAAAATTTGCAAAATGACCAGAAAAGAAAACTATAGGCTTATTATTTTTCTTTAAGATTTCGACATTATTTTTATTTACAAAAACTATCTTATTTTTTTTTTCGTCAATAACACTAAATTTATTTATATGTATATACTCTCCAAATATTCTTCCTATATTTCTCCACATACGATCAATCATTTCATTAATTGTTTTTTCGTTAAGATCTGGAAATGCTATTAAAATATTTTTTTTAGCTATTATTTTTTTTCTAAATAATGGACCAAAGTATTTTCCTATTATTTCTCCTAAGTCAGAAGATAATTTGAGACCTATGATTTTAAATACTAAAAAGAAAAAGATAACTAGGATAAATTCTAGAAAATATTTTAAAATTTTCATTAAAATAATTTTTTAAGTTCTTTTTCTAAAGATTCTTTTCCAATTAATAAAGTACTCAGTTTAGTATAATAAACCTTATCTTTAAATTGTTTACTAATTCGTACCCAATCTTTTTCTGTAGTTATCAAGTTGCAATTATTATTTTCCGCTTCTTGAAATAAAACTTTATAATTTTTTTCAGTAAATTGAAAATGATCTGGATAGATAATTTGTTTTATAATTTTTATATTGTTATTTAGTAAAGTATTGAAAAAGCTATAAGGGTCGCCAATGCCAGTAAAGGCTATAAAATTTTTGTTCTTTAATGTTTCGTTATTTTCAATTCTATTTTCAGCGTAAATAATTTCAATGTTTGGACTTAATTTCTTTATTTCGTTTTCAATTATTTGATTTTTTTTTCCTTTAATAATTATGAAATTAGCTTCTTTTATTGATGTTAGTGGCTCTCTAAGCGGTCCCGACGGTATTAAATTATTGTTTCCGATCCAATTTTTTGAGTCAAAGCAAAGAATATTTAAGTTTTTAAATATTAGATGATCTTGAAAGCCATCATCTAAAATAATCGCGTCGTATCCTAATTTGATAATAGTATTTATAGCCTTGGTTCTGTTATTTGAAATATAAACATCTCCATATTTATTTAATAGTAATGCCTCATCCCCCGTGTCTACTGTGTTTTGATTAGATATGTTCAATTCATTTAAATAAATATCTTTCTTGCTTTTCCTTCCATATCCTTTTGTTAAAAAACAGATTTTTTTAGATTGATTTAAAATTTTCATTATTTCTATAGCAGCAGATGTTTTGCCGGTTCCACCAATATAGATATTTCCTACACAGATTAGAGGAATATTAAATTTTTGAGGGATAGAAATTTTTTTTTTTATTACAATAATCAGGTAATAAATAATTGATAATGGATATAATAAAATAGATAAAAAAGAATTATTTTTTTTATCCCAAAATTTTGGTTTAATAAAATACATTACATTAATTAACTATATATTGATCTAATTCTTTTATCGTTGATGATAAAATCTCTTCTCCTATTCTAATTATTTTTTCTTTAATATTTTTGTTTTGATAATCATTAATTTTTTCTTTTAGTTGATTAATTAATTCTGCTTCCGAGTTAATCTTATAAGCAATATTTTCTTTATTTAGAAAGTTATATATTTCTGTGAAGTTATGTACATGCGGTCCATGAAAAATTAAAGAGTTGTTATAAGCAACTTCAATTGGATTTTGTCCACCATGATCTACTAAAGATCCACCAATAAAGACATATTTTGATGACTTAAGAATTTTTTTAGTATTTCCATATGAATTAATTATTAAAATATCGGTGTTATTTTTAAAATTATCAAGAGATTCTGCAATTAAAAAATTTAGCTTATTATTTATAATTATTTTTTGTATTTCGGGAATTCTATTTATGTGTCTTGGTATAATGATTGTTAATAGGTTAGGATGTTGCGATTTTAAAGACGAATGTATTTTTATACAAACCTCTTCTTCTGTAGGATGAGTACTTAGAGCTATAAATACTAATCTTTTTTGCAAATTTAAGTTTTCTTCTTTATTTTCAAAATCTCCTGATACTACAAATTTAAGATTGCCTAGCATTTTGATATTATTATTTCCAAAATAATTAAAATAATCAGCGCTTTCATTGCTTTGACATAGAATTAAATCAAAACAATTTAATATTTTATTCATAGTGTTTTTTATTAATTTCCATTTAATAAATGATTTATTGGAGATTCTTGCGTTAAGTAGGATTATTGGAATATTATTATTTTTTGCGTAAAAAATCTGGTTTGGCCATATTTCAGATTCAGTAAAAAAAATAATATTAGGATTCCATTTTTTAAAAAATTTTTTAATAATTTGCGGACTATCAATAGG
>VERQ01000074.1 GCA_018882565.1 Candidatus Fonsibacter sp. | reverse complement strand
GAGCGGATACCTGTAACGTAACCAAAGACAATATTAGTAAAAGAATATTTATAAATTTCATTTAAAAATTTTATTATTTAATTTATTATATTACTCTGTGGCAAAATGACAAAAAAATACAGTGGAAAATCTTCAAAAGACCGTAGTTTTAAAAAGAAACCTAAGTTTAGTAAAAGAATTAAGTCTTTAATTAAAAGAAATAGGTCTAGTCTCTAAAATTTACAAATTCCATTGGCTGACCAATATCAATGGTTCTGATAGCAGCAATCGCTTCTTGTAAATCATCTCTCTTTTTTCCATCTGCTCGTAATTCTTCTCCCTGAATTTTTACTTGGATTTTAAGTTTTAAACTTTTAACTTGAGCAATAATTTTTTTAGCACTTTCTTGATCAATACCTTCCTTTAATTCGCTAATTTGCCTAACAGTTCCACCAGTTGCAGTTTCTGAACTTTTTATTTTAATCACTCTTGGATCAACTTTACGTCTTATAAGATGCGTTTGTAGCAACTCATTTACTTGTTTAAGTTTTAAATTATCGGGAGCAAGAGTTGTGATTGTTTTGTCTTTTCTCTCAATAGAAATGTTAAGACCCTTAAAGTCATAACGAGTTCCAATTTCTCTCAAACAATTAGCAAGTGCATTATCAAATTCTTGATAGTTAATTCTGCTTACAACATCAAATGAAGGCATATTTTTTTTAATTTAAAATAATTTTATCACATTTACTACTGAATGAGAAAATAACTAAAAGCATTTTTATTTTAATCCTCCAAATATCGCATAATTCTTGCGTGATTTTTCTCAGAATATTCATCAATTGTATCTATAATCTTAAAGCCAACTCTTTTTGAATATTTTGCTTCAAATTTTCTGCTAATAGTAATTCCTTCAAATTTATTTTCATTTTTGACAACTCCAAAAAAGTATTTACCTTTTTCAAATTCTAATAAATCGTCATCTTCAGTAGTTTTTTTTGCTTTTGATTTTAATAAATCAACAAGCGTATTTAGTGTTTCCATTATTCAATTATTCCAATTTTTTTTTGCCTTAAAATTATAAAAATACCACTACCCATAATTATTAACGAACCGAGAATCATATTTAAAGCAGGAGTTTCATTAAATATAAAGTAACCCAAAATTATGCCAAAAATTATTATTGTATAACGGAATGGAGAGGTAGTTGAAATGTTTGCAGCTTTGATAGTTAAAACTGAAAAATAATATCCAAGAGTTACAAAAAAAGCTGAAAGAAAAATGTATAAAAAAATTTCTAAATTAATAGGTTTGTAGTTTAGAAACATTCCAAAACCAAAAAATACTGTAACTGAAAATGAGGTAATAAAAACGATTTGCAAACTATCAAAGTGATTTAAAAATTTTCTAGTAATTGTATCTCGTTGAGTAATAAAAATTGCGGCAATAAGAGGATAAATAAATGCAAAACCAAATTTTAAATTAGTTGGGTCTATTACAATAAGCACACCAATAAATCCGCAAATTACAGCTGTCCATCTTCTCCACCCTACTTTTTCACCAAGAATAAAAGCTCCAGAAGCAGTAATTAAAATTGGAGCTAAATTCATAAGAGAATATAATTCTCCAAAAGGAAGATACATAAGTCCTAAGAAGAAAAAGATAGCAGCAATAGATTCTACCAATCCTCTAAGATGCAGAGGTTTAGAGGTAATAACTTTAAAATTTAATTTTTTTTTATAATATAAATACAAACCTAGAATAACCGTTGAACAGATTCCTCTAATAAAGATTATCTCCCCAAGTATCGTGATATCTTTATAAAGAAAGAGAATATATTTTATAAAAGCGTCGTTAATAGAGAAGAAAAACATACACAAAATCATGTATGCAATACCTAAGAATTCTTTATTTTTATTATTAAAAAACATCCACAATTAAGCCTGTATTGCTATATCGGTGTCGATAATTAATTCAATAGAATTAATTAATTTTTAATGTAGTTTATTTTTATTATGGCAAAAAGTCGCGATACAAGAAAAGAAAAAAAAAAGGCAAAGAGCACAGCTCCAAAAGAATCTAGATCAAAAAAACAGTACTAAGTTTTAAAATTAGGCTTTTTTTTTAATCAAATTCGTTATAGGTAGTAGCTGAACCTATATGTGAGATTTTCATGCCCCAAGAAGCTAATAAAACTTCTAAAGTCAGAACAGGGCATGTTTTTACTGAAGAACAAATCAATTCTTTAACTGAGAATGTTAAGCAGAATAATTTTATTTTTGTCCACGAATTATTAGACAAATACCATCCAGCAGACGTTGCCGATTTAATCAAAACTTTACCTAATGAAGTTCAGATTAAATTATTTAGTCATAAATCTGCAGATTTAAATCCTGAAGTTGTATTAGGGTTATCTGATATTTTGCAAAAAGAAATATTAGAACAGCTTTCCCCAGATATAATTTCTTCAATTATAAAACAATTAGAATCAGATGATGCTTTTCAAATTATAGAAAATGTTCCTGAGGAGTTTCAAAATCAAATTTTAAACAATCTTCCTCAAAAAGATCAAAATTTTTTTAGATTAGGATTAAAATATCCAAAAGACTCAGCTGCAAGAATTATGCAGAGAGAATTTGTAACTATTGATTTAGATTGGACTGTTGGTCAAACCATGGATTTTTTAAGAGACTCAACAGATTTACCTGAGCAGTTTTTAGAAATTTTTGTTGTAGATAAAGAAGGAAAGCCAATCGGTAACGCATCTATTTCAAATATTTTAAGATCAGATCCAAATATAAAAGTGAAAAATTTAGTAGCAGAAAATAAAACTTTTATTCCAGCCGATCTTGATAAAGAAAGAGTTGGTAATATTTTTACTCAATATAATTTAGTTTCAGCTGGAGTTGTTGATCAAGAACAAAAATTAATCGGAGTAATAACGGGGGATGATGTTGTAACGATTGTTAAAGAAGAAGCAGTTGAAGATGCTTTAAGATTAGGAGGTATTGGAGCTGCGGAAGACATCAGTGATAATCCTATAGAGACATCTAAAAATAGATTTTTGTGGTTACTTATTAACTTGTTCACTGCAGTTTTAGCTTCATATGTTATTGGAATATTTGAAAATACAATTCAAAAAGTTATTGCCCTTGCCGTCCTAATGCCTATTGTTGCATCGATGGGAGGAAATGCTGCAACACAAACGCTAAC
>VERQ01000073.1 GCA_018882565.1 Candidatus Fonsibacter sp. | reverse complement strand
ATATAATCAGCTACTATTATATTATTAAATATTTTAAAGTATTTCCTTTTTCCATTTAATCCTATTTGAATTCTTTTACTTTCATTTCTCTTATAAAAATTAACTTTATCTATTAAATCTTGAGTATCTTTGTAAAAAATCATTTCGTTACTAGAAAAAAAATCATTATATTTTATTTTTTCATCTATTAATGTTGGCACTCCATTTGCAACTAACGTAGCTATTCTGTTGCTAGAATAATATTTAACAAGATGCCCCCTGCTTAAATTTAATCCAAATCTACATTTTGATATCTCTTTAATAAATTCATCCCCCCATATAGGTTGAATATTATTAAAACCAAAAATATTATAAGTAATATCATCAGATTTACTCATTAGTAATTTCAAAAAATTATATCTTTCATCTATTTTATTTTTTTTAAGAACGCCTCTATTAACACCATGACTTACAGCGTAAAATATATCAAATTCATGATTTTTCGTTTTGTATAAATTTAAATTTTCACTTAAATGAGAGCACGGAACAGGAATAAAATTTAACTTTTTTTTGGGTATAGAAGTATCTATATTATTTTTGTCGGTTGTTATAAAATATTGATCAACGTAATTTTGGTAATTTTCGATAAAATTTTTATTCTTAATGTAATCAGGTCCCCTTTTATTAATTGAATCCTCATACCAGAAGGCAATCTTTATTTCTGAAAATTTATCTTTAATATTTTTTAACGTTTCGATTTTTAGTGAGTTAGTATGTCCCAATAAAATTAAATTAGGCTTTAAATTTTTAATAATATTAATAATTTTATCATCTATATTAGAAAAAGTGTTTTGTTGAGAAAAAAAACGATCACTAAAATTAGTAGTTTGAAACTTTTCTTTAATAAATCCGTTAGAAATTTTAGTAGCTAAATTAATATTAGACAATCTGTAATCATTCTTTTCATCAAAATTAGCTATATGCAAAATCTTATTATTATTATTTTTGATAAAATTAAGTTTGAAATTATTTTTTTTAATTAAATTATTTTTAAGACTTGTTATTTTTTTTAAACTTTCCTTAAAATTAATTTTTTTATTATTATAATTAAATTTTTGAATTTTTTTTAATAAAGTGGGGTTTGCTACTAATTTTTGAATTTCATTTTCAATTGATTTTGTGTCAACTTTTTTAAGAATAATGGGATTTAAGGTTGTTTCTTTCAACCCTCCTCTACCGCTAGTTATCAAAGCATTGCCCATATCTGAAGATTCCATGGCTGTGCGACCGAAAGGTTCATCCCAAGTGGATGGAACTACTGAAATAGAAGATTTTTTATAAATATTTATAATTTTCCTATGTGGTAACCAGTCAAAAACTTTAAATCTTTCGTGGTAAAAGTTGTAAGTTTCTCTTTTTTCATTACCAGCAACAATAACTCTCCATTTTTTGTTTTTATTTAAAATATTTATAACGGCAGGACCAAAAAAATTGTAACCTTTTGAAGAATTAAGTTTTCCGATAAAAACAATAATTTTTTCTTTTTTAATACTTTTTTTAAAATCATGATTGTAATAATTTGTTGAAGGATAAATAACATCCCCTTTTGTTGGTAAAAGATTATTTATGTTATAATAAAATCTTTGTTTAACAAAAGAACTTACAAAAATAATATTATCACAATTTTCTAAAATTTTTATTTTTTCATTAACAGACCTTGACCCTCTTAATGTATTTGGATCATTGTGAAATATTATAATAAATTTAATTTTTGGAAATTTTTTCTTAAGAATAAAGAAGAAATGAGGTCTATTGTGAATTACTATAACTTTTATAGACTTTGGTAATTTGCTAATAAAATTTTTAATATAAAAATAACTATTATTTATAAGATTTATTTTTTTTAAATTTATAAAATTTTTTGAAAGAGCAGTAGAGGAAGAGATACCAAAAATTAATTGTTTACTAGCAATCTTGCCCAGATTAAAATCTTTTACCCAAATTGACGCAGCGGCAGCTTTATTTAATGAGTAGTCTTCTTTATTAGGAAGCAGTACTGCAATTTCTTTTTTATTTTTCATTAAATTGTAACCTTTAATCCATCATAACCAGGAATTATATTTTTAGATATTTTGATTAGCTTTTTTTTGAATGAAGAGTATTCAATGTCACTATGTAAATTTGTAAGAATAGTTTTTTTTGGTTTTAAAATTTTAATATAAGATAAACATTTTTTAAAATTTAAATGCGTCGCATGACTTTTAAATTTTAAACAATCTATAATAAGTAATTTCAAGTTCATTAATTTTTTCAAAGATTTTTTTGATATTGAACTGCAATCACTAATATAAGCTATCTTATTAAATAAATATCCATTAGAATTAATATCTCCATGTTTAACTTTTACTGTTTCTAATTGAATTGATTTTTTATTTTTTTTTAAAAAAAAGTTATTATTAATAATATTCATCTTTAATATTGGTTTATAATATTTACTTTGCTTTACAAATAGGTATTTGAATGAATTTAATAAATAATAAGAAGTTTTCTTATCTGCATATACTGGTATTTTTTTTTTATTAATCCAAAAAAATGGCCTAAGTTCATTTATGCCATGAGTCTGATCAGCGTGATCGTGAGAATAAACAATAAAATCAATTTTTTTAATTTTATTATTTAAGAGTTGATTTTTAATATCTGGAGAAGTGTCAATTATTATGGATATTCCATTATATTTAATGAATAAAGAGCATCTCGTTCTGTGATTTTTTTTATTTTTTTTATTAGTTCTACCCCAATAACCATCAATTCTAGGAACTCCTAGTGAGCTCCCACAGCCAAGTAAAATTACTTCAGTTTTTTTCATTTAAAAAAAAATTTTTCAAAATTGGCTGTAGTAGAACTTGCGACTTCTCCAAATGGTATTTGCTTGATAGACGCAATAGTCTCGGCTACTATTTTTACATTAGCTGGTTCGTTGCTCTTTCCTCTAAATGGATCTGGACTTAGATATGGCGAATCTGTCTCTATTAACATTTTTTCCAAAGGGACATATTTTACAACATCTCTCAAATTATTAGATTTTTTAAAAGTAATTATTCCACTAAATGAAATTAAGCAGTTTAGATCTAGAAGTTTTTTTGCAAAATCTAATGTTCCTGTAAAACAATGTATCAAAAAATTCGTTTTTTGGTAATATTTTTTTATTATTGAAATCGTATCTTCATCCGCATCTCTTGTATGAATAATCACAGGAACATTTTCAGCGATT
>VERQ01000072.1 GCA_018882565.1 Candidatus Fonsibacter sp. | reverse complement strand
AATCTAAAGGAAATATTTTAGATCCTTTAGAGATTATTCAAAATTATGGATTAGACGAAATTAGATATTATTTAATGAAAGAAGTTATTTATGGAGAAGATGGGAAAATAACACCTGAAAATCTAATAAATTGTATTAATAGCGATTTAGCTAACAACATTGGAAACCTATATCAAAGGATAGGTTCAATCGTTCATAACAAGTTAAACTCAACAGTCCCAGAATGTAAACCAAAAGAAAGTTCCGATCTAAAAATATTAGATTTGGTCGAAGATAATTTAGAATTGTTAATTAAGACTTTTAATAAATTTGAAATTCATAATTATTTAAAAAATATAATTCAGCTTTGCTCAGAAGTTAACAAATATGTAAATGATTCAGCCCCATGGTCTATAAAAGAAGATAATTTAGAAAAAAGAAACGTAATAATATATGTAGTTTTGGATTTTATGAGAAAAATATCTATTTTATTACAACCAATTATTCCAGAAAAAAGCAAAATTATTCTAGATTCATTAAATATTAATCAAAATGACAGATTTATAAAAAATATAAATAAAAACTTTTCACTTAAACAAAATTCTAAAATTCAAAAAATAAATATTTTATTTAAAAAACAGTGATAATAGATTCTCATTGCCATCTCGATTATGAGCCTTTGATTAATAATATTGATCAAGTGCTATTAAATGCCAAAAATAATAATATTATAAGTCTACTTACTATTGGAACAAGTCTTGAGAGTTCTAAAAAAGTTTTAGATATAGTTGATAAATATCCGAATGTTTATGGAGCTATAGGAATTCATCCAAATTCAACAAGTGGTAATTTGAAAAATATAGATGAAATTCTTATACTTAAAAAAAAAAATAAAAAAATATTAGCTTTTGGAGAGACAGGTTTAGATTATTTTTACAAACGTAGTGAAAAAAAAGACCAAGTTTTTTCATTTGAAAAACATATTAATTTTTCAATCGCTGAGAATGTTCCTGTGATTGTTCACACAAGAGACGCGGATGATGATACTATTTCAATTATTAAAAAATATTACCAAAAAACCAATTTTTTAATCCACTGTTTTACTGGGACATTAGATTTTGCAAAAAAACTTCTAGATCTAAACTGCTTAATTTCATTTAGTGGAATAATTACTTTTAAAAAATCTAATAATTTAAGAGATGTTGTAAAGTATGTTCCTCTAGAAAGAATGCTAATAGAGACAGACTCTCCATATCTAAGTCCAGATCCATTTAGAGGAAAAAGTAACGAACCTGCAAATGTAAAAATTATAGCAGAGACTGTTGCATCAATTAAAAAAATTTCTTTTGATGAAGTTGCAAATTTAACTACGACTAATTTTAAAAAATTTTTTTTGAATGAAAAAAACTGAAATAACTTTATTAGGCTGCGGCAGTTCTTTGGGAGTTCCCAGAATTGATGGATATTGGGGAAAAGTTGATAAAAAAAATAAAAAAAACCATAGAATGAGATGTTCTTTATTCATTAAATATAAAAATTTAAATATAATAATCGACACTTCTCCAGATATGAAAAATCAACTTTTAAATAATAAAATTAAAAAGATTGATTTTGTTGTTTATACTCATGATCATGCTGATCAAACTCATGGCATTAATGAGCTTAGACCTTTTTTTTGGATTAATAAAAAAAAAATACCGATTTATGCTGATAAAAGAACTTCCAATTATTTATTAAATTCTTTTGAATATTTGTTCGTAAAGAAAAGTAAATATTACAAACCAATATTAGATATGAATATCATTAAAAGTTATTTTTTTTTAAAAAAGAAAAATAACTCTATTAAATTAGAAACAATTAAAGTTAAACATGGGGATATAGATTGCAATGGATATTTATTTAACAAAATAGCTTATATTAGTGATTGTAGCTCAATATCTAATGAATGTTTAAAAAGATTAATGAACTTAAAATTATTAATTATAGATTGCTTAAAATTTAAAAAACATGCAACGCATTTAAATTTTAAATCATGTTTATCGTATATAAAAATGTTAAATCCAAAAAAAACTATTCTTACAAATTTACATAGTGATATTGATTATTCATCTTTAAAGAAAAAATTATCAAAAATATCTAAAAACATAATTCCTGGTTATGATGGATTAAGAGTTGTTATATAATGAAAAAAAAAATAGAAATTGCAGAACTACTACCCAATAAAGAAGATTATTCAGTAAATAAAGCTGCAGCAGCTTCTATTTGGGTAAAAGATTTTAATAAAGGAAGCACTGCTAGCAAGCAAATAATTTTCGGGATTTCTTCTTCCTCTTCTCCGCTTTCAAAAAATTTCATAAATTTAAAAAAAATTAATATAATAAATAATAGTTATTTTTATCTTATAAATTTTATTAAAAAATTACCAAAAACTATTAAAATTATTATCATTCATAATAGACCTCACTTTTTTTTTATTCTTAAAAAAAAATTTCCAGAAATTAAATTTGTCTTAGTTTTTCATAACGACCCAAATACATTAAGAGGCTCTAGATCAAAAAATGAAAAAATAAGTATTATAGAAAATTGTGAAAAAATCGTTTTTGTAAGCTCTTATGTTAAAGAAAGATTTTATTATAATATAAATAATATTTTACCTATCAAAGGAGATATTATTTATCCTTCAACGAAATATTACAATCATAATTTTAAAAAGAAACTTAAAAAAGAAAAAATTATTGTTTTTATTGGAAAGCTTAACACATCAAAGGGTTATAATTTTTTTGGTCCTGCTGTAATTAACATTTTAAAAAAACATAAAGACTGGAAAGCTATAGTTGCAGGCAATGAAAAACGTGAATTTTATAATTTTAAGCATGAAAGATTAAAAATTTATGACTGGTTATCACATAAGCAAATTATAAATATTTATAAAAAATCATCTATTTCTGTAGTTCCTTCAACTTGGAATGAGCCCTTTGGTCGTACTGCAATGGAATCTTCAGATATGGGTAATGCCTTGATAACTAGTGGCAAAGGTGGATTAAAAGAAACAGCATTTAATCCAATAATACTTAAAAAAGTTAATTCTAAATCAATCCAAAATGAAATTGAAAAATTAATAAAAAACCCCAATGTACTTAAAAAAATTCAGAAATTTAATTACAAAAATAATAAAATTAATTTCAAAGATAATTTAAAAAAAATATCTGCTTTAAAAGAAAATTTAATTGAAACAAATAGTTATAAACTCAATTTTACCAATAATAATAATAATAATAATAAGATTCTTCATATAGCCAATTTTGATGAAAAAAATGACTACAGATTATCTAATATTAATC
>VERQ01000071.1 GCA_018882565.1 Candidatus Fonsibacter sp. | reverse complement strand
GGGTTGTTCAGTGTGGGGTTTGCGATCAAAAATGGTTTCAAGAACCTGCCAGTTCTGAAGAGTTTAAAACTTTAAAAGAAAATTTTGTTAAAGAAGAAGAAAAAAAAGAAGCATCTAAAGATCAAAAAACAATAAAAGAAAAGCCTGGTAAAAACTATGTTCCAGTTAAATACAAAAATAAAAGCAAAATAAATTATACAAAAATCTTTTTAACTATTCTGATTATTTTTATTATTGGTATAGCTGTTAGTTTTGAGAACAAAGAGTTTATACTTAACAAAAATCCAAAATTTGCTGATTTTTTTAGTCTGTTAGAAGAATTTATTGAATATATAAAAATGAATTATTCAGAAATTATTCAAGCATTTATACCAAAACAAAAATAATTTATGAGTTTAATTACAGGCATTATTCTTTTCGTAGTTGGAGTAATTGGAACTATTCTATTTTTTATATTTTTATCTTGGGTTGAAAATAATAAAAAATAATTAAGAACAAAGTTTAGAGATTAAAAAATAAAGCTCCATCCCTTTAGTTTGGTAAGAATAAGCAACTACTAAAAGAAATAAAGTAAAACCAATCCATAAAAAAATTAACGATTTTTTCATACAGCCTGTCTTTCTAATCTTGTTACTGTTTTTTCTTCAATTGGGTAATTAATAATTGCTCCAAATACTCCAAGTGCAATTGAAATATACCAGACAATATCATAAGAGCCTGTCATGTCATAAACTTTGCCTCCCAACCAGCCTCCTAAAAAAGCTCCAACTTGGTGAAATAAAAATGCAATTCCATAAAGCATGCTCATATTTTTAACACCAAAAACTGTTGTAATTGTTCCTTGGGTTAGAGGAATTGTTGAAAGCCATAATACTCCCATTAAAGCTGCAAATACATAAGCTGTTAAATTTGAAACAGGAAATAAAATAAAAATTAAAATAATTACTGCACGAGATGCATAAATAGAACTTAAGAGTAAAGGTTTTCTAATTTTAGCTCCTAAAAATCCTGCATAATAAGTTCCAAAAATATTAAATAGTCCTATTAACGCTAATACAATAGTTCCTATTTGTGGTGATAACCTTTATCAATTAAAAATGCGGGCGCGTGAGTCATAATAAAAAGAATATGAAAGCCGCATACAAAGAATCCAAAACATAATAACCAGAAACCTTTATGACCAAAGGCCTCGGTTAATACTTCTTTTAATGATAAATCTTGAGTGCTTGTTTGTTGAATTGGTTTTTCAAACATAGGTACTGCGAGAACTAACATTATAAGTGTAAGTAAAGATAAAATACCAAAAGCTAAAGTTGGTCCAAAGCTTTGTAGTAATACTAATGAAGCTGGTAACATTATAAATTGTCCAAGTGATGCGCTCGACATTGCAATTCCAATTGAAACGCTTCTTTTCTCAGGTGTTACAGATCTGCTAATTGCTCCAAAGATTGGAAATGTAACTCCTGATATCCCAATTCCTAAAATTCCTGATGCTATAATAAATCCTGTTTTTGTTGTAAGAAATCCCATTAAAAATAAACCGAGACAATAAAGAATGCTGCCAACACATACGACAACGCCAGCTCCGATCTTGTCAGAAATTCTGCCAGTAAAAGGTTGCCAAATTCCCCACATTAAATTTTGAAACGCAAGACCCATTGCAAATACTTCTCTACCCCACTGATTTTTTTCGCTGATTGGAATTAAAAAAATTCCAAAGGAGTGTCTAATACCAAATGCAAGCGCAAGTAGAATTGAACCTGCGATTAACACAAATATCGGCTGCCTAAATTTATCTAATACTTGAAACATACTAATTAACTAATAACATTATTTGGAAAATAATAAATTTATATAATGAGCGATAAAGTATTTCGAATTTTATTTGGCCTATTAGTTATCTCTGCAATAACAATGTTAACCTATTATCGTGGAACCGATGCAACTCCTTTTAATAGTGATTTGTTTTTTTGGGCTTTATTATTTGGATCGATCGCCGCATTAATTGATGGCAGCTTGGGAATGGCATATGGAGTAACAGGCACAGCCTTTTTGCTAGGCTATGGAATTTCTCCTGTTAAAGCAGTTGCTTATATTCATATAGCTGAAATTTTTGTCTCAGGATCGTCAGGATTAAATCACTGGAAAATTGGAAATGTTGACACTAAATTATTTAAGAAACTTCTAATACCTGGAATCATTGGGTCTATTCTTGGAGCTTTAATAATAACTAAAGTTAAGTTTCCTTATTTATCGATCGTGATTTCTATTTATTTATTATTCATGGGAATATTTCTAATTGCAAAAGCTTACACAAAGATCAAATTACAATTCAAACAAAAGAGTACAATTGTCGTTCCTCTTGCAGTGACTGGTGGATTTGTCGATGGTGCTGGGGGAGGTGGTTGGGGACCTGTTGTTACAACAAGTTTATTAGGTGGAAAAATGTTACCAAAAAAAGTCATTGGAACTGTTAATGCTTCTGAGTTTTTTATTAACTTAGCATCAGCAACTACCTTTTTATTTTTAGTTAAGATTACAGACTGGGAAGCATTAGCTGGGCTTATAATTGGTGGTTTTTTAATAACTCCTTATGCTGCAAAAGCTACTTCGAGAATGAGTATTAAAATGATTTTAACAGTTGTTGGTTGTCTTATTATAATATTAAGTCTTAGAAAAATTATTCCGCTATTTATATAATTTTATAACAAATAATTGCAACAATCGTAGGTCCCAAAGCAGATAAAAACAAATACAAAGGACTAACTATACCACCAGAGAATTTTTTATTTAAAATTGAATAACCTGCAGGGTTAGGAGCGTTTGCAATTACGGTTAATCCTCCACCAGTAATTGCTCCTGCTGCAATTGCGTACTTGAATTGGTCTGAAAGGCCATCAACAAGCGAGGCTAAATAAGTAAGTGCAGCATTATCTGTTACAGCTGTTAAGGCTGTTGCAACATAGTAAATCTGATCTGGAGTTAATTTAGCAAGAACTGTTTGAAGCCACCATTTTTGTTGTCCTCCTAAAACCACTAATCCAGCTAAAAATAACGAAACTAAAAAAGCTTGATTAATAATCAGCTTATCTTGATATTGATTAAAGGCATTTACAACCGCTAAAAATATTAAAAAAATTCCAAGAAAAATTATTAAATCATGAACAAAAAAGATTACTCCTAAAAGTAAAATTAAATGTAAAATCAAAACAAAAGACGGAATTTTAATTGTTTTAATCTTAGATTCTCCTAATTTAGTAAGTTCATTTCTAAAAAGAAATGTAAGAATTATACTGTTTATAAAAACGGCAAGTGCAGTCCTCCATGCGAAAGTATTAATCATGAAATTTAAATCCCAATTCCATTTAGCAGCAACCATAAGAA
>VERQ01000020.1 GCA_018882565.1 Candidatus Fonsibacter sp. | reverse complement strand
GACTGTAAAGCTATTAAACAATCCAAAAGGCAAAGGACTAAGAGTTTCCTTATCTTTTCCTAACTAGTTTTTTCAACCTTTCTATTTCTAATTTGAGTTTGTTTATTTTGCTTTTCATTTGCATCAGATCTTCCTGAGAAGAATTGTTAAAATGATGCATGATCTTTTCTTTTTTAAACTGAATAATATTACTTATTTCTTGCTTGATGTCTTTTGCGGTTAAAATCCCTAATTGAAATAAATTTACAAAATCATTGATAACTTTTTTATAATTATTCATGTATTCTTCTTGATGATATAGTTATAAATAATTCTAAGATTATTTAAATGTTTATTCACAATCTAAATCCAGTCATTATAAATTTTGGTTTTCTAGAAATTCGCTGGTACTCATTGGCTTACATTGCTGGCATATTCTTTGGTTTTTACTATGCAAAACATTTAATTAAAAAGCACTGGGATAAAGAAAAAATCAATATTCAAAATCTTGATAATTTTTTGATTTATCTAATTTTGGGAATTATTTTCGGGGGTAGAATTGGATATATTTTATTCTATAATTTTAATTATTACTTACACAATCCAATTGAAATCTTATTTTTATGGCAAGGCGGGATGTCTTTTCATGGAGGTGCTATCGGTGTTTTTATAGCTTCAATAATTTTTGCAAAAAAAAATAAAATTAGAATACTTGTTTTGACAGACATAATTGTCTGTGTTGCTTCGATCGGTATATTTCTAGGAAGAATTGCTAATTTTATAAATGGAGAATTATATGGAAAAAAAACTTTTTCGAATTATGGGGTAATATTTCCAAAAGTTGACATGGAACTAAGACATCCGTCGCAACTATACCAAGCTATTCTTGAAGGTTTAATATTATTTTTATTGTTAAATATTATTTTAAAATATAAAAAAAAATTATTTAACGGCGAATTATCTTGTTATTTTTTAATTTTTTATTCTGTATTTAGAATTATATCAGAAATGTTTAGGGAGCCAGATAAGCATATAGGCTATATAATTTTTAATTTATCTTTAGGCACGTGTATAAGTCTATGTTTTTTAATCTTTGGAATAATTGCATATAAAATAATTAAAGATGAATCGTATAGAAAAATTAATTAGTAAAAAAAAATTTATTCCGTTAAATCAATTTATTAATATCGCATTATACGACAAAAAATTAGGCTACTATCAAAATAAAAAAATATTTGGCCGAGATGGAGATTTTATAACATCTCCACTAATATCTAGCATTTTTTCAGAAATGATAACTGTGTGGATTGTTTCTTATTGGATTTATATAAAAAAACCAAAAAAGATTAACATATTAGAATTAGGTCCTGGGAATGGCTTGATGATCAAACAAATAATAAATTCAATTAAAAAAATTAAAACTTTTAATGCAACATTTAATGTTTATTTACATGAAAAAAGTGAAAAATTAATAAAAATTCAAAAAAACAACTTAAATGATTTTAAAAATATTATTTGGATTAAAAATATCAATAAAATTAATCAAGATCCAACAATAATTATAGCAAACGAATTTTTTGACGCATTTCCTATAAAACAATTTTATAAAGAAAATAATAATTGGTACGAACAATGTGTTGCCTTTAAGGATAGTAGTAAAAAAAATATTATTTATTGCAAAAATAAAATTAATGATAACTCTTTTAAAAAATATTCAAAATTTTACAATGTTAATAAAAGCAAAATTATAGAATACCCAGTCAATATCGAAACTTATCTTAATTCAATATCTAAAATTATAAAAAAAAATAATGGAATTTTTCTAATGTTTGATTACGGTTATTCAAGCGTTCTTGGAAAAAATACTATTAGAGCAATAAAAAAACATAGAATTGTTGATTTGTTAAAAGAATATACTGATTGCGATATTACATTTGATATCAATTTCAATATATTAAAGAATATTTTTAAAAGAAATAATATCCAAAATATTGGAACTGTATCTCAAAACTTTTTTTTACAAAAATTAGGAATTATGGAAAGAGCAGATCAAATAATCAAAAAACAAGATGCCTCAGCTAGTAAAAACTTAATTCTAAGTATTAACAAATTAATTAATCCAAAAGTAATGGGGAATACTTTTCATGCATTGGCTTTTTGTAATAAAAACTGCAAATTTAATCTTGGATTTATTTAATGATTTTTTATTCAAAAAAAATTAACAAAATACCTGGTTTGAAAAGTTTTTTTTTCACAAGAAAGAATGGCCTATCTAAAGGAATTTACAAAAGCCTAAACTGCGGATTAGGATCTAATGATAAAAAAAAAATTGTTAAAAAAAATATTACGATTGTTTCAAAAAAAACTGGTTGTAAATTAAATAAGCTAATTATGTTAAAACAATATCATAGTAATAAAATAATTAATTTTGATAATTTTTTAGTAAAAAAAAGGTATAAAGCTGATGGAATTATTACTACATATCCTAATTTTTCTTTTGGAATTTTAACTGCAGATTGCGTTCCAATATTAGTTGCTGATAAAGAAAATAAAACAATAGCAGCTATTCATTCTGGATGGAAAGGTGCAAATTCTGGAATTATTGAAAATCTAATAAAAAAATTTAAACAAAAGAAATCAAAAATATCAAATTTAATTGTGGCAATTGGACCCTGTATAGAGCAAAAAAATTACGAGGTAA
Organism: Candidatus Fonsibacter sp.; assembly: GCA_018882565.1. Lineage (GTDB taxonomy): Bacteria > Pseudomonadota > Alphaproteobacteria > Pelagibacterales > Pelagibacteraceae > Fontibacterium > Fontibacterium medardense. Next base: position 12,115 of record VERQ01000020.1, on the reverse strand, counting down.
AAGAAGACTTTGTAAAAAAGATTAAGCTTAAGAATTATGATTATAAAAAATATTTTAAAAATAGTAATAAGAAAATTTATTTTAATCTAAGATTATTCGTAAATAACAAATTTTTAAAACTAGGAATACCAAATAGAAATATCGATCATATTAATAAAGACACTTATGGCGATTATAAAAACTTTTTTAGTTATAGAAGATCTGTACATAATAATGAGTCAGATTATGGAAGATGCATCTCTGTAATTTGCAGATATTAATTGATTAACTAATTGTAAAATTATATAAAAAGATCTCATGAAGATTGTATCTGGAACAAGCAGTATTTCCCTAAGCGATAAAATCTGCAAATATTTAAAAACAAAACCAACTCAAAGAGAAATTGTAAGATTCGCTGATTCAGAAGTCTACGTTGAGATTAAAGAAAATATGAGAGGCAATGATGTGTATTTAATACAATCAACTTCTTATCCTGCTAACGACAACATTATGGAATTACTAATATGCATAGATTCTTTAAGAAGATCTTCAGCAAAAAATATAACGGCGGTCATTCCCTACTTTGGTTATGCAAGACAAGATAGGAAAGTTGTACCAAGATCTCCCATAAGTGCAAAATTAGTTGCAAACTTAATTACTAACGCTGGAGCGAACAGAGTTCTAACGATGGATCTTCACGCAAATCAAATTCAGGGTTTTTTTGATATTCCCGTTGATAATTTATACGCATCTCCCGTTCTTTTAAAACATATATTAAAAAATATTGGCACAAAAAATATTGTTTGTGTTGCTCCTGATGTTGGAGGAGTGGAAAGAGCAAGGGCCATTGGCAAAAGATTGAATGCCGGTTTAGCAATCATTGATAAAAGAAGAGAGCGTCCAGGACAATCTGAAGTCATGAACGTTATTGGTGAGGTTAAAAATAAATCTTGTATTATAATTGATGACTTAATTGATAGCGGCGGAACAATCTGTAACGCTGCTGATGCTCTTATAGAAAAAGGAGCAAAAGAAGTTTATTGTTATGTTGTTCACGGTGTTCTTACAGGCTCGTCTATAGATAAAATTAAAAAATCTAAGATGAAAAAAATTGTTATCACTGACACAATTGATAATGCAAAAAAAATTAAAGGAGTTTCGAAAATAGAGGTGGTTAGTATTGCCCCATTAATTGCTGAAGCTATCAAGCGAATATCTCAATCAACTTCAGTTTCCAGCTTATTCAAATAAATAACAATAACTTGTTTTTTTTTAGAAGTTAATATAAAACAAGCGATCTTGATTATATGGAAAACTTAAAGCTCGAAGCATCAGAAAGAAAACTTAATACCAAAGGAGATCTTAAAAAATTAAGATTAGAAGGTTTTCTTCCAGGTATTTTATATGGCGATAAAGAACAAAGCTTACCTTTATCAGTTAAAAAAATTTCAATTAAAAAAATGTTAGAGTCATCTAACTTTATGAGCTCTGTTATTGAAATGAGTATAGGCGGATCAAAACATAAAGTTTTAACTAAAGATATAAATTTTCATCCTCTAAATAATGAACCGATACACATAGACTTTCAAAAGATTAAGTCCGGAACAAAAGTAACTGTTAATATTCCTGTAAAATTTATTAACAACGAAAATTGTCCAGGACTGAAAATGGGTGGAGTTTTAAACATTGTAAGAAGAAAAATAGAATTAAGATGTGCTGCTGAAAATATTCCTGCTGAAATCGTAGTTGATTTAGCTAATAAAGAAATGAACGAAAGTATTCACATATCTTCTGTAAAATTACCTGATGGAGCAAAACCTATAATTAGTGATCGTGATTTTACTATAGCAACCATCGCTGCTCCTACAGTTGTTAAAGAGCCTGAACCAGCTGCCACTGCTGCGGGTGATGCTGCTGCAGGTGATACTGCTGCTCCAGCTGAAGGTGGAGCTGCTGCGGGCGATGCTAAAGCTGCTGATGGGAAAGCTAAACCGGGAGAAGCAGCAAAATCTCCTGATGCTGCGAAAAAACCTGCTGCTGCTGCAGCACCTGCGGATAAAAAGAAATAACATCTAAATGTTATTATTTGCAGGGTTAGGAAATCCAGATCCAAAACATGCAAATAACAGACATAACGTAGGCTTCAAACTTATTGATGCTTTAAATAAAAATTTTGGACTCTCGAAACAAAAACCAAAATTTAAGGGTCTGCTAACTAACGGTCAAGTACAGGATAATAAAGTAATAGTAGTAAAGCCATTAACTTTTATGAATAATTCGGGAATGTGTATTAGAGAAATAACTGATTATCATAGAATTAAAACTAATAATATTTTTGTATTTCATGATGATATGGATATCGAAATTGGAAAAATAAAAACTAAAATGGGAGGATCTAGCGGTGGTCACAATGGCATTAAGTCAATAGACGAATCTATAGGACCTGATTATAACAGAATTAGAATTGGTATTGGCCACCCTGGTGACAAAGAATTAGTAGATAAACATGTTCTAAATGATTTTACCGAAGAGGAAAAAATTATAATAGATCAAGTCATTAAGAAAATATTTAAAAATATAAATCTTCTTATAGAAAAAAAGCTAGACGATTTTACTTCTAAAAGTAATCAATAAGTCTATATGAGTTTTAAATGTGGAATTGTAGGCCTACCCAACGTTGGTAAATCAACGCTATTTAATGCTCTTACAAAATCTAAAAATGCACAAGCAGCTAACTTTCCTTTTTGTACAATAGAGCCAAATATTGGTGTTGTTACTGTTCCAGATGAAAGATTAGAAAAACTTTCAAATATTGCAAAATCAGAAAAGATTATTCCAACATACATAACATTTGTAGATATTGCTGGACTAGTGGCCGGAGCATCCAAGGGTGAAGGTTTAGGTAATAAGTTTCTTGCAAATATTAGAGAAGTTGACGCTGTAATACATATGCTAAGATGTTTTGATTCAAGCGAAATACAAAATGTCAATAAAACAGTGGATCCTATAAGAGATTTAGAAACAGTAGAAACTGAAATGATGATTTCGGATTTAGAATCCGTTGAAAAAAGATTGTCTCAAAAAAAAAATAAAAATAATGAATTAAATAAAGAGACTTTTGAGATTTTAGAGCATGTTTATGAATCTTTAAAAAAAGGAACTCGTCCAGAAAAGTTAGAGGAAAAATTCGATAAAAAATTAGTTAAAAATTTAGGTATTCTATCGACCAAACCTAGGATCTTAGTTTGCAATGTAGATGAGAATAGTGTCAGCACAGGTAATAATTATTCTGGCAAAATAAAAGATAAATTTAAAAATGATACAGTAGTAATTGTTTCTGCTGAAATTGAACAACAAATTACTGAACTTCAAGATTCTGAAGCTAGTGAATTCATGAAAGAAATTGGAATAAAAGAATCTGGTTTAGACCAAATTATAAAAGCTGGATATAAAATTTTAAATTTAAGCACTTATTTTACGGTGGGTCCTAAAGAAACTCACGCATGGACTGTTGAAAAAAACTGCAAAGCTCCAGATGCAGCTGAAGTTATTCACTCTGATTTTAAAAAAGGATTCATTAAAGCCGAAGTTATATCTTACGTAGATTATATTCAGTATGCAGGAGAAGTGGGTGCTAGAGATAATGGAAAATTAAAGATTGAAGGAAAAGACTATGAAGTAGCTGATGGAGATATTTTACACTTTAGGTTCAACACGTAACCAAATTTTTTTCTTAACAAGATAAACTAATACTGTAAGAATTAATAAATAAACTACTGTCTTAAATCCTATTCTTTTTCTAGCCTCTAAATGAGGTTCTGATGCCCAAGTTAAAAAAGTCACTACATCTTTTGAAAGTTGCTCTTCAGTTGTTGGAGTGCCATCTGAATACTTAACGGAATCTTGGCTTAAAGGTTTTGACATTTTAATTTTATTACCTGGCATATATTTATTGTAATAAACTCCATCTTCGAGTTTTACATCTTTTGGTGGCTTGTCTGTATAACCCATCAATATAGAATAAATGTAATCTGGCCCACCTGCTCTAGCTTTTACTAAAACTGACATATCGGGCGGATATGCGCCGCCATTTGCTGCCCTTGCTGCTTTTTCATTAGCAAATGGACTTGCAAATTTATCGGACGGCTTTCCAGGTCTTTTAAACATTTCCCCGCTATCATTTGGCCCATCTAAAACTTCAACTTTTGATGCTATTGCTTTAACTTCTTCTTCTGAAAAGCTTGGCCCACCGACTTCTGATAAATTTCTATAACTTAAAAGATTCATTGAATGACATGATGCACATACCTCTGTGTAAACCTGATAACCTCTTTGAAGAGATGCCCTATCAAACTTTCCAAAAAAACCATCAAAAGACCAAGATTGCTTTAAAAGCTTCTCTTGTTTTTCTGCAGAAGAAGAATTTGAAACATTAAATATTAAAAGGAAAAAAAATAATGAAAATTTTAATAAAGAACTCATAATTTTTTTAAAAAATTTTAAATGTTTTGATTTTTCCTTGTTTTTTCCAATCCTCATACTCATGAATACTTTTGGGCATGGGCAAAGGCTTTTCTGTTAATGATACCAAAGGAGCTATAACTAAAAAGAATAAAAACCAATAAACAGTACCTACCCTAGAAATTAAAACATAGATACCTTCGGCAGGCATTCCTCCTACATACATCAATACGAAAAAATCAAGCACAAAAAGAAAAACAAATTGTTTCCATACGGGTCTAAAAACTGAAGATCGAACTTTAGACAAATCTAACCAAGGTAACAAACCCAGAACAGCAATACTGCTTACCATAGCAATAACTCCTAAAAGTTTGTCAGGAATACTTCTTAAAATTGCATAAAATGGTAAAAAATACCATTCTGGAACGATATGAGCTGGAGTTATCAAGGGATCCGCAGGAATATAATTATCTGGATGTCCGAGATAGTTTGGTGCGTACATTGTAATTAAAACAAAAGCTAATAAAAAAATTAACATTGCAAACAAATCTTTGCTAGTTGTAAAAGGAGCAAAACTTACCGTATCTCTAGTATCCACTGGCTCAATACCAGATGGGTTGTTCGAGCCAACAATATGCAAAGCTATTACGTGAAAAATAACTATCCCTAAAATTCCAAAAGCTAAAAGCCAATGTAAAACATAAAAACGATTTAGAGTGGAATCTCCAACTGCATAATCTCCCCACAACCATGTAACTATTCCCTCACCTACTAATGGTACAGCTGAAAATAAATTTGTTATAACTGTTGCTCCCCAGTAACTCATTTGACCCCATGGCAAAGTATAACCAAGAAAAGCAGTGGCCATCATCATGAAAAAAATAACAATTCCGATCAGCCACATTAGTTGTCGTGGTTCTTTATAAGAACCATAATAAAGTCCTCTAAAAATATGGATATATACTGCTATAAAAAAGAAAGAGGCAAAATTCATGTGAGCATATCTAAGAAGCCATCCATAATTTACATCTCGCATAATTTTTTCTACAGATGTAAAAGCCTCGGATGAAGATGGCTTGTAATGCATTCCAAGCGCCAAGCCTGTAACAATTAAAAATATCAGGCATATCATTAGTATTCCACCTAAACTCCAAAGATAACTTAAATTTTTTGGAACTTGAAAATCTAAATATTCGTATTTAAACATTCTGATAATTGGAAGGCGATTATCTATCCAACCAACAACTCCTTTGAACGGAGATCCCCCTACTTTATTTGTATGAACAGGTTTGATTTCATTTTGATTAAAATTAGAATCTTTTTCACTCATAAAAATTTTTATCCTAATTTAATTTTATTATCTCCAACAAATTCATATGTTGGAACTTCCAAATTAGTTGGAGCAGGACCTTTTCTAATTCTTCCAGAACTATCATAATGAGAACCGTGACAAGGACAAAACCATCCACCATAATCACCTTTGCCACTAATCGGAACGCAGCCTAAATGAGTGCAAACCCCGACCAAAACTAGCCATTCAGATTTTTTAACTCTTTTATTATCGGGTTGAGGATCTTTTAATTCTTTAAGGTCAACTTTTTCAGCGCTGGCAATTTCTTCTTTGGTCCTTCTTTTAATAAAAACAGGCTTTCCTCTCCATAATACTGTTATTTCTTGTCCTTCTTTAATTTTTGACAAATCAACTTCAGTAGATGCAAGAGCCTTTACTGAGGAGTCCGGATTCATTTGATTTATAACCGGCCAAACAGCAGCTCCAACTCCTACTGCACCAACGGCTGTGGTCGCAACAGTTAGAAAATCTCTTCTGTTTTTCTTATCTGAATTATTATTGTTTTCTGACATAAATATTTAATTTAATTATTTCTAAACTATTTTCTTTTCCATAGCCAGAATGACGCATAAATAATAAATTTCTAATATGATTAAAATTGCATTATTTCAGCCCGATATTCCTCAAAATACAGCTGCAACCATAAGATTGTGTGCATGTTTAAATGCAACTTTAGAAATTATTGAGCCTTGTGGGTTTCAATTTGATGAAAAAAGACTCAAAAATATTTACATGGATTATTATAAAAATTGTAAGATTATAAGATATCAATCTTTCGATGATTTTATTAAAACTAAAAAAGATAAAAGAATAATTCTAATAACAACTAAAGCAGAAAAAAATTATTATAATTTTGATTTTAAAAAAGATGATACAATATTATTTGGAAGAGAAAGCGCTGGTGTACCAGATTCTGTACACGAGATAGCCGATGCAAGACTAAAGATACCAATGTCTAAAAAAACCAGATCTTTAAATGTTGTAACTTCTATTTCTATTGTATTATCTGAGGCACTTAGGCAAAACAATTACAATAATCTTTAATAATGAATTCAAATTTAGAAGAAAAAAAAATTATTGCTAGAAATTGGTTTGAAAGTTTAAGAAATTCTATTTGCGGTGAATTTGAAAGGATCGAATATCTCAAGTCTAAAAAAAAAATCGTATTTAAAAAAAATAAATGGAATGCTGGCGGAAGTTCCAAAGGCGGAGGAACATTTGCATTAATTGAGAATGGCTCGGTTTTTGAAAAAGTTGGAGTTAATATTTCGACAGTCTCTGGAAAATTTAATAAAGAATTTAGAAAAAAAATTCCAGGAGCAGTTAATAATCCTAATTTTTGGGCCTCTGGAATCTCTGTTGTTGCACATATGAAAAATCCAAAAGTTCCAGCATTTCATTTTAACACCAGATTTATAGTTACCTCAAAATCTTGGTTTGGTGGAGGGATGGATATGACTCCATGCATAAAAGATTTAAATCAAAAAAAATATTTTCATCATGAAATAAAGAAAATGTGCAATCTTCATAATAAGAATTATTATTCACTGCATAAAAAAAATTGTGATCAATATTTTTATTTACCTCACAGACAAGAACCTAGAGGAGATGGTGGAATATTTTATGATTATCTTGCTTCCAATAACTGGAATGAAGATTTTAATTACACAAGAGATGTTGGAATGACTTTTTTAAGAGCATCTTCTAAGATAATACAAGAAAAAATGTTTTTAAAATGGAATGAAAAAGATAAAGAAAAACAATTAATAAAAAGAGGCAGATACGTGGAATTTAATTTATTATACGATCGCGGCACTAAATTTGGTTTAAATACCAATGGAAATATTGAAGCTATTTTTATGTCGCTTCCTCCGCTTGCAAAATGGTAAAAATCTAAATGGAAAAAGAACCAATTACTCCTCAAGGGTTAGAAAAAATTAAAATAGAATTGCAAGAGAGAATCTCTGTGACTCGACCGAAGATAGTAACTGCTATTTCGGAAGCGAGAGCTCATGGTGATCTAAAAGAAAATGCCGAATATCATGCTGCAAAAGAAGAACAGGGTCATAACGAAAGAAGAATTCAAGAAATTGAAACAACAATAGCAACTGCAAACATTGTGGATGTTACAAAAATTAAAAATGATAACAAAGTAATTTTTGGATCAACAATTATTTTATTTGATATAGAAACTAATGAGAAAAAAAAATACAAGATTGTTGGCAAGGATGAGGCAAATGCAAAAGAAGGTTTGTTATTTTATAAATCACCAATCGCATTAGAATTAGTTTCAAAACATACGGGCGATTTTGTCTCTGTCAAAACTCCAGCTGGAGAAAAAAATTATGAGATTATTGAAGTTAAATATATTTAATTTAAATATTATATATTATGCAAATTTAATTTAAAATTATTTTTAATCCAAGAATCTTTTAAAAATTCTAATTTTTTTCCAAGTTTCTTTCCTTGTTTAAATCCTTTTTTAATTAAAAAATCTCCAGAAATAGGAAATTTTGGGACTTTAAATTTTTTAATAAATAGTCTGTACTTTATAAAAGTTTTTAAATTAACTTCCTTTTTTGCACAAAAAATAAAATTTAAAAAATCTAAAGTAAATTCTTTATCATAAAAATATAACTGACGTCTGATTGTCTGATAACCATAAGGTTTATTTTTTAGTAACTTAAACTGTTCGTAAATAAAATTAAGATAGTCTTTATCCTTGTTAGACAGTCGAAATTTTCTAGCAAAATAGATATTTTTTTTATCATATCCAACTAATAATATTGAAAGTAGTTGAAGATAATCTAAATTTAATCCTAATTTTTCATTCAAAATCTGAACTCTATTTAATCTCTCAAAAAATTTTATTTTATATACTCGGCTAATAATCTTCTTGAAATAATTCTTATTATTAATTTTAAAAAAATTTTTTAATTCTAAAATTTTTTTTAACTCAATAAATAATCTTTCTTGGGAGATAAATTTTAAAAATCTAACATTTTTATTAATAATTCTTATAATATTGTGATCTTTAATATTAGAGTTGTATTCTAATGAAAATCTTATGAATCTTAGAATTCTTAAATAATCTTCTTTAATTCTTAAATCTGCACTTCCGATAAAAATAATCTTTTTATTTTTTAAATCCCGGGTTCCATTTACTGGATCAAAAATCTTTCCAAATTTATCACAATAAATTGCATTGATTGTAAAATCTCTTCTTAAGGAGTCTTCTAACCAATTATTGGTCCATTGAATCTTAGTATGCCTGCCATCAGGCTTTATATCTTTTCTTAAAGATGTAATTTCATATTTATAATTCTTAGAGAAGGTTGTAATTGAACCATATTTAATTGCTAAATCTAAGACTTTATAATTATTTTTTAATAATATTTTTTTAACTTGCTCTGGCTTATAAACAGTAGCCAAATCGATATCTGTTGTTAATTTTCCCTCTATTGCTTTTCTAACGCAACCTCCAACAAACTGCGTGTGGGTTTCTAAGTTAATTGGATTTAAAATTGAAATTAATTTTTTATTTTCTTTTGAAAATAAAAATGATTTTTTCATTAAAAATATTAATATAATTCTATTTTACCAGATAATGTATTATTTTTTTCTGATAATTTTTTTAACAAGATTTTTTCTTTTCTAACATTTAATGAAAAATATACATTGGCATTTCTTTCAAAACCAAATTGTCCGTAATAGTCAAATTCTCCAATTAAAATAATAAAATCAATATTCTTTTCATTGATAACACCTATGCTTTTGTTTACTAATTCTTTACCTATCCCTCTTCCTTTGAATTTCTGATCCACTATTAAAGGTCCAAGCATTAACCCGCTATTATTTTCTATCTTACAATTAAAATATCTGATGCTTCCAATTATTTTCTGTCCTTTGCAATAAACTTTTGAATATTTAATATTGCGCTCGAGATTCTCTCTTAATCTAAAACTGGGTCTTGCATATCTTCCTGGACCTAGAACCGCTTCTTCGAGTAAAAAAATTTTTTTATTATCTGATTTTTTTTCTTCTCTAATCACAGCAATAATTTTTAACTTGGCTGGGGCTCCAGGATTCGAACCTGGGATGGCGGGATCAAAACCCGCTGCCTTACCGCTTGGCTAAGCCCCAATATTAATTTTAGAAATAAGGTTATATTATTTTTGCTTTCCTTATCCAATAACTTTTATAATGTTTTTTTAGAGTAAGAATAGCTTCAGCTAAATGTGCGTTATTTTCAAAAACAGCAAAACAAGCTGAACCGCTACCTGTCATTCTGGCTATCTTACAGCCTTTTAATTTCTTAAGAAAAGTTAATAATTTTAATATGGTCTTGTTTTTTTTAAAAGCACTCTGTTCTAGATCATTTCCTTTATAATTTAAAAATTTGATCAAATAATTCATATTTAGAATATTCTTTTTTAAAAAGTAAATTTCAGAATTATTTTTTTTTGAAAATATTTTGTTTGAAAGATAAATATTTTTTGTGGAATTAAAACAATTTGGATAAACTAATAATAAATTAAATTTTGGTTTTTTTTTGAATTCTATAATTTTATTAGATCCATAAAGAATTTTAAAATTAGTATTTAAAGAAGGCTCAACATCAGCCCCTATTTTATTACATATTGAAGAAATTGTGTTTTTTTTTAAATTTAGTTTTAGATATTTATTAAAAAAATTAAGTAATACAGAAACATCTGCTGAACCACCTCCAAATCCAGATCCTTGTGGTATATTTTTTACAATTCTAATTTTAAATTTAAGTTTATTAAATTTTGGGTATTTTTTTAAAATATTAAATAATTTTAATACTGTGTTGTTAGTATTGCTTATTCCTTTAGAAAATTTTCCAGTAAAAATGATCTGATTATATGTTCTATTAGTAGACACAAAAATCTCATCATAAATATTAAAAAAACAAAATAAGCTTTCTATTTCGTGATATTTATTTTTTAATTTTTTGATTACTTTTAAATATAAATTTATCTTGCCATAAGCTTTAAGACTTTTTTTTGTCAGCATCATCTAATCCAAAAATTATTTTTTTATTAATAGATTCTTTTAAATCCTGCTCAATATTTTTAAGCTTAATAGCATTTTGCCAAACATATCTAGCTTGGATTTGTTTTCCATTTGTCCAAAGAACATCACCGTAATGATCATAAATAACTGCTTCTGAAGGTTCTTTTTCATAAGCTGTCTGCAAAATTTCTTCTGCTTTATCAAAATCTTTTAGTAAAAAATATGCCCAGCCAAGTGAATCTAAAATATATCCTCGTCCTTTACTTAAGTTAACAGCCTCAACTAACATTTCTTTTGCTTTATCTAAATTAATTTTTTTTTCTAACCAACTATATGCCAAATAATTTAAAACCTCAGGCTGCTTAGGAGAAATTTTAAGAGCTTGTAAAAAATTTTTTTCTGCATTTTCCCATACTCCTGCTCGTTCTTGGCTAATAGCTAGATTGTAATAATAAATCCAATCGTCATCTCTTTTATCTTTTTTTGACGCTATTGATTTTTCATATAATTCTATAGATTTAGTGTAATTTTTATTAGCTCTTAGAAAATTTGCTAATTCAAAATATTTTTCAGATTTAAAAAATTCATTATTTTTTAAAAAGTTTTCAAGTAAATTAATTTGCTTCTCAGTGTTATTGTTTGGTAAAAATCTTAATCTTGTTAAATTTGCATACCAATTAAATTCTTTTCCTAGTTTTTCAATGATCTTTAATTCTTTTTCTGATTCTTCTAAATTATTTAATATAATAAGATTTTCTATTTTTAAGATTTTATTAGACAGAAAATTAGGATTTAAATATTCACTTAAATTTAAATAAAAATTTGAAATCTGAACTTGTTCATAGTTTTGATAAAAGTTAGCAAATAAATATAATAATTCTGCTAAACCATGATTAATATTTTTTCTTTTATAAAATTTGTCAATTTTATAAAATTTATTTTCATGTGAGTCTAAAAAGAGCTGTTTAAATAGTAAATTTTCAGAAGATATTTCTAAATTCCGATTGATAATATCATTAATCTTATCTTTATTATTTTTTTCTAGATAATAAGATAAATAAAAATAATTATACCTACCTAATTCTTTTTTATTGGAAATTTCACTAAAATTTAGATCAATATTTTTCTGATTATCTAAATACAAATTAATTAAAATTTTTTGTGTTAACGAAACATTTTTAAAACTAGAGTTTGACCTATTAATCTTTTTGTTTAAATTCTCAGTATTCTTATTTGATAAATCTGCCCACAATTCAAGATTTTGATACAGTTCTAATAGTAGTGGGT
>VERQ01000001.1 GCA_018882565.1 Candidatus Fonsibacter sp. | reverse complement strand
TTGTTCCACTGCCAAACTTGCGCTCTTGAAATTTCAGCGGTAGCAGCATCTTCCATTAAATTATAAAGAGGGACACAACCATTGCCACCAAGCCATGCAGCTAAATATTGAATTCCTACAGAAATATTTTTTCTAAGACCTTCTTCTGTAATATCTCCTTTTTCAGCTAACAATAAATCTTTAGCTTCAATTTTTGTATCACCAGGAACTTTGTTAACTTGATTTGCTTGTGGCATTTTTTCATCGAATACATCTTTTGCAATTTTTACTAAACCAGGGTGGGCAACCCAAGTACCATCATGGCCGTCATTAGCTTCTCTTAATTTATCTTGTCTTACAGCGTCCATTGCTTTTTGATTTAAAGCTTCATTATCTTTAATTGGAATTTGAGCAGCCATTCCACCCATCGCGTGAGCTCCCCTACGATGACATGTCTTAATTAACAACAAACTATAAGATCTTAAAAAATGTGAAGTCATTTTAACAATAGATCGGTCCGGTAATAAGAAATCTTTAAAGTTTTTAAATTTTTTAATGTAGCTAAAAATATAATCCCATCTTCCACAGTTAAGACCAACGATGTGATCTTTTAACTCAAATAAAATTTCATCCATCTCAAAGGATGCAAGTATTGTTTCAATTAGAACTGTTGCTTTGATTGTTCCGTGTTTGATCCCTAATTTTTTTTGTGCCTCTGTAAATACATCGTTCCAAAGTCTAGCTTCAAGATGGCTTTCCATTTTTGGTAGATAGAAATAAGGACCTGTTCCATTTTGAAGAAGTTGTTTTGCGTTATGATAAAAATAAATACCAAAATCAAATATACCACCTGAAGATTTTTCATTATCAACTAAGAAATGCGCCTCATCCAAGTGCCAACCTCTTGGCCTTACAATGAGCACTGCATGCTTTTCATTTAACTTATATTCTTTGCCAGTAGTCTTATCTGTGAAATTAATTTTTTTATTAATCGCATTCTTCAAATTAATTTGGCCCTCAATAACATTATTCCATGCTGGAGTTGCAGAATCTTCAAGATCCGCCATGAAACAACTCGCTCCAGAATTAAGAGCGTTGATAATCATTTTTTGATTAGTAGGACCTGTAATTTCAACTCTACGATCTTGTAAATCTTTTGGAACTCCTAAAATTTTCCAATCTTTTTCTCTAATAGATTTTGTTTCCTCTAAGAAATTAGGACGCCAACCCCCATCAATTTTTTTTTGAACTTCTTGTCTACGTTTTAACAGCTCAAGTCTTCGAGAATTAAATTTTCGCTGTAAATCAGCTACAAACTCTAAACAATCTAAAGTTAAAATTTCTTCAAATTCTTTAGAAATTTTTCCTGTAATAGTGGTGTTTTTTGGAAAAGATTTCATATAGGCCACAATTTATATATAAACTTTATCCGAACTCAATATGTATAAAAATAAAATTATTTAATGAATTACTTAGATTTTGAAGACGATATTAAAGCATTAGATCAAAGAGTTCAGGAACTAAAAGCTCCTTACCTTGCAAAGGGAATTACTGCCATTGAAAATCCTACAGTTGTTGATGCTGAAAGAAGATTAAATGAAGCACTAGAGAGAGCCTATGCAAATCTTAATCGCTGGCAAAAAACAAAAGTTGCAAGACACGAATTTAGACCACGTTCTATTCATTATATTCAAAAGATTTTTCCAGATTTTACAAATCTATCTGGAGACCGATTGTATGGAGAAGACCAATCTGTGTTAGCAGGATTTGCAACTCTTGATGGGATTTCCGTTTTAGTTATTGGTCAAGAAAAAGGGAATGATACTCAATCTAGAATCCAAAGAAATTTTGGAATGATGAGACCAGAGGGTTATCGTAAGAGTATGCGTTTAATGAATCTTGCAGATAGATTAAATATTCCAATTATAACATTTATAGATACCCCAGGCGCTTATCCTGGAAAAGGAGCAGAAGAGCGAGGTCAGGCAGAGGCTATTGCAAAATGTATTGAGTGTTGTCTTAATGTAAAAGTTCCAATGATTTCAGTTGTGATAGGAGAAGGGGGGTCAGGAGGAGCCATAGCGCTTGCAACTGCTAATAAAGTTTTAATGTTAGAATATTCTGTCTATTCAGTAATATCTCCTGAGGGCTGCGCTTCTATTCTTTGGCGTGATCCTAAAAAAGCAAAAGAAGCAGCCGAAGCTATGAAAATTTCTTCACAAGATTTATTTGAAAATAAAATTATTGATGAAATTATTAAAGAGCCAAAAGGAGGAGCACACCGCAATCACGATGAAATGGTTACAAACGTTACCTCGAGTATTAAAAAAAATTTAAATGAACTAATGCAAATTTCTCCTGAAGAGCTTATTTATCAACGAAAAAATAGATTTTTAAGCATAGGAAGAGATGTAATGATTACTAAAGAAGAATTCTATAAAGACACACATATCAATACCGTTACTTTTAATCCGTTTAATTGGAAATTATTACTTCAGAATAATCGAAGATTAGTTGCAACAGTCGTTGTTATCGTGATTTTATTTATTTTAGCTTTAATCTTTACTTAAAGCACCGCAGCAATTTTTATATTTTTTACCAGACCCACAATTACAAGAAGCATTTCTTGATATTTTTTCTTGAATAACAGGTTGTTGTGATTGTGGCGCTCTATCTTCCTTTGTTACTTGAATATTAATTAAGAACATAATTAAATTTTCTTTAATCTTTGAAAGTAGATCTTTAAATAAATTAAAACTCTCTCTCTTATATTCATCTAATGGGTTTTTTTGACCATAACCTCTAAGACCAATCACTTGTCTTAATTGTTCAAGATATTGCAAGTGGCCTCTCCATTCGTAATCAAGATTTTGTAGGAAAATTCTCTTTTCAACATCTTTATTAATATCATCCCCTGCAGTAGCAATTCTTGCGTTTCGTCTTTGATCAAAATGATTTTTTAAAAATTCTTTTTGTTCCGAACTGCTTTTTAAAAGCCAAGCATTAAAATCATTATCATCAATTTTAGTTCCGCTTAACCGCTCTGTTTTTGTTTTAATTAATTTTTTGGAGTTAACATCAGCAGTATCCCTGTAATTACGTATTTCAGCAATTAGATCTTCTATAATCTCATCAAAGATATCATTCACTACATTGTAGATATTTTGATTTTTTATTACTCCTAATCTTTGTTCAAAAATTACTTTTCGTTGATCATTCATGACATCGTCAAACTGTAATAAAGTTTTTCTAATATCAAAATTTCTTCCCTCAACTCTTTGCTGCGCTTTTTCCAAGGCTTTATTAATCCATGGGTGATCTATAGATTCTCCTTCTTTAAGACCTAGTTTTTGCAACATAAAATCAATTTTTTCGGATCCAAAAATTCTCATTAGATCGTCTTGTAAACTTAAATAAAAAATAGAAGCACCCATATCGCCTTGTCTCCCAGTTCGACCTCTTAATTGATTGTCTATTCTTCTGCTTTCGTGACGCTCTGTTCCAATAACAAATAACCCGCCGCTAGCTAATACTTTTGCTTTTTCTTCTTCATGTTCTTTTTTAGTTTTTTCAACTAAAACTTTATCATTCGTTCCACCTTCTTTAATTTTTAAATCTAAATTACCACCAAGTTGAATGTCAGTTCCTCTACCCGCCATGTTTGTTGCAATTGTAACTGCACCAATTCTTCCTGCTTGGGCAATGATACTTGCTTCTTGTTCATGAAATTTTGCGTTTAAAACATTATGTTTTATAGACTCTTGTTTTAAAATTTTTGAAATTCTTTCAGATTTCTCAATGCTAGTAGTTCCAATCAAAACAGGCTGTTTTTTTTCATTAGCATCAAGAATTTGTTTTATAATCGCATTAAATTTTTCTTTTTCAGTTCTAAAAATTTTATCATTAAAATCTTTTCTAATCATGGGTCTATTGGTCGGTAATTCAACTACATCTAATTTATAAATTTCGTAAAACTCTTCAGCCTCCGTCATCGCAGTTCCGGTCATGCCAGAAAGTTTTTCGTATAATCTGAAATAATTTTGGAATGTTATTGAAGCTAAAGTTTGATTCTCATTTTGAATTTGAACTCCTTCCTTTGCTTCGATTGCTTGATGCAGACCATCAGAATATCTTCTGCCGTCCATGATACGACCCGTAAATTCATCAATAATATAAATTTGATTATCTTTTACTATGTAATCTTTATCTTTAGTAAAAAGCATATTTGCTTTTAAAGACTGATTAATGTGATGAACGATAGATAAATTTTGCGGATCGTAGAAATTAGTACCTTTTAATAAATTAATTTTTCTTAATTTATCTTCAACAAAATCTATGCCTTTTTCCGTTAGTAAGGCACTGCGATCTTTTTCATCAGTATCGTAATGCTCTTTGCTTAATTGATTAACTAACTTGTTGCATAAAAAATATTGAGAAGAGTTATCTTCTGTTGGTCCAGAAATAATTAAAGGAGTTCTGGCCTCATCAATTAAAATACTATCTACTTCATCAACAATACAGAAATAATGTTTTCGTTGAACCATCTCAGCAATGGAATATTTCATGTTGTCTCTTAAATAATCAAATCCAAACTCATTGTTTGTTCCATAAGTGATGTCGCATTCGTACTGAGCTTTTCTATTAACGTCGTCGATGCCATTTACGATACAGCCAACACTGACTCCTAAAAAATTATAAATTTTTGACATCCACTCAGAGTCACGTTTTGCAAGATAGTCATTCACCGTTACAACATGAACACCTTTTTCTGTTAAGCTATTTAAATAAGCAGGCAAAGTTGCAACTAATGTTTTTCCTTCCCCAGTTTTCATTTCTGAAATATTACCTTGATGAAGAATAATTCCACCTAGTAATTGCACATCAAAATGTCTTTGTCCTGTAGTTCTAACGCTTGCTTCACGAACACAAGCAAATGCTTCTGGCAAAATTTTATTTAAATTTTCTCCATTTTTAATTCTTTTTTTAAATTCTTGCGTTTTGTTCTTTAATTCTTGGTCTGAAAGTTTTTGGATTTCCGGTTCTAAGGAATTAATTTTTTGAACTAACGGCTGTATTTCAACAAGCTTTCGCTCGTTAGATGTTTTGAATATTTTTTTTAAAATGTTTAAACCGGGTATCATTTTGAGATATTATTACAGATAAATTAAATAGTATAAATTTAGCAACTACCTTATAACTGAAAAAATACTAAATAAAATACACATGACTACGCTATTTCAAAACTTTTTTAAGAAAAAACAACTGAATAGAGTTACTAAAGATTTTCCCGAGATGCCAAGTATTGATGGACTGGAAATTTCAACGGTAAGCGCAGGTTTATATAATACAAATAGAGACGATGTGAGTTTATTTTATTTTCCAGAGGGCGCAATATTTTCAGGAGTTTACACTAAGTCTTCAACAAGATCTGTTTGTATTGATTGGAATGTTAAAGCGAATAAAAAAGATATCAGAGCTTTATTAGTTAATACTAGAAATGCTAACGCATATACTGGTAAGCAAGGACTAAATAGTATTATTGAATTATCAAAATTTTTTTCAGATAAGAAAAAAATTTCAAACAAACAAATTTTATTTGCATCCACAGGGGTTATTGGGCAACCATTTCCGCTTGCAAAAGTTAAGAACGCTCTTCCAAATCTAATTGAAAAATTAAAAAGACCTATAAAGTTAACTTGGATTAAGCAGGCTTTGTCTATTATGACCACAGATACATTTGGAAAAATGAGCTGCGCTGTGGTGCAAACCAATAAAGATTTTATAAATATAGCTGGTATTGCAAAAGGTTCAGGAATGATAGCGCCAAATATGGCAACAATGTTTGGCTTTATATTTACTGACGCGAATATTTCCCAAGATGTTTTAAACAAAATGTTAAAAAGAAATACCGAAAATACATTTAATGCAATTACAGTTGATGGAGACACTTCAACAAATGATATGGTTTTAGTTTTTTCAACTAGAAAAGCTAAGAATAGAATTATTAACGATATAAATTCTAAAGTCGCAAAAGATTTCGAAAAGGCACTTTATGAAGTAATGCTGGATCTTTCAAAACAAGTTGTTTTAGACGGAGAAGGGGCTAAAAAATTTCTTACTATAAATGTAACAGGCGCCTCTAATGATAAATTTGCAAAAGAAGTTGCAATGTCTATTGCAAATTCACCGCTTGTTAAAACTGCACTTGCAGGAAGTGATCCAAATTGGGGTAGAATTTTGATGGCAATTGGTAAAACTAATGAAAGAGTAAAAAAAGAAAAAATTGAAATTAAAATTGGAGATTCTTTAATTACAAAATATGGAATGCAGGTACCAAGCTATGATGAGCAAAAAGTTAAAAATTATATGCTTGGTGATGATATTATTTTTGATGTAAATTTAAATTTAGGTAAGGGAAAATTTACTGCTTATACTTGTGATTTTAATGCTGAGTATATTTCAATTAACGCAGATTATAGATCTTAATTAACCTGTCCCAATAAGAATTCCAGCAGCAAGAACTAACGCTCCTCCAACAACAACTTGAAGTGCTGCTCTAAAGAATGGAGCTTCCATATATTTATTTTGAATCCAAACAATCGCCCACAGTTCAAAGAATACGACAATCATTGCAAGAATAGTTGCTGTCCAAAAATGTGGTATTAAATATGGTAGCGCATGTCCTAATCCACCGACTGCAGTCATAACTCCAGATGCAATACCACGTTTTAGAGGAGAACCCCTTCCAGAAATTGCACCGTCATCTGATACTGCCTCAGTTAACCCCATAGATATTCCAGCACCAATAGACGCTGCAAGGCCAACTATAAAAGTTGTCCAAGTATTTTGTGTTGCAAATGCTGTCGCAAAAATTGGAGCTAAAGTTGAAACAGAGCCATCCATTAACCCAGCTAAACCTGGCTGAACCCATGTTAAAATAAATTGTCTTTTAGAAGTTCTCGCTTCAATTTCTTTTGCATCACCACTTGCATGTGACTCTATTAATTTATCCGCAACAGAAGTATGGCCTGCTTCAGCTGCAGCAAGATCACCAAGTAATTTTCTAGTTCCAGCGTCAGTAGTTGCTTGAGCTGCCTTCATATAAAAATTATAAGCATCTCTTTCCATCATTTCAGATTCCAATCTAATCCTATCAACACTCAGATTTTTTATTAACCACACTGGTTTTCGCGAGTAAAAACCTGAAACATGCTCTCTTCTGATAAGAGGAATGTTCTCGCCAAATCTTGACTGGAATTTATCAATTAGAATTTTTCTATGACCATCTTCAACTCTCGCCATATCTATAAAGATCTTCGCTGAATCTGGATAATCTTTCTTTAAATTTTCAGCATAGCTTCTGTAAATTGAAGCATCATCTTCTTCAGAAGAAATTGCTAATGCCAATATTTCTTTTTCGGAAAGATCTGAAAATCTTCTTCTATAACTAAAACCAGGTATCATTAATATTAATTACTAATTTTAAATTTATAAATTAGATTACTTTTAGTTCACGTAAGCCCGCATGTAATTCTTTTACTCCTTCATAGCCAAAGTAAACCGAAAGCAACAATAGTAGAATGCTTGAAATTCTAAAGAAAGTTCCCAAAGGAATTATTTTTGTAATTTTATTTAGACCAAAATAAACAAATACTAGAGCCAATGTACCACTGATTGCACCAGCAATTACAGGCACTGTGCTGTAAATTGTAGAAGTAAGTAAAGCGGCGTAAAATAAAACCACTTCAAAGCCCTCACGTATAATGGCAAAGAAAACTGTAAGAGACAAAAAGAAAGGATTTCCAGTAGAAATAGCTTTGTCTACTTTTCCTTCAACATGTTGTTTTGCGTTGTGACTAAAATAAGCAACGTAAGCTAACATGACTGATGCTATCAGCATTACCGAACCTTCAAATAATTCTTGGTGTGCATGTGTTATTGCTGCAATTTTTTTTACACCTAAAGCAGTTAATAAAGATACAACTATACCAGCAATCAATCCCCACATAACAGCAGGTCGATGATGTCTGGCATTCATTTTATCTAAATACGTGAATACCAAAATAGAAATTAATAAAGCTTCGAATCCTTCTCTAAAAAGAATAAAAAAAGAACTTAAATAAGGTGTTAGTGATTCAGTCATTTTTTTTGAGTGGTGTATGATTAATTATTTTCATATTTAATGTCAAACACTAATAAAACAAATACAACCTTTAATTCTGAGTATTTTAGTAGGAATAGCTATTAATTTTCAAAGGGAAAAATAACTCCAAACTCAATTTGTCGCATTAATTTTTTTCAAACAAAATAGTCATTTAAAAAAAGAGTCTTAAAAAATATTATCCTCTTTATCTTTAAGATCAGTTAAATGATATTCTAAAGCACGAGCTGACAGCTGGACTTCAATTACAAAAAGAATAATAGCAATTCCAAACAATACAACCGCTATTCCAAAACAGTTTAATGAAATATCAGGCTTATGAATGTAACCAAAAAAAATAGTTAATAAGTTTGAAAATAAGGCAATTCCCGAAAGGGTTTGGATAAGTTTAATGAGTTTTATTCTATAAGTTAATGTTTTTATTTGAGCAATGTATCTTCTGCCCATAACATCTTTTGTATCTATCTTTTTTTCAATAATTTCAGCATGAATTTTTCTAACTAATGCAGCGCAGCTATTATAACGATGAGTAAAATTAGTCATCATTAACGGAATAGCGGGGAATAATAATGCAGGGTAAAGAATAAAATTTTCCATTTAATACTTTAAAATATTAGTTATTAAATATCTGTAAAAGTTCCTGTTTTAGGATCTTTTTTTAATATTCTAGGTTGATTTTTTTTCTTAGTACGCGAATAAAGAAATACTATTGCCGCAATTAAAAAAACTACTAGAGTGATTAAATATTTAGTCATTATTTTATAAATTAAATGCTAATTATGACTATTCGAGGTCAACTACTAGGCTAATATAATGCAAATAAGATCTTTAATTTTTGTATGTCTTTTAAGTATAACAAGTTTCTTACCCGCTTTTGCGAATGAGCAAAAAATTATTAAAGATTTAAAAGAGGGTGGAAAGTTAATTCTTATTCGTCATTCAGAAGCACCAGGGACAGGAGATCCTGCTCATTTTAACTTAAATGATTGCAAAACCCAAAGAAATTTATCAGCAGAAGGTATTGAGCAAGCAAAAAGATTAGGTGAGTTTTTTAGAAAAAATAATATCTCTGTTGAAAAAGTTTACTCATCCGAATATTGCAGATGCAAAGATACAGCAAGAAACGCATTTAAAGATTTTGAAACTTTTTCAGGATTAAATTCTACCTTTGCAGACTCGAGTAAAACACCTGCATATATAAAGAAAACCAAAGAATTTATTGAAAAATTAGATAAGAATAAAAATTATATATTTGTTGCTCATCATACAACAATCCAAGGGCTAGCTGGTACATTTGCAAGTTCAGGTGAGATGGTTATAGTCGATAGATCTTATAAAGTGATTAGCACCTTCAAAGTTAATTAGCATACCTCATTTTCCAACATTGCATTAGTTAGTTATGCATTTTGGATATAAGATTTTTAAATGAATTGGGAAAAGCTAAAAGTATTTAAAAAAGTTGCTAAAGCTGGAAGCTTTTTAACAGCATCAAAACAAGAGAATAAATCCCAATCAACTTTTTCAAGAGCGGTAATGGATCTTGAGAAAGAAATAAATCAAAAACTTTTTAATAGAACAAGCAAAGGTGTCATGCCAACTTTGCATGGCAGCACACTTTTAAATTTAGTTGATGATTTTTCTAATAAATTAAATCAATTTAAGAACAATATCAGAAAGAATTAATTTTTTTTGGTTATGCATTCTGATCATATCTGAATCATTGAATGGTCATTTCATTTTAAAAAAAAACTTTGTTACTTCATTTACTAATTAAAACAAACAGAAACAGGGAGTATTATGAAACTAATAACTGCGATCATAAAACCTGAACAAGCCGACAACGTTAAGAAAGCTCTTAACAAAATTGGTGTTGATGGGTTAACGATGACAGATGTCAAAGGATATGGCAGGCAGAAGGGTCATACAGAATTTTATCGAGGTTCTGAATATGAAGTTGCCTTTCTTCCTAAAACAAAACTAGAAATAGCAGTCTCAAACAAGAAATATAAAAAAGCTTTAGAGACTATTCTTAAAACTGCGAAAACTGGAAAAATTGGTGATGGAAAAATCTTCGTAACTAATTTGAGCCAGGTTATTCGTGTTCGAACAGGTGAAAAAGGAGATAAAGCAATATGATTAAAATAATGTCAAAGATTTTATTGTTTTTAATAATTTTACTACAATCAAGTCTTGCTTTTGCTCAAGCTAAGCCAGTTTTGAATCCGGGAGATGCTTCGTGGATGCTTACTAGTACAGCGCTTGTACTACTAATGACTATTCCAGGACTTGCTCTTTTTTATGGTGGTTTAGTGGGTAAGAAAAATATTGTCTCAACAATTAGTCAATCATTTATGATTACATGCGTTGTAACGTTGTTGTGGTTTATTTGTGGATACTCACTTACGTTTGGAGAAGGAAATTTATTTATTGGTGACTTTTCTAAAACTTTCTTAAAAGGAGTAGAAGTTGCTGGTTTAACCTTAACAATTCCTGAGACGGTATTTGTTTGTTACCAATTAACTTTTGCAATTATTACAGTTGCACTGATCTGTGGTTCTGTAGTTGAGCGTATAAACTTCGGAGCTCTATTTATATTTGTAATATTATGGAGCATTTTGGTTTACGCACCAGTTGGACACATGGTTTGGGGAGGCGGTTACCTTTCTAAAATGGGTGTTTTAGATTTTGCTGGCGGAACTGTAGTTCATATTAATTCGGGAATTGCCGGTTTAGTTGCTGCACTAGTTATTGGAAAACGAAAATCAAAAGCTCGTCCACACAACGTTGCACTAACAATGATAGGAGCTTCTATGCTCTGGGTGGGTTGGTTTGGTTTTAATGCCGGTTCAGCAGTTGCTGCAAATGGTAGCGCTGGAATGGCGATGCTTGTAACTCAAATTGCTGCAGCAAGCGCTGGTATTGCTTGGATGTTGGCAGAGTGGTTTTCAGGTGAGAAAAAACCAAGTCTACTTGGATTGTGTTCAGGCGCAGTTGCAGGTCTAGTTGCTATTACTCCAGCAGCAGGATTTGTTAATCCAATGGGCGCATTTTTCATCGGATTAATTGCTGGCGTTTTATGTTTCCTTGCTTGCACAAAATTAAAGAGTGCACTTGGCTACGATGATGCTTTAGACGTTTTTGGTATTCATGCTTTTGGTGGCGCTGTAGGTGCAGTGTTGACAGGTGTGTTTGCTACAAAAGCAATTGGAGGAGTTGAAGGTGGCATTGATCAAGTTAAATTACAATTATTAGGTGTTGGTGTAACAGTGCTTTATACAACTGTTGTAACTTTCATTATTTTAAAAGTTGTAAATTTAATCACACCATTAAGAGCTTCTGATGCTCATGAAAGAGATGGTTTAGATCTTTCTCAGCATGGAGAACAAGTAAGCTAAACATTATAAGTTTCCCCTTATAATAATTGAGGCCCAGATTAAAGTCTGGGCCTCTCTCTTAAGAATAAAAATAATTTAGATTTCTATAACACCGCCGAGCTCAACTGTTCGCTCTTTTGGAATTTTATAATATTCAGTTGCGCCCATCATAATACGATGCATGAAGATAAATAATTTTGTTACAATTGAAGGATCTTTTGCAATCACTTTGACTTTACCAACGAAGAATGAGGTTTCTTCCATATTAAATTTAAATTCATTTGCTCTAAGCAATGCGAGAACTCTTGGAATATTAGGCTCCTCTTGAAAGCCATAACGAACAACAATGGTATAAAAATTAGATCCTAAATGTTTGACAATTAAACGCTCGTCATTTCTAAGTTTTGGAAAGTTTTCAAAACTTAAATGCATGCATACAATTCGTTTATGTAATATTTTATTATGTTTTAGATTATGCAGCATAGCCATTGGTACAACAGAAAGATTAGGAACAAAGAATATTGCGGTACCAGAAACTCTTTTAACTTTAATTTTATTTCTCTTTAATTGAGATATGAATTGACTAATTTTAACTGAGCCTTGCCAACGAGCTGCCAACATACGGTCTCGTCCAATAATCCAGCTTAACATAACCGTTAGTAATCCTGCTGCAATTACAATAGGAAGCCAACCCCCATCAAAAACTTTAACTAAATTTGAAGAAAGAAAAACAACATCAATAATAAGTAGAACTAAAAATACAGGAATGAAAATTAATTTATTCCATTTTCTAACCGTTATAAGCAAGAAAGTTGCAAGAATAGTATCAACTAACATCGCGCCTGTTACTGAAATTCCATATGCGTGAGATAAATTTTCAGAATTTTTAAATCCTAAAATTAATAATACGACGCCTAAAAATAAAAAAAGATTTATTTTAGACAAATATACTTCACCATGTTCTTTATTTGATGTGTGTTTAACTCGTAGTCTCGGAATATATCCAAGTTGTACGGCCTGACTTGTAATTGAAAAAACTCCAGAAATTACAGCTTGCGATGCAATGATTGTCGCTGTGGACGCTAAAATAATAAACGGAATTAATGCCCAATCAGGAGCTAGTCTATAAAATGGGTTATCAATCGCTTTAGGATCTGCAATTAATAAAGCTCCCTGACCAAAATAATTTAATAGTAATGCTGGAAATACGATTAAGAACCAAGAAAATTTTATAGGGGATCTTCCAAAGTGACCCATGTCTGAATACAAAGCCTCACCCCCAGTGATAGCAAGAACAATAGTTCCTAAGATTGCAATCGATACACCTTGGTGATTAAACAAAAAGTTCAAGCCATACATTGGGTTCAATGCTCTTAATATTGAAGGCTTATCAATAATCTCAAGCAATCCTAAATATGCAATGGTTCCAAACCATACCAACATTATAGGACCAAAAAACGATCCAATTTTACTTGTACCAAATTTTTCAATAGCAAATAAAATTGAGACAAGTGCTAATGAAATATAAATAACGTATTTACCAAGTTGAGGAGAGACAACTTTCAAACCTTCAACGGCGCTGAGAACAGAAATTGCGGGTGTAATTAGACTATCGCCAAAAAATAATGCGGCACCTAAAGTACCAAGAACAATAACAAACCAACGTGCTTTAGAAGTTTTTGATTTTTTTTCTATTTTTCTAAGAAGCAATGCGGTTAAAGCAAAGACACCACCTTCACCATGGTTGTCCGCTCGCATGATAATTAAAATATATTTAATCGAGACAACAATAATTAATGCCCAAGTAATTAATGATAAAACTCCAAGCACGGATGCAGTAATACCAGCGCCAGATTCTTGAGTAGCCTCAACAGAAAGCTTAAGTGCGTAAAGTGGCGATGTTCCAATATCTCCAAAGACAACACCAAGCGCTGCAATAATTAAAAGAGGTAAACTTCTGCCGTTACCATTTTTATTATTCATGATGGGGCTTTATATATAATTTAATAAATAAGAGTATTTGTTTTGAAAACTCAAATTATCATTATTCGCCAATATTCAATATATATTTAAGAGTGGCCCTTATCTAAAGATAAGGGATATGACTGTACTATTGTATTATTTGCACTTAAAACGGGAAGACTTAATTTAAAAATTTATAATTTTCCAGCCATGAATATCCAATACAAAATTTTTTCAAAAGGATGCCTTGATGTTATTCCGCTCCTTATACCGGTAGTTCCATTTGGTATTATCTTTGGTGTTATCGGAATTGAATCTGGACTTGGTTCTACAGTGACTTTCTTAATGTCGATTATTATTTTTGCAGGTTCATCCCAACTAGCTTTTGCACAACTTTTCACAGGCGAGGCAACAACTCCAGTGATAGTAAGTTCTGTTGCAATCGTAAATTCACGCCACTTTTTATATAGCGCTGTGATTGCTCAATATTTAACCAAAGTAAAATTATTTTGGAAAATTGTTTTGTCTTATTTTCTAACAGACCAAGCTTTCATCGTTTCACAGAAATATTTTAAACAACAACCAAAAAACAAAGATAGGCATTATCATTTATTAGGATCTGGTTTTACATTATGGTTTGTTTGGCAACTTTCTACGATAGCTGGAATTGTTCTAGGTGAAGTTATTCCAAAACAATTAAATTTAGCATTTGCAGTGCCATTAACTTTTATCTCATTAATTATTGTTGATATTAAGAAAATAGATCATTTAATCGTTGCAATTACCTCTGGAGTTTTTGCGATTATTTTTTTTAACTTACCCCTTAGAACTTATATTATTGTTGCAGCTGCCGCTGGAATTTTAGTTGCTTACGGATTATCTCACACAAAACTTTATAGAAAATAAAATGATTTGGACCACATTAATACTTGCTGGACTTGTTACTTTTTTTACTCGCTTTTCAATGATTGCATTACTAAAGAAAGACTATTTTAGCCCAAGAGTAAAAATAGTTTTAAGTTATGTACCAAGTGCAGTTTTTCCAGCAATTATTTTTCCAGCTGTATTTTTAAATTCCACAGGACAATTAGTATTTTTAGATAATCCAAAAGTTTTAGCTGCAATGGTTGCAGTGTTGGTTGGTTATTTAACAGAAAGTGTGATTGCAACCATTCTTACAGGTCTTGGGGTTTTGTGGTTGCTGATTTTTTTTATTTAATAAATGTTTAAAACACTTTTGGCGCTTCCAAAAACCGTTTGGTTGATAGGATTTATTAGTCTTATTAATGATAGCGCGAGCGAAATGGTTTATCCATTGCTTCCACTTTATTTATCAAGCGTATTGCTGGCAGGTCCAAAGGCCCTTGGGATTATTGAAGGAATTGCAGAGGCAACTTCAAGTCTACTTCGATTAGTTACAGGTGTTATTTTTGACAGAACTAGAAAAGCAAAACCTTGGTTAGTATTTGGTTATGGAATTGCAGGACTTAGCCGACCATTAATTGCATTTATTAGTTCTTGGCCAGCATTACTATTTATTAGATTTGCAGATCGAGTTGGCAAAGGACTAAGATCATCACCTAGAGATGCATTGCTTGCAAACAGCACCAGTAAAAAAAATTATGGTTTAGTTTTCGGTTTTCATCGCGCCATGGATAATTCAGGTGCAATTATAGGTCCATTAATGGCCGCTGTATTAGTTGGAATTGGCATATCGCTGCAAAATATTTTTTTATTAGCCATAGTTCCTGCAATTTTAGCAGTGTCCTTATCTTTAATGCTTAAAGAGAAAAAATTTAAACCCATTAAAACTAAAAAAATTAATTGGTCACTTAAAGGAGCGCCAAAAAGTTTTAAAAGATATTTATGGGCCGTTGCTTTTTTCACGTTAGCATGTTCATCAGACATGTTTTTGTTATTTCGAGTGAAAGAGTTAGGAATGGAAAATTATCAAATCCCAATTTTATGGGCCGGTGTTTCTTTGGTTACTGCAGTTTTCAGCACACCATTTTCAGCTCTATCAGACAAATTTGGAAGACTTAAATTTTTAGCATTAGGTTGGATCGCTTATATTTTGTTTTATTTATTTATGGCACAAGCAAATTCACTCAATTTTACTATCTGGATTTTGTTTGGATTTTATGGATTATCTAAAGCAGCAACGGAGGGAGTAGAGCGAGCTTATGTGGCGGATCTTACAAAAGTTAATCAACGTGGAACGGCTTTTGGTTGGTTTAATTTGATAACAGGTTTTATGTTGTTTCCAGCATCATTTGTTTTTGGATTTTTATATGAAAGTTATGGTGTTCAAATTGCATTTTTATTTTCAGCTATTTCATCCATAATCGCTCTTGTTATTCTTATAACCTGCAAAAATAAACGCGCTTAACTTTCACAGACATTGATTAATATTTTAAGATAGCCTAAAGATTTAATCTAATGCTTCGTGCCATATTTGTTATTTTCTTTTTTCAGCTATTAGGAGAGGCTTTAAAAAAATTTTTTGAAATGAGAATACCAGGTCCAGTGATAGGACTTATTCTACTCCTTATTACATTGATATTTCTTAAAAGATTTAAAACCAGAGCTATTAACAATTTAAAAAGTGATGTGTTGAATACTTCAAACTACATTTTAAGCTATCTATCACTTTTGTTTGTGCCGATAGGAGTTGGGGTTGTGATGCATCTTTCATATTTAGAAAATAATTTATTTAAAGTTTTAATTATCGTTTTTATCTCAACAGTTTTAACCATCGGCATAACTGCTTTTTTAATGGAGAAAATTAATAAACGAATTAATAAGAAATGATTCAAAAAGATAAACTTTACAGTATCTGGGTTTATTTACAGGCAGAACCTTTATTTTGGTTAACACTGACTATCGGTTCTTATTTAATTGGCGATTATCTTTATAAAAAATCTAAATTATTTCCACTCGTTAACCCAGTTGCAATCTCAATTTTAATTATTTCTCTAGTATTAATTAATTTAGATATTTCCTATGAGAGATATTTTGACGGTGCTAAATTTATTCATTTTATGCTTGGACCTGCAACAGTTGCACTTGCAATTCCAATTTATAAACAATTTAAAGTAATACAAAAAGAAGCATTAAGTATTTCGGTTTCACTCGTTACTGGTAGTTTATTTGCAATCATTTCTACATTTGTTTTGTGTGAAATTTTTAAAATAGATGATCAGGTTTTATTTAGTATGCTGCCAAGAAGTGCAACCGCACCTATTGCTATGGGTATTTCAGATTTAATTGGCGGAATTCCATCATTGACCGCAATTATAACAATTATAACTGGAATTATGGGCGCATCCTTTGGAACTTTTGCTTTAGATTTTTTAAAACTAAAAGATATGTCGGCACGTGGCTTTGGACTCGGACTTGCATCGCATGGACTTGGAACTGCAAGAGCTATGAGTAGAAACGAAACCGCAGGCGTTTTTGCAGCTCTCGCACTTGGACTTAATGGTATTGCAACTTCAATTTTAGTGCCGTTGTTATTTAAATTATTAAATCTTTTTTAAGATTTACTTTCTAAATTTAAAATAAAACCAATCATTTTTTCATGACTGTGGATTAGAGCTTTAGTTGGAATAATATATTTTTGTCTTTGATCTGATTTAGACACTGCTCGAGTAATTAATTTATTTTTCTCTGCTGTTTTAATAAGATTTAAAATTGAATTTCTGCTGCCAAATTTGTAATCAATGCTATTTGCAATTTCTTCAGAGGTAATAGGCTTGTTATTGTAATAACTATTCATGATATTAAATAATATTAAAGTCCCGTAAGCTGAAAATCTAAAGGATAAAATATTATCATCATACGCCATAATAGAATTATAACCCTCGAGCAAGCGCGAGGTATAACCTGCAATTCTTTTTTGCGTTATAGTTTTTACCATATAGAGCGTTGTAGTTTGCATAGTTTTTCTGCCTATTCGTATAAATTGAAAACACAGTAATTAGACACATTTTTTGTGTATAATTTATTTATTATTGTTTATGCGCCAGCGATTTAGGCTCTTTTAATTTTCTATTTCTGTTTTTATTATTAAGAGGTGCGCATTTAATGCGTATGTAAACAGTATGCCTACTACATGGGATGTCAATGCAATGTTTACAAGACATCAAGATAAAAATATTTTAATAAGAAATTATGAAATTTAAATTTTTAAATAGTGCTGACAGCTATGGCTTTGTTACCAAGCACCTTCACTGGATCATGGCTGTGATTATTATATTTAATTTTATTCTCGCTCTAATCTTAGATGATTTTCCAAGAGGTCCAATGAGATCTTTTTTATTTGGCATTCATAAATCTACTGGAATTTTAGTAGTTATATTGCTTATTCCGAGACTGTTATGGAGATTAATAAATACTACTCCCAATCCACTCGGAGACATTAAAACTTTAAACAAAATATCAAAATATATTCATTATTTTTTTTATTTTATTTTATTAGTCGTTATTTTTAGTGGCTGGATATATTCATCAGCAAGATCAGGTCCGTTTGAAGTTTTTGGTCTTTTTACTGCACCTGCATTAATCGAGAATAATCCAGTAGTTGCAAATATTGCAAAAGAAATTCATGGAATCTCCGTTTACATATTTATTACAGTTTTAGGAATCCATGTTGCTGCCAGTCTTGTTCATCACTACATTTTTAAGGATAAGACTTTAAAACGTATGTGGTATGGAGATTCTAAATAAATAATATTTCTATTATTTAATACGAATCTGTATAAAATATAAATGTATGGCAACATATGAATGTCCAAAATGTAAAATGTCCGCAAATGTTACTTGTGGAAAATGCGATGCACCTCTAAAAGATGCTTCGCTAAAGTTAGATAATGGACAAAAAGTTCAAATCTGTGAATGTCCAAATGGTCATGGAAAAATTAAAAGTCCATTGTGTTGCGGCCAAGACATGAGCTGCTCAATTTCTTAATAAACCTTCATTAATTTAGGTCTATATTTTGTCTTTATTATTTAGATCCTTTTGTTTTATAAACAATAACTAATATGAGAGAAGTTTATATAAACGGAGAATTTAAAAAAGAAGATGAAGCAAAAGTTTCAGTCTTTGATAGAGGTCTTTTATTTTCAGATGCGTTATACGAAGTAACAACGGTTATCGATGGAAAATTAATAGATTTTAATAATCATATGAAACGACTGGATCGTTCTATGACTGAATTAAAATTTAAAAAACTATTAAATCACAAAGACATTTTAGCTTTTCATCGAAAGTTAATTGAACTAAATAATTTAAAAGAGGGTATGATTTATCTGCAAGTAACTAGAGGTGTTGCAGATAGAAGTTTTGATATGCCAAAAGATGAAATCAAACCTACTGTTCTTGCATTCACGCAGGAGAAAAAAATAATAGATTCTGAAGGGGCGAAGAATGGAATTAAAGTCATGACACTTGATGATATGAGATGGAAACGATGTGATATTAAAACTACGCAATTGCTGTATGCAAGTATGGCAAAAACTGAAGCAACAGAAAAAGGGTTTGATGACGCTTGGATGATTAGACAGGGTTATATTACCGAAGGCAGCTCTAGCAATACTTGGATAATCAAAGGTAAAATTATCATGACCAGACATGCTGATAATTTAATTTTAAGTGGAATTACAAGAGATGCAATTTTTAAATGTGCAAAAAATTTAGGTTATGAGGTAGTGACTAAAAATATTTCGTTACAAGATGCGCAATCAGCGCATGAAGCTTTTATTACATCAGCGACAGCTTTCATAACTCCAGTTGTAAAAATTAATACTAATCAAATTGGAGATGGCAAACCTGGAAAATTTGTAACAGCGCTTAGAGCAGAATATATTAAACAAGCACTGGCTAGCGCCATATAAGTTTTAAGACTTTTTAACTGTGCTGGCCCAAAATTTATCTAAAAAATAATACCAAACGCCATTAATTAATGGTTCAATGATTGCATCAACGGCAGCAAGTTCCAGTGTGGATCCAGTGATGATTACATTGCAAGTAGCCGCAATGATAATGTGACCTATGGTATAAATGATTGCTCGACCGACGCTTGACCCAACTAATTGGTTTCTGATAGCGTTGAAAAATCCTTTATTAATTTCTGACATAGCAAATAATATAGAACTATAGCTTGAAAATTCAAGCTGAACTAAGGATATTTGCTTTAAGAGTTAAATAAAAATGATAATTAGTTAATGAGATGAACATTTCAATTTTATTTACAATTATTTTCATAATTTTTTACTTAATACTTACTATCATTACCATCAAAGAAAGAAGATCGAGTAAAGTTGCTTATGGTGATGATAATAATAAAAAATTAATCAAAGCCATTAGAGCACACGCAAATTTTTTTGAATTTACAGTTTTTTTTATTATTTCTTCATTTCTATTAGAGATTTTAGATGCCAATCAAATATACGTTTTATTTGTGAATATTGTATTTTTGCTTGGAAGAATTTCTCATGCTTACAGTATGTTAAAAGAAAAAATATTATTTAGAGTAATTGGTATGATGGCTACTTTAAATATTTATGCGCTCAATTGTATTTATTTATTATACTTATACGTCCAGTATTTTAATCAATTAGACTAATTTTAGTTCTTAATATCGTTTTTTGGTTTTTGAAATAAATCATTCATTCGCTTAATTCTTCTGCTTGTTGTGTACTCAAACCAAGCTGGATTAATGGCATGAACGAATGCAGTGATAAATGACCATAGACATTTAAGGCCAATTTTCATGGCAAAAAACATATGTTCAAAATAGCCTTTGTTAGCAAGCTCTAAATGTCTTTTGATCTTATTGAACATATTTAGTTAATACCCATATTATACACTTAGTGTATCAAATTACACAATTTCAAGTACTCAATAAAAATTTTTATTTCATTAACCGACATTGAAATTGAGAAAATTGTAACCATATATTGGGTATGGATTTAAATAAATTTACAGAACGATCAAAAGAAATATTAAATTCGGCGCAGGTTTTAGCGATGATGCAAAATCATCAGCTATTGCAACCCGTACATTTATTAAGTGGTATTATCGAAGATGATGGTACTGCATCATTATTACTTGCCCCAGCAGGATTAGATTTAAAATCTATAAAATTATCCATTGAAAAAGAATTGAAAAAAATTCCAGCAGTCACTGGTAACTCAGCTGGAATTAGCGCATCAAAAGAATTTGTTGTTACTGTTGAGGAGGCTAAAAAAATCTCAAAACAAAAGGGTGATGAATATGTTCCGGTTGAAAACATATTAGAAGCAATACTGCAAACCGATAAAAACTTATTAAAATTATTACAAAATAGTGGATTTAATTTAAGCAAATTCAAATCTGTACTTGAGACAATGCGTAAAGGTCAAAAAGTAACTAATGCAAACGATGATGCAAATTATGAATCTTTAAAGAAATATACAATTGATATTACAGAAAAAGCGAGAAATGGAAAATTAGACCCGGTGATTGGTCGTGATGACGAAATTAGACGTGCCATTCAAGTTCTTTCAAGAAGAACTAAAAATAACCCAGTATTAATTGGTGAACCAGGAGTTGGTAAAACAGCTATCGTTGAAGGACTTGCGCTTAGAATTATTAATGATGACGTTCCTGAAAGTTTAAAAGGTAAAAAATTATTAGCATTAGATTTGGGTTTATTAATTGCTGGTGCAAAGTTTAGAGGAGAATTTGAAGAAAGATTAAAAGCAGTTCTTAAAGAAATTACAGCTCAACAAGGTGAAGTGATCGTATTTATTGATGAGATGCACACTTTAGTTGGCGCGGGTGCAGGTGATGGATCTATGGATGCATCGAATATGTTAAAGCCGGCACTTGCAAGAGGAGAGCTGCATTGTATTGGTGCAACAACACTTGCAGAATATAGAAAATATGTAGAAAAAGATGCAGCGTTAACTAGAAGATTTCAGCCGGTGTTTGTAACGCAGCCATCTGTTGAAGATACGATTTCAATCTTAAGAGGCCTTAAAGAAAAATATGAAATGCATCACGGAGTGCATATTTCAGATAATGCCCTTGTCTCAGCAGCTGTACTTTCAAATCGTTATATCACCGACAGGTTTTTACCAGATAAAGCAATTGATTTAATGGATGAAGCATCAAGTAAGCTTCGAATGGAAATTGATTCAAAACCAGAAAATATTGATGAGATCGATAGAAAAGCTATTCAGTTTAAAATTGAAAGAGAAGCTTTAAAGAAAGAAGATGATTCACTTTCAAAGATTAGATTAAAAGAATTGGATGAAAAAATTGCTGAATTAGATAAAAAATCAGCCTCACTTACAGAAGTATGGGCAAAAGAAAAAAATCAAATTCAGTCAGTTCAAAAAATTAAAGAAGAAATTGAACGTAATAGAGTTTTATTAAATAATTATCAAAAGAAGGGAGATTTAACAAAAGCTAGCGAAATTATGTATGGCAAACTTCCTGAATTAGAAAAGAAATTAAAAGAACAGGATAAAGCAGCAGTTGGTCAGTACAAAACTTTAAATAAAGAAGTGGGCGAAAATGAAATTGCAGCTGTGGTTTCTAAATGGACAGGAATTCAAATCGATAAATTATTAGAAGGTGAGAGACAAAAAGTTTTATCAATGGAGAAAGTCATCTCAACTAAAGTGGTTGGTCAAAAAGAGGCAATTACTTCAGTAAGTAATGCAGTTCGAAGATCAAAAGCTGGCATTCAAGATCCAAATAGACCGCTTGGTTCATTTCTTTTCTTAGGACCCACAGGAGTTGGTAAAACCGAATTAAGTAAAGCGCTTGCATCATTCTTATTTGATGATCAAAACGCAATGATTAGAATTGATATGTCAGAGTATATGGAAAAACACTCTGTCAGCAGATTAATTGGTGCGCCTCCAGGATATGTGGGTTATGACCAAGGCGGAGCTTTAACAGAAGCTGTAAGACGTAGACCTTACCAAGTGATTTTATTTGATGAAGTTGAAAAAGCTCATCCAGATGTATTCAATATTTTTCTTCAAATCTTAGATGATGGAAGATTAACAGATGGTCAAGGTAGAGTTGTTGATTTTAAAAATACGATTATTATTTTAACATCCAATCTTGGTTCAGAATTCATCCAAGCTAACAAAAGCGAAAAATTAGATGAAAGAACGAAGGAAAAAGTATTGGAAGTTGTTAAAAAATCTTTCAGACCTGAGTTTGTAAATAGATTAGATGACATTATTGTCTTCGATAGACTTCAAAAAGAAGAGATTAAAGAAATTGTTAAGATCCAAGTGAACAATTTGAAAAATATCTTAAAAGATAAAAACTTAACATTTTCAATTACCGACAAAGCTTTAGAATGGTTAGTAGATAAAGGATTTGACCAAGAATATGGCGCTAGACCTTTAAAAAGAGCGATACAAAAATATATTCAAAATCCAATTGCAAATTTAATTTTGGAAATGAAAGATAAAAAATTGGATGCAATTAAAATTGATGTGGATGGCGATCAGTTAGTTTTAAATAATAAAATATTTGCTATTAATTAAAAATCTAAGCCCACAGTAAAAGAAACATATTTATCTGCAGTTTTCTGCTCTTTAAATTCTTTCGACTGAATATATTGCGTAAGAGTTAATTTTAAATTTTTGTTTCCAGGTATTGGAATTAAAGAATTCACTCCAACTGCAATTAAACCTACAACAGGTTTTTTATGCACGTGATGGTTGCTGCCAAAAATATTACCATCTAAAGAAAAATCATAAGCAACTCCTTTTAATTCTGCGAGTGCAAATAAATGTGCACCTAGTGGAATAGGAAGCATTAATTCTCCCGTATCAGTGCAAGCTTCAGAACTTCCAGATGATGGTGCTGTGTTATCGCAACCCGGATAAGATGGAGTGCTACCAAAATCATTTGGAATATTCAGACCATATCTTCCCTCTAAACCAACATTTAAAGATGTTTCAATATTTCCAAGTTTAAGTCCGTAAAATCTTATTAAGTCTTTTGAAATTCCAGGAGTGTAACTATTTTGCTGAAGATCTGATTTAATTTTTTTCTCAATCAATAACATCACAGCAGGTTCATTACTTAATTGATTGTCCCAGCCTTGAGCTCTGTAAACATCAAATCTGTCATGAACAAAGTTTTGAGTTTGTCTTGCAAATGACGCAGGACCTATAATTCCAAGGGTTAATTCTTTCGTATCTAGAACCTGAGTATTATCAAATTTATTTCTATGTCTTTCATTCACACCAACCGCTAACGATAAAATACCTGCATAAGGTCTATCATCTTTAACAACCGTTGGGGTTTTGTCATCCACAGGCGTGTACATTAATTGTGAACCCGTAAAGTAGATATTTTTTGAATAACCTTCTTGTTTCTTAAAAAGGCCGGCATCTATAAACGATAGAAGACCACCGTGTAGACGACTTATAGCGGGTAAGCACTCATTCTTTATGTCTCCTTTAAAATCATGAGTTACACCCGATAAAATTACGCCACTTGTGTAATTAGAATCTTCATTATTAAAATAATCGTTTTCTATTCTAAAGTTATAGCTTCTAAAGCCTACTTGCTCATCAGGTTTGCAGTTTGCAAATAAAGGGGCTGCAAATAAAAAAAAGAATAGAAAAAGTACTGAATGTCGCATCTAAAATTAAATATTTTTTTATTGTAAAAAAAATTTAATACACTTTTCACAATTAAGACACAAATAGTTCATGAATTTATTACATTTGTTTTCTATATGAGAGCCATGAAAACAAAAACACAAAGAGTAAAACTGGTTAACGGAAACCAAAGTTTTCCAACTCTGGCTATATCTCAGCGAACAGCTGAAGATATGGTAACGATTATAGGTGTAGTAGCTATTGTAGCAGCAGTATTAAGTCTGCCGATTGCAATATTTGTACTTACTTATGGAATTGGTAACTAATATGGCTCCGTATTCAAACGACGAATTAGCGTTCTTAAATAAAAATAAGGCTTAATTTTTAAGCCTTAAAAGAACGCTTTTAACTCAGGCTTCTTCTTAAATATTTAAAATCCGATATACTGACGTTTAACTGTCTATGCCAACTCGGTCTAATAGCGTTGAACTATTTGTCAAAAAAATCTCTGACTATATGTCAGCAGATTATATTTACGTGGATGCTAGCTCTTCGATTTTAGAAACTACTAAAGATTTACAGCAACAAAAAAAATCAACTATTTTAATTAAAAAAGACAATAAGCTTGCTGGTATTATTACCGAGCAAGATATTGTTCGAAAAGTAACTTTTATTTCGGATCCAAATAAAAAAGTTTCAGATTTGATGACATCACCCGTAATCTTCGTTTACGAGGACGATCTTCTATTTCATGCCGTTGGTAAAATGAGAAAAAATAATCTTCGTCATTTACCAGTGATTAATATGAACTATGAGGTAGTTGGAATTATTCACGCTCATAAAGCATTAGCTGCTGAACTTGGAGCGGTTACACAAGAGATCGATAAGATGACCTTCGATGAGTATGATGAGCGAGGTTTAATTGAAATAAAGAAACAACAAGTTAATCTTGCAGAAAGATTATTAAATGAAAAAATTTCATCTAACGATATTAGCTATTTATTAAGTTTCTTAAATAACGTTATTTATAGACGCTCTATTAGAATTGCAGAAAAAAAAATAAGTCAAAAAAATATTATTAAACAAATTCCAAATTACAGCGTTTTAGTTATGGGATCTGGGGGACGAATGGAAAGTTTTCTACAGCCTGATCAAGATAATGGAATTATTTATGAATCCAGTAAAACAGAAGACCCAAAAAAAGTAGATTTATATTTTGAGGAACTTGCAAAAGAATTTACAAAATCTTTAGATACTGCAGGGATTTCATTTTGTAAGGGAAACTTAATGGCAACAAATCCTATGTGGAGAAAAAGCTTACCTGAATGGAAAGAACAGGTGCAAGAATGGATTACTAATTTTAATGAGCAAAATTTAATTTATGTGGATATGCTTTATGATTTTAGATCCGTTTACGGTAAACCTGAACTTGCAGATGAACTAAGAGATTTTATTTTTGATAAATTAGTTAATAATAAAATTTTAAAATTCTTATTTAAAAACGAAGAAGGTAGACGTGCAGGACTTACATTTTTTGGCGGTTTTAAACTTGAAAAGAATGATAAAGAAAATAAAGGATTATTAAATTTAAAAGGGGCTGGAACGCTTCCCCTTGTAGAATCCGTTAGAATTTACTCAATAAAGCATCGTGTTAACAAAAACACAACGGCTGCAAGGATAGAGGAGTTAACTAAGAAGAATGTATTTACAAATGATGAGGCTGACTTCTTTCAAAATGCACATAGATTTTTAACCTATATTCTGCTCAAAGATCAGGTGGCATCAGTTAAAGAAGGAAAGCCAATTAAAAGTTTTATTGATCCAAAGAAGCTTTTAGAGCGAGAAAAGGATCTGCTTAAAATGTATTTAAAGAAAATTAATGAACTCAAGATAAGAGCGAGAGGAGATATTAGTGAAGAATATTTTTAACAATATCAAAGCCTATTTTGTAAGTATTAATCGATATAAAACAGCAACAACTCAAGAATCAACATTTGTAGTTCTTGATACCGAAACTACAGGTTTAAACGTCAATGAAGGACATCGAATTATATCTATTGCAGCAACTAAAATAAAAAATCTTAAAATTACAAATGAAACTTTAGATGAGCTGGTCAATCCAGAACGACAAATATCCGAGCCTTCAATTAAAATTCATAACATCACACAAGAGCAAGTACAAAACAAACCAGTACTTAAAGAATTAGATGAAAAAATTTATAATTTTTTAGAAAATACGGTGCTCGTTGGACACAATCTTAATTTTGATATTAAATTTATTATCAATAGCGCCCCTTATACCACAATCGCTCACAGAGTTAAAAATATTGTAACGATTGATACCATTTATCTTGCGGCAGGAATATATCCGCATTTCAAAAATTATGAATTATCATTTCTATGTGACAATTTAAAAATTCAAACAGAAGATCAAATACGACACTCAGCTCTTGGAGATTCTGTTATTACGGCAAGATTATTTTTACATTTATTAGAAGAAGCAGGCAAAAAAAATATTAATACTATCGGTGGTATTTTACATCTGTGTCAACAAGGAAAACAGATTCAAATTTTAATGAAAGACTTCAATAAAATTCATTAATGAAATCTGTAGGATTTAATTTTAATAATAGTTACTTTTCTTTAACTGAGATGATGATGGCAAAGGTTTTGCCAACTAAAGTTAAAGATCCAAAGCTTGTAATTTTAAACCATGAACTTGCAAAACAATTAGGACTTAATTTTTCATCACTTAATCCACAACAGCTAGCAGAATTATTCACAGGAAATGTATTGCCAGAAGGGGCAATACCTATAGCCCAAGCTTACGCAGGTCATCAGTTTGGTCATTTAGTTATTTTAGGAGATGGTCGAGCAATTGTTTTAGGCGAGCACGTCACGCCAACAAATCAAAGATACGATATTCAATTTAAGGGCTCAGGCAGAACTCCTTATTCAAGAGGAGGTGATGGAAAAGCAGCTCTCGGCCCAATGTTGCGTGAATATATTATTAGCGAGGCTATGTATCATTTAAATATTAGAACGACGCGAAGTCTTGCCGTTGCAACAACGGGAGAAAATGTAATGCGAGAAACGGTGCTGCCAGGTGCTATTTTAACAAGGGTTGCAGAAAGTCATATTCGTGTTGGTACTTTTGAATATGTTGCAATCAAAAAAGATCTAACAACTCTTAAAAAACTTTTGCAGTATTCAGTAGAGCGTCATTACCCTGAAATAAAAGATTTAGATAAGCAAGCGCCAGAATTTTTAAAATTAGTTATGGAAAGACAAATAGATTTGATCACTGATTGGATGCGAGTTGGTTTTATTCATGGCGTTATGAATACCGATAACATGGCAATTTCTGGCGAAAGTATTGATTTTGGACCATGCGCATTTATGGATCATTATGATCCTAAAACTGTTTTCAGTTCCATAGATCATCATGGTCGATATGCATTTGGGAATCAGCCCATTATTGCACAGTGGAATTTAGCACGACTTGCAGATGCTATTCTGCCGCTTCTTGATGAAGACCAGAATAAAGCAATTGAATTGGGTGAAGAAATTATTGAAAGCTTTAACGAAAAATATGAAAAAAAATTTCATGAAATGATGAAGAAAAAATTAGGTTTTATTACCGATGAACCTGAAGATGCAGTCTTGATTAAAGAGTTATTAGATACAATGGAGAAAAATAAATTAGATTACACAAACACTTTTAGAGATTTAATGAATGAAAATATTACAAACGAAAATTTAAAAGATTTTCATAGTAAATGGAAAATTAGAGTTGATAAGCAAAATAGAGATAAACAAGAAGTGTTAGAATTAATGAGAAAAAATAATCCTGTGGTAATTCCAAGAAATCATAAAGTAGAAGAGTCTTTAAAAGAAGCTCATAAAGGAAATTTATTGTCTCTAAACAACCTTTTAAATGCTCTTAAAGATCCTTATACGGAAAGAGGAGATTTGATGCTGTATCAACAACCGGCTCCAGATAATGAAAAAAAATATAAAACTTTCTGCGGAACTTAAATTATTTTTTGATTTCCTTTAAAATATAAGGAGCAAGATTTTTAGCCATTATTTTTACGCCTTCTGGATTTGGATGTTTTCCATCATCAATATTTAATTTAGGATTTAGAGCGACCCCCTCTAATAAAAAAGGCATAAGTGTTAAGTTATATTCTTTGGAAAGTGTTCGATAAATATCATCAAAAGCTTCTTTATAATTTTTCTCATAACTGTCAGGTGCAACAAATCCAGCAAGAACAATGGGTATGTTCTTATTTTTGATACTTTTTATTATTTGATTTAAATTTTCCTTAATTTCTTTTGGTTCAATTCCTCTCAACATATCATTAGCTCCTAAACCCAATACAATCAGATCTGCTTTATCCTGTAAGGTCCATTGAATACGATTAAGCCCACCTCGTGTTGTATCTCCGCTTACACTTGCATTAATAACTTCACTTTCAATTTTAAGATTCTTTAGTTCCAACTTTAAAACTTCAGACAAATGATGTGGCTTAGAAATGCCATAACCCGCCATTAAACTATCGCCAAATAGAACAATTTGCATTCTTGCAAAAGCTTCAGATTTAAATATGAAGAAGAAGAGAAAAAAAAATATTGATAAAAATTTTTTCATGTCTGATTTATTAGAGTTACAAGATATTCATTTAAATTACAAAACGGAAAGTACCGCAGTTGAAGTTATTCGAGGCGTTAGTTTAAAGATAAATAGTAACGAGTCTGTGGCTATTGTTGGAAAAAGTGGTTCCGGTAAAACAAGTTTAATTATGTTAATTGCAGGTCTTGAGCGACCCAATTCCGGTAAAATCATATTTGAAGGCGAAGATATAAGCCAATATTCCGAAGATCGTCTAGCAGATATTAGAAAGAGAAAAATTGGAATTGTATTTCAGTCTTTTTATTTAATTCCTAATTACACAGCATTAGAGAATGTCTCTTTAGTATTAGAGATTAACAAGGTTCCAGATGCGAAAAAGAAATCAATGGAATTATTAGAGCAGTTTGGATTAAAAGACCGTATCAATCATTTTCCAAGTCAATTATCTGGAGGTGAACAACAACGAGTTGCTATTGCAAGATCTATTGTATTAAACCCAAAACTTATTTTAGCGGATGAGCCAAGCGGAAATTTAGATAGTGAAAATTCAAAATTAATTATGAGTTTACTATTTAAGTATTGTAAACAAAATGGCTCAAGTCTTGTTCTTGTGACGCACGATCAGATGCTTGCAAAAGAGTGCGATAGAATTATTGAAATTAAAGATGGAAAAATTATTTAATTTTCAAGATTTCAAATATTCAATTCGAGACCTTACAAGAAGTTATAAGAAAATTTCGACTATTATTTTCACACTATTCATAAGTTTATTTGTTTTAAGCATCATCATCAGTCTCGAATACTCCTTAAAAAAAGAACTTAACTCTAATGCAAAAATATTATTGGGGGGTGATCTTGAAATTAATACTCGAAACGAAAGAGTAAATGATGAATATTTAATTCAGCTAAAAAAACTTGGCGATGTGTCTTCAACGGTTGAGTTTAGCACAATGCTTGCAGATTCTAAAAAGCAGAATGCAAAAACCTTTTTTATCAGATTAAAAGCGGTAGATGATAAATATCCACTTTACGGCAATGTAGAATCTTTTCCAAATGATGCCTTAAGTTTATTGCAAAAAACTCCTAATAGTATTGTCGTAAACAAAAAAATCTTTGAGACATTAAATTTAAAAACTAATGATATTGTTTATATAAAGCAGTCCCCATTTAAAGTTGTTGGTTACGTTGAAACCGTGCCAGATCTTGGCAGGGCACTTCTGTTTGGAGATTTTGCAATTGTTAGTACTAATTCATTTTTAAAATTAAACATAAATACCTTAGGAAGTTTTATAAATTATGAGTATAGGCTTAAAGCGTTCAATGAGTCTTTAAATATTAAAGATCAGGTAACAAATCTTACTAAAAAATACCCCTCATATAGCATTCGTTTTCCTGAAAATTCGTCAAATAATTTAAAAAAGTTAATTGATAATTTTTCTCAGTTTCTTTCTTTGGTTTCTATTAGTGCAATGCTCATTGCAGGAATTGGTATTTCAAACACACTTATTTCTTTTATTAATCAAAAAAATATTAGCATTGCTATTATGAAATCGCTTGGATTTACCTCAGGCACAATTAAAAAAATATTCTATTTTGAAATCTTTACGGTACTTTTTTCAATCTCAATTCTCTCATATTTATTAGCAGTTTTAAGCGTTCCAATCGTTAATGTTTTTTTATCAAAAACCTTAGGAATAGCTGTCCATAGTGAGTTTGTTTTAAAGAATTTTCTCAAGGTATTTTTAAGTGGATTTTTAGTTGTTGTTATTTTTTGTTTGCCGACAATTTCTGCAATTCAGCAAATTAAACCGAGCAGCTTGTTTAGAAATGTATTTCAAGCTTGTGATTTTTATTTTAACAAAAAAAATATCTCTTTAATTATTTTATCAATAATTGGGCTTATTCTTTTATTTGCATTAGACAGTCAAAAACCTCTCTATACTATAGGATACTTTTTTATATTTTTTCTTATCTGCTTTACGCTTTATTCTTTATCTAGAATTATTATTTTTTATTTGAGAAAAATTAAATTTATAGATTTCTTACCTCTTCGCCTTGCAGTTAAAAATATAACAAATCCTAAAACAATATTTCCAATTACAGTTCTATCTTTAGGATTGGGGGTGACTTTATTATTATCCTTAACATTAGTTGGTTATAATTTTAAAAAGGAAGTTGAAAAATCAATACCAGAAATTGCTCCAGATTATTTTTTCGTTAGCATTCAAGACACCGAAAAAGATAAATTTGTTAAGTATCTTAAAAATAATGATCCCAACACTTTAATTGATATGATGCCAATTGTTTCAGCATCAGTAACCAAGATAAATAAAAAAGATCCTTTAACTTACATTAAATCAACTAATGATTCATATTGGGTTTTAGAAAGAGATAGAAGAATATCTTGGTCTGACACACCGCCAAAAGACAATCCAATTACCGAAGGTAAGTGGTTTGATAATAATTCAAAAGAAATGCAAATTTCTTTAGATGCTAAAGTTGCAAAGGATTTAGGTATTAAACTCAATGATATTTTGAGTTTAAAAATTTACGGAAGGGACGTTGAAGGCAAAGTTGTAAACTTTAGAAAAGTTGATTATCGAGATTTATCTATAAATTTTGTCATTCTTATTAATCCAAAATTTGCAGTGAATATTCCCCATGAATATATAGCA
Source organism: Candidatus Fonsibacter sp. (assembly GCA_018882565.1). Classification (GTDB taxonomy): domain Bacteria; phylum Pseudomonadota; class Alphaproteobacteria; order Pelagibacterales; family Pelagibacteraceae; genus Fontibacterium; species Fontibacterium medardense. The sequence goes on along the minus strand of VERQ01000001.1, from coordinate 21,852 downwards.
ACTGCAAAATTTAGTAGTGCCATTAATTTTAAAGAGGGAACTTTTTTACAAAATTTTAAAAATATTTCAGCCATTAAAGTTTCAAATTATCTTGGAAAGATTACTGAAATTGTAAATAAAATATTTATAGCAGTTACAGTGATATCATCTGTTGCTGTTGTCATTGGATTAATGGTTATTTCATCTGCAGTTATTGTACAGGCAAGACTTGGAATTTATCAAAATTTAATCTTTAAAATTTTAGGCATTAATAAAAATAATTTAATCTCAGCGAGCGTTATTGAGTTTTTAATTACATTTTTCTCAATCGTTTTTATTGCTTTACTGTTTTCAGTTGGTGTTTCTTATTTTGTAATTGAATCTATCTTTAGATTAAGCTGGAGTTTAGAGATTGTTAACTCTGCGTTAGTTTTATTATTAATTGGAATTCTTACAGTTGTGTTGATTTTGTTTAACAACTATAGATTTTTAAGTCCAAAAGTTTATCCATTAGTTAGAAACGAATAATTTTAAGATTTTAGCAAATAGTAAGCTACAATTATAAACATAACTCCACTAATTCGATTAAATAATTTTAAGGATTTTTCTTTAAGTAAAAATTTTTTTATTATTTGCCCCAAAATTCCAAACATCGCTAACGTTAAAAATACAGTTGCAGTAATCACCACCATAATAATCAGACTAGATTTTAACGTTACATTGCTAAGATCAATAAATTGAGGAAAAACTAAAAAATAAAATACCATTGGTTTTGGATTTGAAAGACAAAGAAAAAATCCAAGACCAAATTGAACCCATAGATTTTTCTTAACTTTTTGATCTTTAAATTTAGTTGGTTTTTTTAAAATTAAACTTAATCCTAAATAAGCGATATAAATTGCCCCTACAATTCTAATGTATAAAAAAATAGGAGTTAATATTTCTTCAAACAAACTAAAGGAAAATAATACTGCAGAGGTGTAGACTAAATCACCAACCGTTACTCCAGCTGCAAGCAAGATACTTGCAATTAAACTATATCGAGTGCTCGTTGATAAAACTGCAAATGTTGCAGGACCTGGAATGATTGCAAATATAAATAAAATGATAAAAAAATTAATTATAGTCGCAAGTTCCATAATAATTTAATAATCTAAATTATTCATGAAGGATATTGCAATAATTGGAACCGGTTTTTCCGCAGCATCATTTTCTTATTTTATTAAAAAAGATTTAGATTTTTATGAAAAATCTAGAGGGGTTGGAGGGCGCTGCTCAACTAGAAGAGTTGATAATGTTGGGTTATTTGATCATGGTCTGCAATATATTAAAAGCCAAGACGAAGAGTTTAAAAAATTCTTAGAAGATTATTGTGTTTGGAAAGGTGATTTTAAAATATTTCAAAATAATCAACTGATAGACGATTTGGGTAAAGAGAGAATAATCCATGAAAATGGAAATAATGTATTAGTTAAAAATTTATTTAAGAATAAAAATGTAATGCTTAATAAAGAGTTAAAAAATCTTGAAAAAAAAGGTGATAATTTTCAATTAACATTTAAAGACGATACTCAAGAAAATTATAAAACAGTCATTATTACAACTCCTTTTCAACAGGCTTATAATTTAACAAAACAATTTACTGAAAGTTTTTTTTCAAAATTTGATTATTCTATGCAGCCCAACTTAACGTTGATGGTGGCTTTTAATAAAAGTTTAAACCTTAATTTAAGCGCTATTAGTTTTGAGAATGATGATGTTTTAGGATTTGCTGCTAATGAAAATACTAAGAAGAAAGATTTAATTAATAAAGATTTAGAATTATGGACAATTCAGTCCTCATTAAAATATTCAATTAAAAATATTTATGAGTATAGAAATAATAAACCAAATTTAATTGATGAAATGTTAAATAGTTTTTCTACTAAATTAAAAGTAGATATTAAAAAAGATAATATACAATATTCAGATATTCACGGTTGGCTTTATGCATATAATCAAAAAGCAGCAGCAACTAATTGTTATTGGGATAAAGATTTAAGACTTGGGATTTGTGGAGATTGGTTTTCAGGTGGAAATGCAGCTAATGCTTTTGCAAACGCTAAGCAACTTGCAAAATTAATTTAAATTACTTTTGGTTTTTAATTCCTTCTACTTCTTTTTTTAATTTATCAATCTGGGTCATCAAATCATCAATATTTTTTTCATCTTTAGGAGTAGCTGGAGTTGCACTTTTAGTTTCTGCTTTTTGTCCAAAATTAAAAAAATTGAAATCCATAAAATTTGGAAACCCTTTTGTAAAAATATTATTTGAATTTGCCGCATTCATTGAATTGGTTAAAAAATCAAACATCATGTTACTTTTTTTATTTTCATTAAATAAAATAATTTGTTTAAGAATATGAGAGGGAATTAAATTAATACCTGCATTCTCTTTTTCTAAAATTATCTGTGTTAAAATAGAAGAAGTAATGTCACTTTGAGTGTCCACATCCACTACTTTAAAATCTAATTCTTTTTTAATTAAAGTTACAATATCATCCAAGGTAATATAAGCGCTCGTCTCAGTGTTATAGAGTCTGCGGTTTGAATATTTTTTAATTTCAATCATGATTGTTTTACGTATTGACCTGGAGCTTCATATAGTACTTCGAAGTTCTTTGCATTAAGTTCAGATGGTTTTTTGAATTCCCCAGAATTCACCGCAAGCCATGAAATCCAAATTGGCCACCATGAACCATCTACCTTTTTAGCACTGTTAAACCATTCATCTTGAGTTTTTCCTTTTTCAAATTTCTTTGTGTAGAAATGAAGTTTGCCAGGTTTGTTTTCTGTCCCTTGAATAATACCTGCAATATGACCTGAATTTGCTAATACAAAATTAACATGAGAATTGTAAGCGTTAAGCCCCTGATAAACTGATCGCCAAGGAGCAATATGATCTTCTGTTGTTGCTACAGAAAATATTGGAGTGTCAATTTTTGACAAATCAATTTCTACATCGCCAATTTTATATTTATTTTTAACGACTAAATTGTTTAAATACATGCAACGCAAGTATTCTGAGTGCATCTTTTCAGGAAGTCGCGTTGAGTCAGAGTTCCAGTGAAGCATATCAAATGCAGTAGGTTCATTGCCAAGTAAGTAATTATTAACAACATAATTCCAGTATAAATCACCAGGTCTTAAAAAATTAAATGCAGCAGCCATATCCTTACCATCAAAGTATCCTGTTTTTTTCATCTGCTGCTCAATACTTGTAATTTGCTCTTCTGTAATAAAAATTCCAAGTTCACCCGGATCTTCAAAATCAATTAAACTTGCAAAATAAGTTGCGCTAGAAATTTTATATTTATTTGGAACAACTTTTAAATAAGCAAGTGCTAAAGAAGCTAAAGTTCCACCTACACAATACGATGCTATGTTTGCGGCATTAGAACCTGTTTTTTCACAAACAACCCTTAATGCTTCTAACACACCATCTTCAATATACTCTTTGAAAGAAATATTTCTTGAACTAGCATCAGGATTTTTCCAAGAAATTAAAAAAGTATTAAACTTTTTATCAACTAAATATTTCATCATGGATTTTTTTTCATTCAAATCCATAATATAATATTTATTAATAAAAGGTGGGATCACCAACATAGGTTTTGCATACTGTTGATCCGTAGTGCAATCATATTGAATAAGTTCAAAAAGATTATTTTTGAAAATAACTTTACCTTTTGTTGTTGCTAAATTTCTTCCTATTTCAAATTCACCAGCTTTAGATTGTTGTATAAAAAGTTTATTTGGGTGTTTCTCATAATCTTTTTTATAATTTTCATAACCTTTTGCTAAGTTATTTCCTTTTTCATCTACTGTCTTTTTTAAAACTTCTGGATTAGTAAAAGCAAAGTTAGATGGGGAGAGCGCGCTATTTAATTGTTTTAAATAAAATTGCATAATGCGTTTATCTTTAGGATTTTTAAACTCAACATTTTCAATTAAGTTGTTCATAAAATTTGCACTGATCAAATAAAATTGTTTTATGAAATCAAAAAATAAATTCGTCTTCCATTCCTCATTAGAAAATCTTTTGTCAGTTTTTTCTTCAAAGATAACTGGATTTGCCATTCCACCAGAAGCGCGCGTTACAAAGTAAAAATTTAAATTAGCAATTTGTGAAACCCATTTATTTAGATTATCAAAATATATATTTGGGTGTTGTTGTATTTCAGTTTGAAAATTCTTAAATGACTCCATCATTTTAGTAACGGTTGGAGCAATTAAATTTGATAAATCGTTGATAGTAAAATTATTACTGTTTTGATTATTAATTGGAAAAGTTGGAAAATTATTTTGGCCCGCACCTAAATTTTTAAATGACTCTACATATTGATTATAAATTTTCAGATTATTTTCAAAGACAGTACTTAAATCTTCAAAGTTAATTTTGTCTGGTCCTTTTTCTTTGTCTTTTTTTGTCATTTTTGCTCTTTAATAATAGCCTAATAATTAGCCTAAGAGTAATAACCTCTATGTGCTTCTGCAATATTAATATATTGCATATGCAAAAGAAAAAAGTCAATAAAAACAGTAATTTAGCTTATTTTATGATTTTTAGACTTGAAATATATTGCAGTGCAACATAAATATACCTCATTAAATAAAACAAGGAGTAAACAATGATGACAAACATAAACAATCCTTTTGAATTCTTTGATTTTCAAAAGATGTTAGCAGCTCTTAAAGTACCAACAGTAGATGGTAATTCTGAGAATTTAATCAATGCTCAGAAAAAAACTTTAGAAACATTTGCTAATGCATCTAAAGTATTATTTGAAGGCTACAATGCGCTTGCTAAAAAGCAAATAGAAGTACTTAACAAAGCTATTTCTAGCGCTAAAGATGCTACTTCTGAATTAGCTAAGGGAAACCCTCAGCAATCAGCTGGTAAATCTATCGAATTGATCCAAGAATCAATCGTTGAAGCTCAAAATATTGCTACTGATTTCTCTAAAATTGCAGAAAAAACTGCAAAAGAATCTTTTGAAATTCTTAATAAAAGACTTTTAGAAGGTTTAACAGAAATCAAAAAAGTAATCGAAGACGAAGGTAAAAAAGCTTCAGTTAAAAACTAATATTAGTTTTTAACGAAAATTTAGAGGGTTTGGTTCCAAATATCCCCTTATTTAGACCAAACCCCTCTAAAATCCTAAAGAATTTCTCTAGTATTTTAAAAATCCCTTTAGTATAATTTTCCTCATATTTAATTCATTGGGGGTCAATAATGTCCAAAGTTGCTTTAGTTACAGGTGGCACAAGAGGAATCGGCGCTGCAATTGCAAAAAAATTAAAAGACGAAGGTTATAAAGTTGTCTCTACTTACGTTGGTAAAGATGAAACTGCCCAAGCCTATTCTAAACAAAGTGGAATTGAAGTTATCAAATCAGACGTTTCCTATTTTGAAAGTTGCAAAGCTGCAGTTGGAGAAGTTGAAAAAAAATATGGCGACATAGAAATAGTCGTTAACAATGCTGGGATTACTAAAGATCGTTTTTTACATAAAATGAACCCTGAAGAGTGGAATTCTGTCATTAACACAAATTTAAATTCTCTTTTTAATATCTGCCGAAACGTGATTGAAAAAATGAGAGCAAAAGGATTTGGTAGGATTGTTTCAATAAGTTCTATTAATGGTTTGAAAGGACAAGTGGGTCAAACAAATTACTCGGCGGCTAAGGCGGGTATTATTGGATTTTCAAAGGCACTAGCATTAGAGAATGCAAATAAAGGAATAACAGTAAACGTAATTGCCCCAGGATATGTTGGAACAGATATGGTTAAAAAAATTGATCCAACAATTTTAAAGGGAATTGTGGGTCAAATTCCTGTTGGCAGACTCGCAGAGCCTGAAGAAATTGCCGCCTTGGCAAGTTATTTAGTAAGTGATAAAGCAGGCTTCATTACCGGCGCTACCTTTTCAATAAATGGTGGCCAGTACATGCAGTAACAAAAAATTTATAACCAAAAGGAGAAATAAATTAAAATGACTGATAATGATGTAGTAATAACAAGTGCAGTTCGAACGGCGGTAGGATCTTTTGGTGGTTCACTATCCTCTATGACAGCTCCGCAATTAGGAGCGGAAGTAATTAAAAAAGTTTTAGAAAAATCAGAAATTAAACCTGAACAAGTTGACACTGTTTACATGGGTCAGATTTTAGCAGCAGGCGTTGGTCAAAATCCTGCACGACAAGCTGCAATTCACGCAGGCATACCAGTTGAAAAAACTGCAACAACAATTAATCAACTTTGTGGTTCAGGACTTGCTTCAGTTGCCTTTGGTTATAATTCAATAAAATGTGGCGATGCAAATATCGTTATTGCAGGTGGACAAGAAAGTATGAGCAATGCTCCCCATTTCATTAATATTAGAAATGGAGTGAAATTAGGTGATGGTAAATTACAAGACTCCATGATTGTGGATGGACTTTGGGACGTTTACAATCAATATCACATGGGTGTAACTGCAGAAAACGTTGCACAAAAATTTCAAATTACAAGAAAAGATCAAGATGCATTTGCAGCAGCTTCTCAAAGAAAAGCAATTGATGCAATTAAAGGAAAAAAATTCAAAGATGAAATTATTCCAATTACTGTTAAAGTTAAAAAACAGGACGTGGTGTTTGATAAAGACGAGTATCCAAAAGATGGAACGACCATTGAAAAACTAGAAGTTTTAAAACCAGCATTTAAAAAAGACGGATCAGTTACAGCTGGAAACGCATCAGGATTAAATGATGGCGCTGCAGCGGTTAGTTTAATGTCAGGAAAAACTGCAAAAACGCTTGGTATTGAGCCGCTTGCAAAAATAGTTTCATGGGCAGTGTGTGGAGTGGACCCATCTATTATGGGAACAGGTCCAATTCCAGCTTCACGTCTTGCACTTAAAAAAGCAGGCTGGGGTGAAGATGAATTAGATTTAATTGAAGCAAACGAAGCATTTGCAGCACAAGCCATTGCAGTAAATAAAGAAATGGGCTGGACCGTTGATAAAGTAAATGTGAACGGTGGCGCTATTGCAATTGGTCATCCAATTGGTGCATCAGGAGCTAGAATTTTAGTAACTTTGCTTCATGAAATGATCAAAACTCATTCAAAAAGAGGTCTTGCTACCCTTTGTATTGGTGGTGGAATGGGAATTGCGATGTGTATTGAGCGTAATTTTATTGATCATAAATAATCTCCTTCATGGACTTTAAGAATATTAAAGTTAGAAGCGAACAAGCTGTAGGTTTTGTTCAAATTGATAGAGTTGTAGATAAAAATTCTTTAAATATTGAAACATCTAAAGAAATTCTACAAGCCCTTACAAACTTTGATCAAGATAGTTCCATTAAATGTATTGCAATTGAAGGCAATCAAAAATTATTTTCACCAGGTGCAGATATTAAAGAATTGCAATCTTTAAATAAAAATACTGCGGCTGAGAAAAAGTTATTTGATGCTTTTGATGAAATTTATAATATTAAAAAACCAGTTATTGCATTAGTGGAAGGTTATGCTTTAGGCGGTGGAATGGAACTTGCACTCATTTGCGATTTTATTATTGCATCGGAAAATGCAAAGTTTGCTCAACCTGAAATAAATTTAGGATTAATTCCAGGGATTGGCGGAACCCAAAGATTAAAGCGATATGCTGGAAAATATAATGCAAATTATCTGTGCATGACAGGAGAGATGATTACAGCGGGGCAAGCTCACAATATAGGAATAGTTAGTGTTGTTTTAAAAGCAGATGAATTTAAAGAAGGTTCAAATAAAATATTAAAATCCATTTCAGAAAAACCACTTTCAAGTTTAGTTGAGATTAAAAGATTAATTAATAAAGATGCTTCGTTAAAAGATGAGAGACAAACTTTTTATAAACTTCTTGATAGTGAAAATAAAAATATTGGTATTAAAAGTTTTTTTGAAAAAATAAAACCTGAGTGGAAATAATTTCTTGTTCAAAAGTTTTGAAAAAAAATTTCAAAAAGTAAATAAAGGAAAAATTTTTTATCGTATAGGTGGTTTTGGACCACCGGTATTATTATTGCACGGTTATCCGCAAAATCATTATATGTGGCATAAAATTGCAGATGAACTTTCAAAAAATTTCACTGTCATCCTTCCAGATCTTAGAGGTTATGGGCAAAGTTTTGTAATCCAAAGTGATAGCCAACATCTTAATTATTCAAAAAGAGAAATGGCAAAAGATATGGTTCAATTAATGAGCAATATCGGTTATCAAAAATTTTTACTTGGCGGGCATGATCGTGGTGGCCGTGTTGCACATAGACTAGCACGTGATTACAGAGATAAAGTTGTTGCCTTATGCGTAATGGATATTTGTCCAACACTTGATATGTACAATGCAACAGATCAAGATTTTGCAACTAATTATTTTCATTGGTTTTTTTTAATTCAACCTAAGTTTATTCCAGAAAATTTTATCGCTAAAGATCCAAAAGCTTGGCTAAATTACTGTCTTAAAAAATGGTCAGGAGGATTTAATTTTAAAGGTTTTGAAAAAAACTATTTAAAATATTTTAAAGATTACAAAAGAATACATTCCAGTTGTGAAGATTATCGTGCCGGAGCAACCATTGATCTTGTTCATGATAAAAAAGATTTAAGTAAAAAACTCAATATTCCAGTGCAAGTTTTATGGGGCAAGAATGGAAGAGTGGGTAGAAAATTTAAACCTTTAAAAGTCTGGCAGAAGTACACTACTAAAAAAGTTGAAGGAAAAGGCTTTAATTGTAAGCATTTTATAGCAGAGGAAGCACCAAAACAAACCTTACAAGAACTTGTAAAATTTTTATCTAAATATTCTAATTTTAATTACTAACGTAGGCAGATGCCCCTCTGTTATTTAAATTAATATCTAAATTTTTATTAATTGGTGGAAAGGCTCTTTGCTGGCAATCCATTCTAGGACAAGTTCTACAATTTACACCAATTGCAATAGCAGAGTCTTCGTCTTGAATATTCAAAGTGTCAGCATAAATAAAATCTTTTGCATACTTAGCCTGACATCCTAAGCCGATACTTAAAATACTTCTATATACTCCATGTCGACCTATTCCTTTTTCAATAGTTCTTGCAATACATATATATTTTTCACCATCGGGCATTTTAGATAATGCACTGTGGATTTTTCCAGGTAACATAAAAGCAGAGTGAATATTCCATCTCGGACAAGCTCCACCGTAACGAGGAATTTGAATTCCTGATAATGATAATCGTTTTGAAATATTGCCTGCAATATCTGTTCTTAACATATGAAATGGAATTCCTTTCATTTTAAGATCTTGCAAACAAGTAACGCGGTGAGCAACTTGTTCAAAGGATACTGAAAAGGTATGTTGCAGTAATTCTAAATCATAACGATGTTTTTTGCATTCATCATAAAATAATTTGTAAGGCATTAAAATTGCAGCAGCGGTATAATTAATTAAAGAAATCGTTGTAAGTTTTTTTGCAGTTTCAGAGGGAAAATTATAATCTTTAAGATAGCTTTCTATTAAATCTAAAGCTTCTGCTTGCACAATTTGTCCTGCACAGTATATTTTTTTTGTATCGAGAGTTAAGTAATCAGATAAATAAAGTGTTTTTTTTTCAGGAACATATCGCTTTAAAAAGAATTCATCATTCTTTGGAACTACATCGACAACATCAATCTTGTGATGTTTTTTTAAATACTCAACTAATAGAACATGACGTGTTCTAAAATTTCTATTTACCTGACTAAAAATTTTATTTGCATACTCTTCTAATTTTGGGAAATAATTATGATATTCTTGTAAAAAATCAGAAACAACTTCCCCTGGAAAAGTTGCTTTAGGATTTGCAACATTTTCACCAGAGATGACTTCAAGTTTATCATAAACTTCAGAATTCTTTTTTCTATAAACATCGCCTAATCGAATAAGCGCTTTTGAAACTAGTGGATTGGTTTCTATTAAATCTTTAACTTCTAAATTAGTAATATCCAAATCTTCAAATAAATTATCGCTTAACAGTTCTTGAAGATCATGAACAAGGTTTAGGTTATCATCCGTTGATAATTTTTTAAGATCAAGATTTAAGATTTCAGAGGCTTTGATAAGTAAATCAGCACTCACTTTTCTTTTGCCAGATTCAATTAGATTTAAATAACTTGGCGAAATCTCAAGTTTTTTTGACAAATCACCTTGGCTAATATTTAGCTTTCTACGCGCTGTTTTGATCTTAAAACCAAGCTGCTTGCTCATAAAAATTTACAAAATTTTCAATTTGTAAATACATTATTAAAATTTTTATTACAAATTTACAAGCATTTTCAACATAAATATTTAAATAAGCGCAAAATGTAAATATTGTAAATTTATAAACCAAGGAGAAATAATATGACTCATAGAGAAAAACACAAAATCGAAAGTAACTGCGTTTCTTTTAACGACGATTGTTACAATGAAACTAATAGCTATGCAGATAACGTTAAAGCAATGAATACTTTAGAAAAACAAATTTTTACCGATGCCGTTTCATCTGTTTATAAAACAGGTCAATCTTTTGTTAACTATTTAGAGGCAAAACTATCAATGATTAAACCAAATAATAAAAGTGGATCAAGTAATGCCTAATACAACTGATACTTTAGTTAAAAAAAGATTGGAAAGTGTAATTGCAAATTACTCTGAAGAGGATGTTGAAAAGTTAAGAGGAACTTTTAATGTTGAATACACTGTTTCAAAAAATTTATCTAAAAAACTTTGGAAGTTATTAAATACTGAAAAGTATATTAATACTTTAGGTGGACTTTCTGGCAATCATGCAGTTCAGCATGCAAAAGCTGGGTTGAAAGCAATTTATTTATCAGGGTGGCAAGTTGCTGCAGATGCAAATTCTGCGGGCGAAATGTATCCTGATCAAAGTTTATATCCATACGATAGCGCTCCAAAATTAGTTGAAAGTATGATCAACGCATTAATGCGCGCAGATCAGATTCAATACATGGAAGTGTTAGAGGGAAAAATGGATCCTAAAAATAGCATAGATTATCAAATGCCAATTATTGCAGACGGTGAAGCTGGATTTGGTGGTCCATTAAATGTTTATGAATTAACTAAACGATTCATCAAAGCAGGAGCTGCGGGTGTTCACTTTGAAGATCAATTAGCTGCTGAAAAGAAATGTGGTCATATGGGTGGAAAAGTTTTAATCCCAACTCAAAACGCAATTCGAAATCTTAAAGCTGCACGCCTTGCATCAAGAGTGATGAATGTGCCTTTAGTTATCCTTGCACGAACAGATGCTAATGCTGCAAAATTAATTACAAGCGATTGTGATGAAAATGATAAACCGTTTTTGACAGGCGAAAGATCGAGCGAAGGTTTTTATTATGTTAGAGACGGAATTGAGCAAGCGATCTCAAGAGGTCTTGCTTACGCTCCTTATTGCGATTTAATTTGGTGTGAAACTGCAAAGCCGGATTTAAAGGAAGCAAAAATATTTGCTGATGCAATTCATAAAAAATACCCAGGTAAATTACTTGCTTATAATTGCTCACCTTCATTTAACTGGAAAAAATATTTATCAGAAAATGAAATGCAAACTTTCCAACAAAAATTAGGAGAGATGGGTTATAAATTTCAATTTATCACTCTTGCAGGTTTTCACGTGCAAAATTACTCGGTATTTAAATTTGCACAAAATTATAAAAAAGATGGAATGGCGGCTTATTCTAAAATTCAGCAACAAGAATTTGAGGCTGAGAAAGATGGTTACACTGCTGTTAAACATCAAAGAGAAGTTGGAACAACTTACTTTGATACCATTGCACAAATTATCAGTTCAGGGAAAACCTCAACCACTGCAATGAGTGGTTCAACAGAATCTGAACAATTTTAGTTAATTAACTGAGGGCCCGATTAATCGTCGGGCTCTTACCTTTTACAAGTATTTATTCCAAGTAATGAATAAAGAGTACAATTTCTAAGTACTCCGCTAACAATTAAACCAATTGCAAGCCAGCCCCAAGGACTGATCATTCCTAATGCTGTGAGTGTTACAATGACAACTCCAGAAGAAATTCTTAAAACTCGATCGATGTTTCCAACATTCACTTTCATTCTTAATACCTCGTTGACTTCACTATATCTATTCTTTAGAACGAAACAAGAACATATTTATTATGAAAATACCAGTAATATTGCAGAAAGTATCAGCGGGCTTTCCATCACCAGCCACAGACTATGTTCAAGATGAAATAGATTTAAACAGTGAGTTAATAAAAAATCCTCCAGCAACTTTTCTAATTCGTGTGCAAGGTAACTCCATGACTGAACACAAAATTATCAATGGAGATTTATTAGTGGTGGATCGAAGTTTGAATTTAAAAAATGATTGCATTGCAATTATTAATTTTAATAACGAATTAGTCGTTAAAAATATTATTAAAGAGAATAATAATTTTTACATCAAAAACAGAGCAGAGAAGATTTTAATTAATGAAAACTCAGATGTGAATATTTGGGGGATTGTAACTTATATTATTCATGCAGCCCATTAATAATAGAATTATTGCCTTAGTTGATTGCAATTCTTTTTATGTTTCTTGTGAGAGATTATTTAGACCGGACTTGAGAAGAAAACCTGTTGTAGTTTTATCCAATAATGATGGTTGTATTATTTCAAGATCAACGGAGGCAAAACAAGTAGGCATTAAAATGGGTGAGCCTTATTTTAAAGCAAAGCCACTCATTGATAAATATAAAGTTTCCGTATTTTCATCTAATTACGAATTGTATGGTGATATGTCACGACGGGTGATGAAAATATTAAAAAATTTTTCACCTGACATTGAATTTTATTCAATCGATGAAGCATTCTTAGATTTAACCAATATTAAAATGGATAATGTTCAAGAATATATTTTGCACATTAGAAAAGTAATTTTGCAATGGACTGGCATTCCAGTTTCAATAGGAGCTGCAAATACTAAAACACTTGCAAAAATTGCAAATCACGTTGCAAAGAAAAATAAATTAGGTGTTGAGGAATTTATTACCAAAGACAAAACTGAAGTAGATGAAATTTTAAAAACATTCCCTGTACAAGAGGTTTGGGGGATTGGTAGACAACTTTCTAAATTTTTTAATAATAATAATTTTTATAATGCTCATCAGTTAAAATATGTAGATAATTATTGGGTGAGAAAAAATAGTAGTGTGGTTGTATTAAAGACGATTCATGAACTTAATGGCATCAGTTGTTTTCCATTAAACTTTCAATATGTTGCAAGGAAGAATTGCTGCGTATCAAGATCCTTTGGCAAAACTATTACTGAACTGAATGATTTAAAAGAAGCAGTCGTTCAACATTGTATGACTGCAGCAGAGCGAATTAGATCCGAGGGGTTAATTGTAAAATCTGTTTATGTATTTATTAAAACCAGTAGATTTAAAAAAGATTACGTATCACGCGTTCAAAAAATAGATTTACCCATTGCAACCAATAACACTTTAGAACTCACCAATGTGTGCGCAAAAGCTTTAGAAAATATTTATATTAAAGGTTATTTTTACAGCAAAGCTGGGGTTATTTTTGGAGACCTAAAACCTAAAGATCATTATGAAAAAAACTTATTTTCAGATCAGAATTTAAATTTAGATCATTTGATGAAAGTCATTGATCAAACGAATAATAAATTTGGCAGAGGCGCAGTCACCGTTGCAGCTGCAAGACTGAATAATAACTCAAAAATGAACAGACGTTATTCATCTAAAATCGACACTTCTTTTATAAAACTTGCCCCAACCGTTAGGGCACATTAATTATTGATCCATATGATCAATAAAGCAAAAGCCTTTATCATTTTAGGCAACCAACTTTTCTCACCTATCCATTTAAAAAGTTTTAAAGATCATCATTTTATGATGGCTGAAGATTATCAGTTATGTACTTACGTCAAACATCACCGTCAGAAGATATTATTATTTTTATCAGCCATGCGCTCTTACGCCGATGAATTAAAAAAAGCTGATTTTTCTCTAACCTATTTTGATTGTAAGCATGAATTATTTAAGAAAAGTTATGAGGATAAAATTCTAAATTTTTTAAATAAAATTAAGACCAAGCATGTAGATTTATTTGAAGTTGAAGATAAGTTTTTTGAAAAGCAATTAATTAATTTTTTTAATAAAAATAAAATTCAATTTAATTTTATTAAATCTCCAATGTTTTTATCAAGTCGAGGAGATTTCAAAGAGTATTTGCAAACTAATAAAAAGCCATTCATGGCTAATTTTTATAAAATTCAAAGAATTAAATTTAACATTTTAATGAAGAGTAAGAATGAACCGCTTGGAGGCAAGTGGAGTTTTGATGAAGATAATAGAAATAAACTAGATCCAAAAGTTAATATTCCAAAACATATTACCTTTAAACAAACAACTCATACTGAAAATGTAAAAAAGTTTTTAGAGAAAAATTTTCTAGATCATCCAGGAGAAATTGAAAGCTTTAATTTTCCAACCACTCGAAAAGATACTTTAAATCTATATTTTGATTTTTTAAAAAATAAATTAAATTTATTTGGAGATTTTGAAGATGCTATATCGCACAAATCTCATATTCTATTTCATAGCATGTTAAGTCCATTAATTAACTTAGGACTATTAACCCCAGAACAAATTGTTAGTGAGACTTTAGCTTATGCAAAAACAAATAAAGTTAAATTGAATTGCCTTGAAGGATATTTAAGACAGATTATTGGATGGCGTGAATTTATGCGCGGAATTTATCAAAATTATGAAAGCAAATTAGAAAATACTAATTTTTTTAAACATAATAAAAAATTAACTAAAAGTTGGTATGAAGGAACCACTGGAATTGATCCTTTAGATCACACCATTAAAAACTGTATTCAATATGGCTGGAGCCATCACATTGAACGTTTGATGGTGGTTGCAAACATTATGAATCTTTCAGGAATCGAACCTAAATCTGTTTATCGTTGGTTCATGGAAATGTATGTGGATTCATCGGATTGGGTAATGGCACCCAATGTTTACGGTATGGGTTTATTTAGTGATGGCGGTATCTTTGCAACTAAACCCTATATCTGCGCTTCTAGTTATTTACTTAAAATGAGTGATTTTAAACGAGGCGATTGGTGCGATACATTAGATGGATTGTATTGGCAGTTTATTGAAAAAAATAAAGTTTTCTTTGGTAAAAATTATAGACTGTCGATGATGGTTAAAATTTTAGAAAAAATGGATAAAGATAAAAAGAAAAGAATTTATTCTGCAGCGGATAATTTTATTAAAAGAAATACGAATTAAAAAACTTTAATTTATTCGTGTTCGCCACCCGGATCATCTTTTGGCAATTTTGTTTGCTTACCGTTAATCCAAAGATTTTGTCTTGAACGTGTTGGCGTGTGGTAATTAGGATCCGTTCTAAATCTTCTAATGTCCTGAAATTGTTTAAACGTATAATAGGCAACAAAAATAATCAGCAAATGGCCTAAAAACATCCCTAACCATCCGTAGACAAACATAGGAACCGTAAATACCCAAATACTAAAAGCAGTAGACCAAAGCGCACTTAAAACAATTAGAATTTGCAAACGAACAGTTTTAGGCAAAGCCCGTAAATCATTTTTAGTATCATCGAATAGAACTGTAGCGGTGTTATGAAGCCAGTTAGTTAAATCTTTAAACATAATGTGTTTATCTATACACTGATTTTATGAGTGGAAAAATAATAATTGTAGGAGCCACAGGCTATACAGGTGCGGCTTTAGCAAGGTCTTTTGCTAAAGATGGTATTCAGTGTCATTTAATTGGCAGAAACGAAGAAGAGTTAAAAAAATTAGCTTCAGAAAATGACCAGAGCTATTCAGTATGCTCAGATGTTGCAAACTTTCAAAGCGTTGAAGAAAGTTTAAAAGATGTTGAAAATGATAAAGTTTCTGGCTTTGCTTATTGTGTAGGATCTATTGTTCTAAAATCTTTTCAAACTACGAAACATGAAGATTTTATTAATACCTTTAATTTAAATGTAACAGGCGCAATTCATTTTATAAAAAAATTACAAAAACAACTTGCTGAAAATAATGGCGCAATTGTATTATTTTCAACAGTTGCTGTTGATCGAGGTTTTAATATGCACTCCGTTATCTCAACTGCAAAAGGAGCTATTCAAGGTTTAACCACATCCCTTGCAGCAGAGTTTGCTCCAAAAATTAGAGTTAATTGCATCGCACCAAGTATTGCCCAATCAAAAATGGCAAAACCTATTTTAGATAATGCACGAATTGCAGAACAAATTCCTTTAAAGCACGCAATGAAAAGAGTAGGACAGCCCGAAGATCTAGCCGAAACTGCAAAATTTTTATTATCTTCAAATAGTAGTTGGATTACTGGACAAGTTATTCATGTGGATGGTGGAAAAGTTAATTTAGAAACCTAAATGACTTTACTATTAGTATTTATTATTAATACTGCTCTAGTTCTTGCGGCCATAGTTATTCATTATGAAGTGCTTTTTCAACTTTCAAAAAGACTTTCTTTAGCTAAAAAAATTGCTCCTAGTTATAAAGTTTTGATTTGTGTATTTACAATTTTTTTAGCGCATGTTGTTGAAATTTGGTTATTTGGTCTAGGCTATTATTATTCAGCGCAATTAGATGGAATAGGAAATTTATTTGGCAAAACTGCAAACCATGGAATTGTTTTAGATTACGTTTATTTATCTTTTGTAACTTATACTACACTTGGTTACGGAGATTTAGTTGCAAGCGGATATCTCCGTTACTTAACAGGGGTTGAGGCTTTGGTTGGACTTATTTTAATTACGTGGTCGGCATCTTTCTTATTTATGGAAATGGGCAAATACTGGAGGATAAAAAAAAGATAATGAGACTAATAATTTTACTATTTTTAATTATTCCAACCAGCCTTTTTGCCTTTGAAAATCCTAAAGTTAAAATAAATAATTTTTATATTCAAAAATATGAAGTAACTATTGCTGAATTTTCAAATTTTGCAAATAAAACAAATTTTAAAACTGAGGCTGAAAAACAAGGCTTTGGTTATGAATATGGGGCAGGTTGGGAGAAGAGAAAAAATTGGAACTATAAAACCCCTTATGGAAAAAATCCTGAAAGTTTAACGGAACCTGCAGTTCATGTTAGTTATTTTGAGGCTGAGCAATATTGTAAATTTATTAATGGAAGGCTGCCAAGTTTTGCAGAATGGTCAACCGCAGCCTACACACAAGTTTTAGATTCAAAAGTATTTGAGAAAAATAAAACTTACACTTATCCAAGTGGTGACAAAGCTGAGAAAATGAATTCAACAGATCTTCTTGCCTACAGAAAACATCACGATGTTTTAAAATTACCAGAAGGGATTAATGGTTTAGTTGCAATGGGCGGAAATGTTTGGGAGTGGACAAAGGATAGAAAAGATAATTCTGCTTTAACTGCAGGTTCATCCTGGTGGTATAGTTCAAGCAACACAACTAAAAGTGGAGCACAATTTAAATCTGCAGATTTTTATGCCATTTACGTTGGTTTTCGATGTGCGTTTGAAAAATAGCCACAATTAATTTATATAAGCACATCATTAATGGATTTTTTCTCAGAAGAAATACGGATTACCATCCAAATTATTTTAATCGATCTTGTGTTATCAGCGGATAACGCAGTAATTATTGGAATGGCTGCATCGCAATTTGATCCAGCAATTCGAAAAAAAGTTTTAATCATCGGAACAGGTTTTGCTGTACTTTTTAGAATAATATTCTCAGCTATGACTGCATATTTAATGCAGTTCCAAGGCATTCGAACAATTGGAGGAATTTTATTACTCTGGGTGTCGTATAAATTATACGTAGATATTTTAAAGAAAAAAGAAGAGACAAAAGACATTAGCAAGTATCAAGTTGCTGAATCTGAAAGAAGTAATTTTAGAAAAGCTGTAATGACAGTGATTATTGCAGATATCACTTTAAGTTTAGATAACGTGATTGCAGTTGCAGGAGCTGCTGGCACAAATTATGGGCTATTAATATTTGGTCTAGCATTAGCCATTGTTTTAATGGTTACACTTGCAAATGCTATTTCTGTTTATATTAAAAAATATAAATGGATCGGATGGCTTGGATTGTTATCAATCCTTTGGGTTGCAGCTGACTTAATTTGGGACGATATTAAGTTGTTGCTTTAAAATTACTCAATGGAATTTTTTGCTGATGATTTAAGGCTGACGATAAAGATCATATTAATTGATATGATTTTATCAGCAGATAATGCAATTGTTATTGGTCTGGTTGCCTCACAATTTGATCCTAAAATTAGAAAAAAAGTTTTAGTTATTGGAACCAGCCTTGCAGTTATATTTAGAATACTATTTGCAGTTTTGGTTGCTTATTTTCTTCAATACAAGGGTGTTAGAACTTTTGGCGCAATTTTATTGTTTTATATTGCTTACAAACTTTATGGGGATATTTTAAAAGATAATCCTAAACAGCAAGCAAAAATAAATAAATCTCAGCTAATTAAAGAAAGCGATAAAAAAAATTACTGGCGAGCTATTTTTACTATTATAGTTGCAGATATGACTATTAGCTTTGATAATGTCATCGCAGTTGCAGGTGCCGCAAAGTCTAATTATACTTTACTTATTTTTGGTCTTACACTTTCAATTATAATGATGATCACTCTTGCTAATGCAATATCAAAATATTTAAAAGAGCATAAATGGGTGGGTTGGCTTGGAATTTTATCCATTCTTTGGGTGGCGGTTGATTTAATTAGAGATGATTTTAAATTATTTTTTTAAACAAATTAGTAGAACGCTACTTGTTCTATTAATTTTAAATACAAATATTATGGCAAATGAACAACCCGATTATACTATTATAAAAAAAGATAACGAATTTGAAATTCGTCAATATACTAATTTTCTAACCGCAACAGTTGAAACTGAAGGCGAGCGTGATGATGCAATCGGTAAAGGTTTTAGAATTTTATTTAAATATATAAGTGGAGAAAATAAAAATAAAGAAAGCATCTCTATGACTGTTCCGGTGATGCAGAAAAGTTCAGGAAATAATAAATGGAGTATTTCATTCGTAGTTCCTAAAAAATTTAATCTGCAAAATGTGCCACAACCCGATAATCAAAGTGTCAAAATTAAAAATAATCCAGATCTTAAAGTGATCGTTATTACTTTTTCAGGATTATTTAGTAATGAGAATATTAAAGAGAATGAAGCAAAGATTAGAAATTATATAAAAGAAAAAGGATTAAAGATTGAAGAGCCAGCAATTTATGCAGGTTACAACGCTCCTTGGACACTTTGGTTTTTAAAAAGAAACGAAGTATTATTTAAATTAGTGAGTTAAAAATATTCTCAAAAATTAGTTATAATTATTCCCATTTTTGTTGGGCTATTTGATATTTTTATACATCAATGTCGCAGTTATTATTTTTTTACTTAAATTAAAGCCCTGAGAGGAGTAGGGTTTAATTACTATGGATGCACTAATTCTTTCAAGAATACAGTTTGCGGCCAATATTACTTTTCATATTTTATTTCCGGCAATTACTATTGCTTTAGGTTGGTTCTTATTATTTTTTAAACTTCGTTATAACGCTACTAAAAATTACAAATGGATGGATATTTATTTCTTTTGGACAAAAATATTTGCACTTTGTTTTGCATTAGGAGTGGTTAGCGGAATAACTATGTCGTTTCAATTTGGAACCAACTGGCCTGGGTTTATGGCAACGGTTGGCAACGTGGCAGGTCCACTATTAGGTTATGAAGTTTTAACAGCATTCTTTTTAGAGGCGACATTTCTTGGAGTGATGTTATTTGGTTTTAGAAAAGTTAAACCTTGGGTACATAATCTTGCAACTTTTTTAGTAGCAGCAGGCACAACACTCTCTGCCTTCTGGATTTTGGTTTTAAATAGCTGGATGCAAACTCCAGTTGGCTTTGTTATGGTCGATGGACGAGCTATTGTAACAGATTGGATGCAGGTGATATTTAACCCATCACTTCCTTACCGACTAACACATAAATTATTAGCATCAGGTTTAACAGCTGCATTTTTAATCGCAGGCATTTCTGCTTTTAGATATTTAAAAGGTTATAAAAGTCCATCGGTTACTACTGCGTTAAGAGTAGCATTAGTTGCTGGCGCATTTTTAATCCCAGTTCAAATTTTAATGGGCGATCTTCATGGTCTAAATACTTTAAAACATCAGCCACAAAAGGTTGCAGCCATGGAAGGACTTTGGAACACACAAAAAAATGTTCCACTAGTTTTGTTTGCTATTCCTGATGAGGCTAATAAAAAAAATCTTTACAGCATAGAAATTCCAAATTTAACCAGCATCATTTTAACTCATTCTAAAGATGGTGAAGTGAAGGGTTTAAATAGTTTTAAAGATAATCCTCCGGTAAAACCTATTTTCTATTCATTTAGAATTATGGTGGGAGTTGGTTTTTTAATGCTTTTTATTTCTTGGACGGGCATTTATTACATTTTACGAAAAAAAGAATTTCCAAAACTTTTTTTAAAAGCTGTTTTTTATATGACTTTCTCTGGATGGGTTGCAACTATTGCAGGTTGGTACGTAACTGAGATCGGTAGACAGCCTTATTTAGTTTACGGACTTTTAAAAACAAAAGATGCGGTTACAACAACCCCAAGTGCGCATATTGCTTTTTCATTATCCTTATATTTAGTGGTGTATGCTCTATTACTTACAGCATTCATCACAACCATTTTTTATATGGCTGTAAAAAATAAAGATAAAGAATTCACGAAAGAAGAAATCGATCCAAGAACAGGTCAACGAAGATCAATTATTATAGGAGCTTAAGATGATGGATTATTTTTTCCACGGTGGGCCAGGTCTTCCTTATCTATTTGCCTTTTTAATGGGACTCTCTATGCTAATTTACGGTCTACTCGATGGTTATGATTTAGGCGTTGGAATCCTTTCTTACTTTGAAAAAAATAAACAAAACAAAGATACAATGATTGCATCGATAGGACCTTTTTGGGATGCAAATGAGACTTGGTTAGTTTTAGGAGTTGGAATTTTACTGATCGCATTTCCATTAGCGCATGGAATTATTTTAACTAATTTGTATCTACCAGTTTTTTTGATGTTAATTGGATTAATTTTTAGAGGCGTTGCATTTGATTTTAGAGCAAAAGCAAAAGATCATTATAAAAAACATTGGGACACTGCATTTTCAGCAGGCTCATTACTTACCGCTTTAGCACAAGGTTACATGTTAGGTTTTTATATTGTCGGCTTTAAGTTTACCGTTGAAACTTTTGTTTTCAGTTGTTTAGTTGGTGTATCTCTTGCAATTGGCTATTGTTTGATTGGTGCAAATTGGTTGATCATGAAAACATCAGATGAACTGCAAAAAAAATCAATTCGTTGGGCTAAATATTCCCTAGCGGGCGCAGTTTTTTGTATCGGCTTAGTTTCCCTAGGAACACCACTTGCAAGTGAGAGAATTTTTAGCAAATGGTTTGCTTATCCAAATATTTTATTTTTGTTACCTATTCCTGTTTTAACCGGAATTTTAATATTATGGATGAGACAGATTTTAATAAAACTTCCTTTAAAAAATGATCAATATTGTTGGTTGCCTTTTGCGCAAACAGCCGTCATTGCAGTCTTATGTTTTATTGGACTTGGTTACAGTTTCTTCCCATTCATTATTCCAGATCAAATGTTGATTGTTCAAGCATCAAGTGCAAATGAATCTTTAATTATAATTTTAGTAGGCGTTGCAATCGTGCTGCCAATCC
>VERQ01000070.1 GCA_018882565.1 Candidatus Fonsibacter sp. | reverse complement strand
GTCTATATACCCTATTCAATGGGAACGGTTGGTCATTCTGATGGTGACCCTGTAATTCATGCTTTAATAGATTCTATCTTAGGCTCTAAAAAATTAGGCGACATTGGAACTTTATTTCCAAATAATAAAAAATTTAAAAACAAAAGATCAACATTTTTTTTAAAAAAAATAATTAATCTCATTGAAACTAAAAATGTTAAAATTAATAATATTGATATTAATATTATTGCCCAAAAACCTAATCTTAAAAAATACAAAAAAATTATATCTAAGAATCTTGCAAAAATTTGCAATATTAGTGAAAAACAAATAAGCGTTAAAGGAAAGACTACTGATAGACTTGGTAATGTTGGAAAAAATAAAGCAATTGCATGCGAGGTAATAACATCTGTCACAAATAATTAATTTTAATAAAAAAATTTTTACTTTGTTTGGAATAGGATTTTTACCTGTTCCAGGAACAATGGGATCTCTTATTACTATAATAATTTATTATTTATTTTATAATTATCTTAACATTATTTTTTTTATATTTTTTATAATTCTAGTTTTTTTTTATTCACTTTACTTTTTAAACAAAACATTAAATCAATCTTTTTCAAGTTCTGACCCAAAAGAGATTGTAATAGATGAATTTATAGGTCAATCAATACCCTTGCTTATATGTGGAAATAATTTTTTTTTAATTATACTATCTTTTTTACTATTTCGACTTTTTGATATTACTAAGCCATGGCCAGCAAGTTATTTTGATTTAAAAATTAAAAATGCAACTGGAGTTATAATGGATGATATAATTGCAGGAATATACACATTTTTAATCATTTATTTATGCATCTAAATAATCAATTAAAAAACTTAACTACAAAATTAAAAAAAAATAAAATCAAAGTAGCAGTAGCAGAATCCTGTACTGGTGGATTAATTAGTTATAATTTAACAAAAATACCTGGTGCATCCAAATTCTTTATGGTGGGCATAGTTTCGTATTCAAATATTTCAAAGCTTGACCTTCTTAAAGTAAGAAAAAAAACATTAACAAAGTATGGAGCAGTTAGTGCAGAAATATGTAAAGAAATGTGTAATAATTTACTTAAAATATCTAAAACAAATATTGCAATATCTGTAACGGGTATAGCAGGTCCAGATGGTGGAACTAAAAAAAAACCTATAGGTCTTGTTTATATAGGAATTTGCAGCAAAAATAAATTTGAAATAAAAAAATTTAACTTTGGTAAAAAATTATCAAGAATAAATATTCAAAATCTAACTTTAAAAAAGACTATTAAATTAATAGAAAATCACATTAATACTTTATAGTTTCTCTTGCTCGTTGTTCAAAAGAATTTAATATTTTTTCAAAACCATAATTAAAAAACTTATTGAATATGATATTTATAATGGGATTTTTTAATTCTATATCTATAAAAAAAATTACATTACAAGACTTTTTATCAATTATTTCAAACTCCCAAATATTAGATAATTTTTTAATATTTCCACTTACTGAGGTAACTTCAATCTTTGAAGTTTTGTTGTCATAAAGAACTTTGCTTGTATAAACTTCTCTAAAAGTTTTAAAGCCTATTTCTAAATCAGCTGTAATTTTTAAGTTATCTTTATTTTTATCTATTGTTAAAATTTTTGAATTAATACACCAAGGTAAAAAATTTTTATAATCATCAATTTTTAAAACCAATTCTATAAGATCTTTTTTAGAATAATTAAATTTTTTTGTAATTTTTTTAACTGGCAATTTAAATTAGCTTGTTAATTCTTTTTCTTTTCAAAACATCAAAATCTTCTGATGCATGATATGAAGATCTTGTTAATGGGCTTGATGAAACCAATAAAAAACCCTTTCCTTCTGCTATTAATTTGTAATTTTCAAACTCTTCAGGAGTTACGAAATTTTTTATCGGATAATGTTTTGCGCTTGGTTGTAAATACTGACCGATAGTTAGAAAATCTACTCCCGCTACCCTTAAATCATCCATAACTTGCATGATCTCTTCTTTTGTTTCGCCCAGACCTACCATTAAACCTGATTTTGTAAAAATGGTTGAATTATAATCCTTAACTTTTCTTAATAAGTCTAAAGACTGAAAGTAACGTGAACCAGGTCTTACTTTTAAATACAGACGAGGTATAGTTTCTAAATTATGATTAAAAACATCAGGCTTTGCGTCTACGACAATTTTATAAACATCTCCTTTTCTTAAAAAATCTGGCGTTAAAACTTCAACAGTTGTCTTATCGTTATATTTTTTAATCTCTGAAATAACATTTGCAAAGTGTTTTGCTCCACCATCTTCTAAATCATCTCTATCAACAGAAGTTACAACTACATGCAATAATTTTAAATCATTAACGCTTTGTGCGATTTTTTTAGGCTCAAGAAGATCTAAGGACTTTGGAATTCCAGTTTTCACATTACAAAATGCACAAGCTCTAGTGCAAGTATCGCCCATAATCATAAATGTTGCATGTTTTTTACTCCAGCATTCATTAATATTAGGGCAGGAAGCTTCTTCACAAACTGTAAAAAGATTGTTTTTTTTTAAAATATTTTTAGTTTCAGTATATTCTTTAGAGTAACTAGCCTTTACTCTTATCCAAGCTGGTTTTTTTTGGATTGGATGTTCAATATTATTAACTTTTTCAGGATGTCTAACTGTCATTTTTGATTAATAATATAAATCTTTTCACCTTTTTTTCCCAATACAAAGTAATCTCTATATATTTCATCAAGATAATCTTTATTTATATTTACTGATAAAAAATCATTTTTTCTTGTTAAAAAAATAATCTCTTTTTTTATTTCTAAATTTTTTTCTTGAAATTCTTTTAATAAATTTTTCTTTTTAAAGTACTCAACAAAACCTCTGTCACCACCAAAAAAATTAAAAAAAATATATAGAATTATTAAGAGTATTATAAAAAAGAATTTTTTATCTGAAATTGAATTAATGAAATTATTCATTTTAATTTTGACATTTGAGATTTTTTTCCAATCTCCTCTTCTATTCTTAATAATCTATTATATTTTGCAACTCTTTCAGATCTTGCTAATGATCCAGTTTTAATTTGAGAAGATTCAGTTGCAACTGCTAAGTCGGCGATAAAAGTATCCTCGCTGTCGCCAGATCTATGAGAAATGATTGTATTAAAATTATTTTTTTTGGCAAAATTAATAACTTCTAAAGTTTCAGAAACTGTACCAATTTGGTTTGGTTTAATTAAAATTGCGTTTGCAGCTAATTCCTTAACACCTTTTTTTAAACGAATTAAATTAGTTACAAATAAATCATCACCAACAATTTGAATTTTTTTTCCTAACTCTTTAGTCAATTTTTTCCAGACACTCCAATCATCTTCAAATACAGGATCTTCTATAGAAACAATTGGAAATTTATTACATAATTTTTTATAATAGTTGATTAACTCATCTGAATTTACAGCTTTCTTGTCTTCTTTAATTTTATATTTTCCTGAACTGTAAAGTTC
>VERQ01000069.1 GCA_018882565.1 Candidatus Fonsibacter sp. | reverse complement strand
GTTACAGAACAATCAGTCGGCAGAATATTTTTGGCTGGGATCGTTCCTGGATTACTTCTCTCAATAATGATGATGGTGGCGATATATATTTATGCAAGAATAAAAAAATTACCTTCATTACCAAAAGCAACTTTTAAAGAGACGTTAGTCAGTGCTAAAGAGGCAATTCCTGGTTTTTTTCTTTTATTCATTATAATGGGTGGAATTTATGGAGGAATTTTCACTCCAACTGAAGCTGCTGCAGTGGCTGCAGTTTATGCAGTTTTTGTATCGTTGTTTATTTATAAAGATATTACTATTAAGGATCTTCCAAGAGTATTTGTTGATTCCTCTAAGACAACAGTGATGGTTATGTTTATTATTGCAAATGCAATTCTATTTGCTCACGTTTTAACAACAGAGCGAATTCCTCAAATGATATCTGAACAGATATTAAATGCCGGATTATCCCCTTTAATGTTTTTACTAATTGTAAATATCATTCTTATTATTGCAGGCGATTTCATGGAACCAACTGCAATTTTATTAATTTTAACTCCAATATTTTTTCCAATTGCAATTCAGCTTGGAATAGATCCTATTCATTTGGGAATTATTATGGTTGTAAACATGGAAATTGGAATGGTAACTCCTCCAGTTGGATTAAACTTATTTGTTACAAGCGGAATTACAGGAATGTCCATTGTAGAAGTGTTAAAAGGAGCTCTACCTTGGATGACAATCTTAATAGTTTTTTTAGGAATTATTACTTACTTTCCAAAAATTTCAACAACGCTACCTGACTACTTAATGGGCCCACAATCCCCCGTAATTCTTAAACAAAGATAATTCATTGAGTAATAAAATTAAAATTTTAGGAGACAAAATAGCAGAAGCTAGATTTAAAAGAAAATTTTTACCAAAAATCTCAAAATCTCTAATTAGCAATCCTAACATCGCAGCACAAATTTGCAGACATGCTGAAATGGAATTGTTATGGAATCCTATTGGTTTTAAGGCTGGGGCCACTAATAAAAGTATGTGGAAAAAATTAAAAGCTAAAAAACCTTTCTTTTCTTATTTGTATGAAGAGAGCACATACAAAAACAAAGGTAAAATGCCTTTCCAAAGCAATTTGATAGGCGCTGAGCTCGAAGTTGCTTTTAAGATTAAAAATGAAGTTTTTAATTTTAATAAAAAGATTACTAAATCTAATGTTAGTAAATTCATTATAGGTATAGCACCAGCAATAGAGGTTGTTGGCTTTAGACAAAAATTAAAAGCAATTGATTGTCTTGGAAGAATGATTTCAGATTTTGGATTAAATGTTGCATTTGTTACAGGAAAATTAACAAAATATAGTTTAAAAAAGATTACCTCTATTCCAACAGTTTTAACTAACAAGACTGCTAAAAAAAATTATCCTGGAAATACCAAAATTGTTCTGGGCAACCCAATTAATTCATTAATTTGGCTGCTTAATGAAATAAAAAAAAATAATATGATTCTAAGTTTTGATTTCTGGGTAACAACGGGATCATCAACTCCTATTATTCCTATTAAAAAAGGCGATCTTTTTTCTGGAAGCGTTAAAGGTCTTGGAAGCGTATCTTTAAAAATAAGTTAAATCACTTTTTAGTAATTGCCATTTTTCTTGAAATATAAATTAAAAGAATAATTGCAATTGAGAAAATAATTGTAAGAAAATCTAGTTTCTCTCCAAGTAAAGAAATTGAAAATGCAAAGGTAAAAAAAGGCATAAGTAATTGAATCTGACTTACGCGCACAGCTCCACCTAAATCTAATCCTTTATACCAAGCAAAGAAACCTATCCATTGTGAAAATATTGCAACGTATAAAAATCCAAGCCATGAAATAATATTAATTTCAATTTTTGGAAAATAATAAATCGCTAAACCAAAATGAAATGGCAAAGCAAGAACAAGTGCCCATGAAATTACATCTGCTGAAACCATAATTTTTGTAAGTTTAGCTCCGAAATTATAGCCAATCGCAGCAACGATCACTGCAATACAAAATAAAATATCAGAATATGATAATTCTAATTTTTTATTTTCGTCATGACTGTGAATTAAAATATAAATAACGATCAATATACATCCAATAAAAGCGCACAGCCAAAATCCTAATGATGCCTTATGTTTAAAATAGAATGAAGCAAAGACTGCTGTTGCTAATGGCAAAAAGGCTAAAATTACTCCAGCATGGATTGATGTGGAATAAATCAAACCTAACGAAAGAGTTAATGGAAATACAACTGTTATACACAAAGCTATTATAGAAAAATTAAACAAATATTTTAATTTTGGTATTTTCTTTCTAAAAAATAATAAATAAAGAAGCGAAAGTATTCCAGCAAGAGCTGATCTGCCAAAAGTAATAAATTCTGGTGAAAGCTGACTATTACTATTTCCTAATGCAATCTTAGTGGCTACTGGCGTAATAGAAAAAATAATTATCCCAATAAAACCAAAAATAAAACCTTTAGCCTCATTACTTAATCCTAAAAAAAAATTTTTCATTAAATATCTTAGATTAACTAGCTTTTTTTAAATCATGTCTTTCTCTTTCAAATAATAGAGCTAACCTATCAATCATATAATCTGAAGCCTCAAAAACATTTTTTGGATTAAACATTTTAGTTTCCGTAGAATCTGTTTTGTCTTCTAATGAAATATCATTAACTAAACGCTCAGAAGCATTTTCTCCCTTAATATAAAGTAAGAATAAATAGTCATTATCAGGAGTATCTTGGTTCTTTATAAAACACTCACCATTCTCAGCAATATTATCAATAAAAGCTAGTGGAGCTCTTTTTTTTGTTAAGTATCTTTTATTAACCTGGAATACGATAGATTTCATATTTCTCGAATACTTTTCTAATCTATCAACAACTTGTTGCTTAATTTCATTTTCTCGCTTTTGTGCATCTAATATTGCTCTAGCCTCCTCTCTTGTTCTTCTTTGAATTTCAAGTTCAGCTAATTTTGCTTCTCTTCTTTTAAGTTTAATCTCTTGTATTTTTTCTCTAAAAATTTTTAGACGATCTTCGATGGATCTTATCTGGTTCCTTAATTGATATATTTTTTCTTTCTCTTGTCGTTTGTGATCTTTGAGTTGCAAATCAAGTTTTTTTGCAAATACCTTTTGCTCTAGAATGATTCTTTTTTCTAAAGCTTTTTGTTCTCTTTCTAAATTACGAAGCTCTATTTGTTTTGATTTAAGTAGTTGCTTATTAAATTGGAATTTTTGTTTTTTAAGCTCATTAATCTCCCGTAAATTTAGTTTTTTTAATAATACAAGTTCACGTTTTTTTTGAATAGTTTGTAGTTTTAAAATCTTGATTTGTTTTTTGTTTCTATTTTCTTTCCAAGAAATTATTCTATTTTGAAAATATGATTTTAAACCAAAAAAATTGTTAAACTTGCCTTTAATATAGTTACTAAATTTATCTAAAAAGTTATTTTTATATTTTGATATTTTTCTAATCTTTAATATTTTTTTTTTAATTTTTATCTTATTTCTTTTTTTTAAAGATTTTTTAATTTTCTTTTTCTTGATTTTGTATTTTTTTGAATAGATTTTTTTACTAATCTTTTTAGTATTTAACTTCTTTGTTTTTTTCCTTAAAATTTTTCTTTTACTGAAAGATCGTTTAATTCTTCTCTTT
>VERQ01000019.1 GCA_018882565.1 Candidatus Fonsibacter sp. | reverse complement strand
CTATTAAGCTGCTCTTTTAAAATAACATTATAAACTAAATGTTTTAATGGATTTGACAAATATTGACTGTTGCTCCTTATATAATTAGGAGCAATCTCTTTTTCATCGGAAGGCTTATAATCTTCGAATAAATCTATACCAAGATAACTAAAGTCATTGTTAAAAAACTTGCTCTGCAAATCGCAAACATTTCTGGCATTGACACCGGTATAAACACCAATTTCTAGAAAATTTTTAGGTTTTTTTTGATTTACTAGATCTAAAAACTTAGATCCCATTTCTGGTTTTATTCCAGCTTTTCTCCAATAGACCTTGTATTTCATATTGGTAAAAAATTTACTTACCTAAATAATTACCTAGTAAATTCAAAGGCTTCAACCCAAGAACCTTTTGTAGAGGCTTTAGAATATTCTGTCGCTCTACCTTCAAAAAAGTTCATGTGCTCAACGCCGTTTAACATGTCATCTAACCAAGATAACGGATTTTCTTTAACTTCGTAAATCTCTTTTAAGCGTAATTGAGATAATCTACGATTTGCAATCCATCTAATATAATCTTTAACTTGCTGAGCTGTTAGTCCTTCAATATCACCCATTTCAAATGCTAAATCGATAAAAGCATCTTCATGATGAACAATTGTTCTACAAGCATCATAAATTTCTTTTTTTAAACTCTCATCTAGTAAGCCTGGATTCTCATCACAAAAAGTATTAAAAATTTTAATCATCGAATTGCAATGAAGAGTTTCATCCCTTACAGACCAAGTAACAATTTGACCCATTCCTTTCATTTTATTAAATCTAGGAAAGTTAAGTAAAATTGCAAAACTAGCAAACAACTGAAGACCTTCGGTGAATGCGCTAAACACAGCAACTGTTTTAGCTATTTCACGCTTATTGTTTGTGTTAAAATTTTTCATGTAATCATACTTATCTTTCATTTCTTTATATTTTAGAAATGCAGAATATTCAGAATCTGGCATTCCGATAGTGTCTAGTAAATGAGAGTAAGCAGCGATATGAATTGTTTCCATTGCTGAAAACGCAGTCATCATCATTAAAACTTCTGTTGGTTTAAATACGCTTGTGTAGTGTCTAAGATAACAATTGTTAACCTCAACATCTGCTTGAGTAAAAAATCTAAAAATTTGAGTAAGTAAATTCTTTTCACCTTGAGTTAATTTTTTTTGCCAATCTCTAATATCTTCAGATAATGGAACCTCTTCTGGCAACCAGTGAATTCTTTGTTGAGTTAACCAAGCGTCATAGCACCATGGGTATCTAAAAGGTTTGTAAACAGGATTATCTTTTAACAATCCTTGTGTATCGCAATAATTTTTATCAATAATTTTATCTTGAATTTTAACGGCTACTGACATGACAAACATTCCTCATAGTTTTTGGTTTCTTCATTCTGTGTTTTTTCTGTTGTGGTTGCAACAAAACTTTTACTTATAACTTCTGCTCTCTGTATAGATTTCGACCTACAGTAGTAAAGACTCTTTAATCCTTTCTTCCAAGACTGGAAGTGGATTTGATGTAAATCTTTTTTATGAACGTCTGCTGGAAGAAATATATTTAAAGATTGAGCTTGTGAAATGTAAGGCGTTCTATCTGCAGAAAGATCAATTAACCATCTTTGATCAAGTTCAAATGCAGTTTTAAAGACATCTTTTTCTTCTTGAGTTAAAAAATCTAAATGTTGAACAGATCCTTGGCTTGTAGTGATCGAAGACCAAGTTTCATTATTATTTTTTCCATATTTATTAAGAACTTCTTCTAAAAATTTATTTCTAACGTTAAAAGAACCTGACAATGTTTTGTGAGTATAACTATTTCCAGCAATAGGCTCGATTCCTGGTGATGAACCACCACAAATAATAGAAATAGAAGCAGTTGGAGCTATTGCAGTTTTATTAGAAAATCTTTCCATTATTCCATAATCTTTAGCGTCAGGACATGGTCCTCTTTCTTCAGCAAGTTTTTTTGAAGCTTTATTAACTTCTTGATCGATATATTTAAATATTTTTGTATTCCAAACTTTTGCCATCACAGATTCGAAAGGAATTAAGTTTTTTTGTAAGAAAGAATGAAATCCCATAACGCCAAGACCCACACTTCTTTCGCGATGCGCAGAATATTTTGCATCTTTAAAAGAGTCTGGAGCTTTTTCTATAAACTCACTTAAAATATTATCTAAAAATCTCATAATATCTTCAACGAAATTTTTATCATCTTTCCATTCATCGTACGTTTCTAAATTTATTGAAGATAAACAACAAACAGCAGTTCTATCTTTTCCATTCTTATCAACTCCTGTAGGTAAAGTAATTTCAGAACATAAGTTTGAAGTTTTGACAGTTAGCCCTGCAAGCTTATGATGTTGTGGGATCATTCTATTAACAGTGTCTATAAAAATAATGTACGGCTCACCTGTTTCAACTCTTGCAGTTAAAAGTCTAATCCATAAATTTCTTGCAGAAATTGTAGCTTGAACTGTTCCGTCATAAGGACTCTTAAGTGCCCACTGTTCATCTAACTCAACAGCTCTCATAAAAGCGTCTGTTACTAAAACACCATGATGAAGATTTAATGCTTTTCTATTTGGATCCCCTCCTGTTGGTCTTCTCATCTCAATAAATTCTTCAATCTCGGGATGATCAATTTGTAAATAACAAGCAGCAGATCCTCTTCGTAAAGATCCTTGGCTAATAGCTAATGTTAAAGAATCCATCACTTTAATGAATGGAATAATTCCAGAAGTTTTTCCAACTCTTCCAATTTTTTCACCGATAGATCTTAAATTTCCCCAGTAACTTCCTATTCCTCCGCCTCTTGCTGCAAGCCAAACGTTTTCGGACCAAAGATCTAAAATTCCATCTAAGCTATCGTTAGCTTCATTTAAGAAACAAGATATTGGTAGACCTCTATCAGTTCCTGCATTTGACAAAACTGGTGTCGCTGGCATAAACCAAAGGTTGCTAATATAATTATAAATTCTTTGTGCATGTAAATTGTTGTCTGAATAATTTGCTGCAACCCTAGCAAATAAATCTTGGTAAGATTCTCCCTCAGCTAAATATCTATCGTCTAAAGTTGCTTTACCAAAATTTGTCAATTTTGAATCTTTAGAACGATCAATTTTAATTGTAATCCCTTTTTCGTTTTGAAATAATTCTGTTTCTTTAGTTAGTGAAAAAAGATCTGGTTTTTTTAGATCCTGAACATTAGATTTTGGAGTTGATGTAGGAATGTCGATTCCTTTGTCCAAAACGAGATTCTTAATGGCTAAAGCCAAATTGTCTTGCATAACTTTATATTTTATTAGATTTTTATGGTAAAACAACTACATGTTGTGTTACAAAATCATGAGTATACCATTAATAAGTATACTGCAATAGAACATTAATAGAACATAATAAAAAAGTCAATTAAAAAAATTTAATTTTGATAAACCATTAAAAAATAACAATTAATTTTTTTAATGAATTCTAAAGATATTAACATAAACAAAAATGGTTTTAGAGAATATGACGCGAGATGGTTGTATCCAAAAGACATTAATCTTGAGGGAATAAAAAATTTAGGAATCGGTCTTGGGACTCAGATCACAAATAGAACTAAAAAAAATCCAAGAGTCATTGTTGGACACGATTATCGCTCTTACAGTGAAGAAATAAAAAAATCACTAACTGAAGGTTTGATGTTGGCAGGCTGTCAAGTAGAGGATGTGGGCTTATCTCTTTCGCCCATGGTTTATTTCGCTCAATTTGAACTAAATGCTGATGGTGTTGCCATGGTTACAGCAAGTCATAATGAAAATGGATGGACTGGAGTTAAGATGGGAATTGAAAAAGGATTAACTCATGCGCCGGATGAAATGAATGAGCTTAAAGATATTGTTTTAAATCAAAAATTTAAATTTGATAAGGGATCTTATAAAGAAATCAAAGGGTTTAAAGAAATATATATCAATAATTTAATATCAAAAAATAAAATACAAAAAAAAATTAAAGCGGTTGTTGCCTGTGGAAATGGAACGGCTGGAGTATTTGCCCCGCAAATCTTAAGAGGAATTGGTTGTGAAGTTGTAGAGTTAGATTGTAATTTAGATTTTACTTTTCCAAAGTATAATCCCAATCCTGAAGATTTAGAAATGTTACATGCAATTGCTAAAGCTGTTAAAGATAATAATGCAGATGTTGGATTTGGTTTTGATGGAGATGGAGATAGAGTTGGAGTAATTGATAACAAGGGAGAGGAAATATTCTCAGATAAAATTGGACTTTTAATAGCTCGTAATCTTGCGCCAAAATATAAAGGATCTAAGTTTATCGTAGATGTTAAATCTACAGGTTTATTTGCTAAAGATAAAATTCTAAAAGAAAATAACTGTGAAACTATCTATTGGAAAACAGGACACTCTCATATTAAAAGAAAAGTTAATCAAATTAAAGCACTTGCTGGATTTGAAAAGAGCGGTCATTTCTTCTTTAATAAGCCACTAGGATACGGTTATGATGATGGAATTAATTCTGCTCTTCAGGTTTGTCACTTACTTAATGATCAGAATAAAAAAATGAATGAGATAATTAATGATCTTCCTAAAACTTATCAAACGCCTACTATGGCTCCATTCTGCAAAGATGAAGAAAAATATCAAGTAGTTGAGAATTTAATTAAACAAGTAGAAGAGTTAAAAGTAAAAAATACTAAAATAGATAATCAGTCCATTACTGATATTCTAACAATTAATGGTGTACGTTTTTCATTAGAAGATGGATCATGGGGGTTAATAAGAGCTTCATCTAACAAACCTTCTTTGGTGGTGGTAACTGAAAGCCCAACCTCAGATGAACGTAAGAAAAAGATCTTTGATTTTATAGATAATTTACTTCAAAAGACTGGAAAAATTGGCGAATACGATCAAAAAATCTAGTTTCCTTTAGTCCAATATCCATAAACACAACGAGTACCATTTCTAGAACAATCAAAAACATCATTAAGAACTCCATTAATAACGACTGTTAAATGTTTAGAACACGATACAATTAATGTGCCCATAGGTAGCTCTTCTTTTTTTAAATGAACCCTACAACCTTGTCCTACAAACATAGTGGGTGTCCACTTCCAGCCTAATTTTTCTAAATATTTATTTAATACTGCTCTATGAGTTCCGGTTCGAGGACTGTCATGTCTTTGTTTTAAACTTCTAGCTAGCTTAGTTCTAGATGTGTTTCTAAATTCTTGATTAGCTTTAAATAAATCATCATAAACTTTTTGATAAGGCATTCCTGTTGCAATTGCGATAGATCTAACTACACAATCGCCTGCTTGACCCTTAAAACCAGCGGCTGCTCTACCTCCATCATTAACTTTTAATTCTAAATTACTACTTGAGAATAGTCTTTTAAAAAAAAGCATAATAAATTTATTATAAATTAAAAATAAAATTAATTATTTTCAACTATATTAACCGAGTTATGTTTTACCATGTCCAGCATATAATTTACTTTGTTAACATCGGCATCGCGCACTAACATATTATTACTTAAATATCTTTTCCAATAATTAGCTCCGGTAATTCCATGAAACAAACCAACGGTATGTCTCATGACCTGGTTAACACGAGTTCCCTTTTTAACTTCAGCTAAACAATATTCCACAATTTTTTTAACAACTTCTTCGCGTGTAGGAACATCTTCATTGTTGAATATTTCTTTTTCAATTTCTGCTAAAAAATAAGGTGAATGATAAATAGATCTACCAATCATCACGCCATCAACATTATTTAAATGTTCTTTAATTTCATCTGTTTTTGTAATTCCACCGTTAATAATAATTTCTAAATTAGGATTATTATCTTTAATCTGTTTTACAATTCCATAATTTAATTTTGGTATTCTTAAATTATCTCTTGGACTTAATCCTTTAAGAATTGCTTTTCTTGCATGCAGGATAACTGTTTTAACCCCTGTACTTGCAATTTTTTTTATAAATTTATCTAAATAATCAAAATCTTCTACATCATCAAAACCTATTCTTGTTTTAACTGTCACTGGAAGTTTTGTTGCATTCACCATGCTGTTTAAACATTCGGCAACCAAATCTGGTTCTTTAATTAAACACGCCCCAAATTTGTTTTTTTGAACTTTTTTACTTGGACAGCCTAAGTTTAGATTAATCTCGTCATAATTATAATCTTCTGCAATTTTTGATGACTCGGCTAACTCTTTAGCTGATGATCCTCCTAATTGAAGAGCGACTGGCTTTTCAAATTCGCTAAACTCTAAAACATTCCTTTGTTTGCCTTTAAGAATAGCCCCTGTTGCTATCATTTCAGAATAAAGCATAACGTTTTTACTTATTAGCCTTAGAAAGTAACGATCATGTCTATCGGTACAGTCCATCATTGGAGCCACGGAAACTTTTCTATTAACTTTAGACATGCTCTTTTAAATTATCCATTATTGAAATTTTACCTTTATTAACAAAATCTTCATGATTTTTAACTATTTTTCCAAGTTCATAATAATAATTAACCATTATTCCAAAGGATTCTTTGTAACCATTTAAAGATAAGTTTCCATTAATAACGATATCGTAAATTGATGCGCCATTATTTAGATGAAAATAAGCAACTCCATTAATAGGTTTTTTATTAACTTTTTCTTCCGTTAAATAATAATAAACTAATTTTTTTAAAGCATCTTTATTCTTTTCGATTTTATTCTGATTAAAGGCAATATCGTCTTGCTCTTTTAAAAACATTAATTGTGTATAATCATAATTTTTTAATATTTTTTTAATCTTATCGTCCGATTGTTTAGCAAACCAATTAGCCAAGCCTGGTATTGGTGATAATGTGTAGAAGTTTTTAACTTTAGGAAATTCTTGTTGGATTTCAAATACCACTCTTTTAATTAAAAAATTTCCAAGTGTAATTCCTTGAAGACCTTTATTAGAGTTGCTAATAGAATAAAAAGTTACAGCATCATAATCATCTGCATTGCTAATATCACCTTCTGTAATAGCCTGTATTGAATTTCCAACTCCCTTGGTAAAAGCAACTTGAACAAATATTAAAGGTTCTTTATCAAGAATGGGATGAAAATATGCAAATAACAATCTGTCATTTTCTAGTCTTCTATAAAGAGCTTCGATGCTTTTAATTTCATGAACTCTCTCATTCTTAATAATTTTATGCAGAATATCAGGATCAGTTTCTTTTTTAATTCGAGTTAATTTTAAAAAACCTGGATTAAACCAAGATCTAAACAAATGTCTAAAATCTTTATCCAACCCTTTTAATTTTTCATGCTTATTTAAAAAATAAATTAAATCCTCACGCATTCTAACTAAATACTGCGTTCCATTAGGAGCTAAATTTAATCTTCTAATTAGTTCCTGTCTTCTACCTTCTGTTGCTTGATTTAAAATTCCTAAGGTAGTTTCGTTACTATTATCAATAAAATCTCTGCAGGCTTTATTAATGACTGAATAATCTGGTTTAAACTTTTTATCAATTTCTAAGAAAAATTTTTCTTTCTCTTCTAAGGTTATTTTTTCATAAAGTTGCCAGATTTCTCTTGCAATAGTTATGCCTGAAACAACCCCATCTTCTGAGATAAGTTGTTCGCATAAATCTGTTAAGTGAGAAGCGGTATCTTTTTTTTTGGTAAATAAATTGCTAAAAAAACTTTTTCCCTTATCAGCAACAAAGGTAAGAAACTTTTTTAATCCCGACATGGGACTTTTATTTCATGACAGCCTGAGGAAGCCAAGTAGCAATTTCTGGAAAAATGCAAAGTAGAACTATTTGCAACATCATCAATAATACAAAAGGAAAAGATCCTTTTAATATTTTTCCAATAGATATATCTGGAGCAATTCCCTGAATAACAAACAAATTAAGTCCAACTGGAGGTGTTATCAGACCAATTTCCATATTGATGGTCATAATCACACCAAACCAAATAGGGTCAAAACCCGCGGCAGTTATAATTGGATATAATATTGGTGCAGTCATTAAAATGATTGCAACTGGCGGCAAAAAACATCCTGCGATTAATAAAAATATATTAATATAAAGCATCAATAACCATTTGTTTGACGCTATAGCTACCATCTCATTGGCTAGGGATTGCGTTACGTAAAGATTAGATAAAATAAAACTAAATAAGAAAGATGCTGCAATGATCATCATTAACATAACACTTTCCTGCATGGACTCTGTAAGTATGGCCCAAATATCTTTAAATTTGTACATTTTATAAACAATCGCAACTAAAATTATACTGATCAATGCACCAACTGCTGAAGCCTCATTAGGGGTTGCGATACCTCCATATAAAACGTAAAGAACGCCAACTACAAGCAAAAGAAATGGAATAATTTTAGGAAGTATTTCAAATCTTTCTTTCCAAGTGTATTCTTTTACCTCAACTTTTTCAGAGCCCTCTCGATTTATTCTTGCATAAATATAAGCCCATCCCATAAATAAAGCTGTGAGCATAATTCCAGGAATTATTCCTGCTATAAATAATTTTCCAATAGATGTTCCTGTTGAAATTCCATAAATAATCATAGTGATACTAGGTGGAATTAAAATTCCTAAGGTTCCACCTGCGCAAATTGTTCCTGATGCAAGTTCAGCTGAATAACCTCTTTTTCTCATCTCTGGGATACCCATTTTTCCAATTGCTGCACACGTTGCTGGTGATGAGCCGCAAAGAGCTGCAAAAATCGAACACGCTCCTAAATTTGATAATACCAATCCTCCTGGAACTTTATTTAACCAACGATCAAGCGCAGAATATAAATCTTTTCCAGCTGGAGATGCAGCTACTGCTATTCCCATAAGTAAAAACATTGGAATTGTTACAATCCCGAAATCTTGTAAACCATTAAAAAATTGCTCCGCTACAAGAGGAACTCTTCCAAAACCTTCTATTGCTAAAAAGAAAACAGTTGAAACAAGAGCTAATCCAAAAGCTATAGGTATGCCGGTTGCAAGAACCGCAAAAGTTGCAACCATGATCCAAACTGATAGCATTAATGGTGACATTTAATTTCCTTTTGGGTTATCGTAATTATAAAGTATTGAAAGAATATCTGCCAAATATTGAAGCACTAATATTCCCATTCCTAAAGGTAAAAAAATATAAACCTTCCATAATGGAAAGTTCCAAATTGTTGGTGTTTTTATATTTTTAACCCATGCATGATTTGTTAGCTGAACACTTGAATAAAAAAGAACTACCAAAAATAACAATGCTAAAATTGCAGCTACAATTGCTAAAATATTTTTACCTTTTTGATTTAAATAATAAGGAATAAGATCAACGTTTACATGACCCTTTTTCATTAAAACATATGGTGCGCCAATAAATGTTGCTGCTGCTAATGAAAAAATTACATATTCCGTTTGCCAAACAGTCGACATCTTAAAAGCATATCTAACTATAACCATTTGAGTTGTAACTAAAACTGCTGACGCAATTAGAGCTGTGGAAATGATCCCACAAATTTTTGAAAGAGAGTGAATAAATTTAATAAACGCAAACATTTAATTAAAAACCGGTGGATTTTTACATCCACCGGCTATTTTAATTTATTTAACTGCTAAAGCTTTAGCGATTAACTTATCGCCATCTTTAACTTTTTCTGCAAACTGTTTGTAAGATGTTTGTTTAGCAATAGCTAACCAAGCTTTATAATCAGCTTCGGTCATCTGCACTACTTGAACACCTTTTTCTTTAAATACTTTTTCCATATTAGTATCTAATCCAGCTGCTGCTTTTGTCATATAAGCTTCTGCTTTTTTACCTGCTGCAAGAATAGCTTCTTTTTGTTTATCATTTAATTTATCAAATGACTTTTTAGACATAATAACTGGTTGGTACATAAACCATAAAGCAAATTTTCCCGGAGGAGTGATGCATTTAACTTGTTCAAACAATTTAAACGATACAAAACTTTCAGAGCTAGTATTAACTCCAGTTAAAACTCCGCTTTGCAATCCTTGATAAACTTCAGAGCTTGCCATTGATGAAATTGAAGCTCCCGCTCCAACTAACATCGCTTCAAACATTTTTCCAGCTGCTCTTGTAACTTGTCCTTTTGCAGATTCTGGATTTGTAATACATTTAGTTTTTGAAGCAAATGCACCTGCAAGCCAAGCATCAGCTAATACGATTGCTCCATCATCATTCATAATTTTTTTGATATCCTTCATGAACGGAGAAACGTTTAATCTCGCAGCGTGCGAATGATTTTTAACTAAACCTGGCATTAATGTAGCGCTATATGCTGGTTGAAAACCTGCAGCATAATCTAAAGGTAATGAAGTTATGTCTAATTGACCTTCGATTAGCGGCTTGTACTGCTCCATAGCTTTATAAAGTGATTGCCCTGGAAAAACTTGAATCTTGATTCCAACATTTGCTTTTTCAACTTCTTTTGCAAGAATTTGAACCATTTCATCTCTTGCATCACCTTTTCCACCTGGAAATTGGTGTGATGCTTTTAATGTAATTTGCGCAAATGAATTATTTGTTGTTAGTAAAAATAAAATACTAAATACAATTGTTAAGTATTGTTTGATTTTCATGATCTCCCCCTTAGATTTATTTAAGTAATTATTCTGATTTGAATGTTCTTCTTTGTCAATGTAATATTCTGTGGATGAAAAATAATTCAGGTCCATTAAAAGGCATTATAGTACTAGATTTAACAAGGGTTTTAGTTGGTCCTTATTGCACAATGGTTCTATCTGACCTTGGTGCAAGAGTAATAAAAGTAGAAGCTCCTGAAACAGGAGACGATAGCAGAAGTTTTGGTCCATTTATTAAAGATTATTCAGCTTATTTTATGTCTCTTAATAGAGGCAAAGAAAGTATTGCTCTAAATTTGAAGAATAAAGACGATAAAAAAATATTTGAAAAAATATTATCAAAAGCCGATGTGTTAGTTGAAAATTTTAGACCAGGCACATTAGATAAGTGGGGATACTCCTGGGAAGTTTTAAAGAAAAAATATCCAAGATTAATTTATGCTTCAGCTTCTGGATTTGGACAAACAGGTCCTTTGAAAAGTTTGCCTGCTTATGACATGGTTGTTCAAGGAATGGGTGGTCTTATGAGTGTAACGGGACAGCCGGATGGAAAGCCAACAAGAGTTGGGACATCTATTGGTGATATTACCGCAGGACTTTTTACAACTATTGGAATCAATGCAGCCTTATTTGATAGAGAAAAAACTGGTAAAGGCGGAAAGATTGATGTGTCTATGCTTGATTGTCAAATTGCAATTTTAGAAAATGCAATTGCAAGATACTTTAGCAATGGTGAAATTCCAAAACCTATGGGGTCACGTCACCCTTCGATAACTCCTTTTGAAGCTTATAAAACAAAAGACAGTTTTATTATTATTGCTGCGGGAAATGACAAATTATTTGAGAATCTTTGTAAAGCTTTAGACTGCAAAGAATATATTAAAGATAAAAGATTTATAAGTAATAAACTTAGAAATGCAAACGCTGAGGATTTAAAATTAATTTTAGAAAAATATTTAATTAAAGATGAAACAGATAATTGGATTAAACTTTTTACTAAAATGAATATTCCATGTGGTCCAATCTATAATATTAAACAAGCTGTGGAAAATCCTCAAATTACATTTAGAAATATGATTGTAAGTTCAGATCATAAAAAAATTGGAAAATTTAAAATGGCTGGAAATCCAATTAAGATGTCTAATTATAAAGATCCGAAAACACGCGGTGAAATTCCTGAGCTTGATCAACACAGAAAAAAGATTTTAAAGGATTTTAAAATTAAGATTTAATTAAGCTTTGTCTTCTGTAGCTTCTTTTTCAGGAGCTGCCTCTAAAGCTATATCATCATCAAGATCATCATCATCTCCGTCGATGGCTTCATTTTCCGCTCCAGCTTTTGGTTCTGGAATTTTTCTAGATCTTTTAGAAGGAAGTATTGCTTGTCCTGATTTTGAAACTTCACCTTGATATAAATCTTCAAAAGAATCTCCATCTGGGCTATCAAAATCTTCTTGTTCAACAGCATCGTCTGGATGGTCTCTCATACGATCAATTGTTGATTCTTCTAAATCTTTTACTGAAACTTTTTTTTCTGCAATTTCTCTTAAAGCTAAAACTGTTCGTTTATCATTATCTACTGGAACTTGCGGAGCATCTCCCACTCCCAATTGCAAAGTTCTCTCTTTAGCCAAAATGACTAAATCGTATTGATTATCAACTTGCTGTAAACAGTCCTCTACGGTTACTCGTGCCATAATTTGAATTGACCGTTTTAGTCTTAAAGCTTAAATAAATCAAGTTTTTATAAAGATTTAACAGCAATATATAAGTGATTAATTTAACAAACGATTAATAGGAGCATAAATGGCTAAAGTTACTTTTTTAGGTCTTGGTGTAATGGGTTATCCAATGGCACGTCACATAGCAAAGGCAGGTCATGACGTTACGGTTTATAACCGAACAACTGCAAAAGCTGAAAAATGGGTTAAAGAATTTGGTGGAAAATTTGCAAAAACTCCAAAAGAAGCAAGCAAAGACTCTGATTTTGTATTTTGCTGCGTTGGTAATGATAACGATTTAAAAGAAGTAACATTAGGAACTGAAGGAGCATTTCACTCTGTAAAAAAAGATGCAGTGTTTATTGATAACACTACTGCATCAGCAAAAATTGCTCGTGAACTATTTAAAGCAGCAAAAGAAAAAGGATTTGGCTTTTTAGATGCCCCCGTTTCTGGTGGTCAAGCTGGAGCAGAAAATGGTCAACTAACAGTAATGATTGGTGGAGAAAATAAAGATTTTGAAAAAGCTCAAGATGTCATCAAATGTTATAGCAAAAAAATGAAGGTATTAGGACCTGCAGGAAGTGGTCAACTTGCTAAAATGGTTAATCAAATTTGTATTGTTGGACTAGTTCAGGGTTTATCTGAAGGTATTCGATTTGGTCAAAATGCTGGATTAAATATGGAAGATGTTATTGAGGTAATATCAAAAGGCGCTGCTCAATCTTGGCAAATGGAAAATAGATATAAAACAATGATTCAAGATAAATTTGATTTTGGTTTTGCAGTTGACTGGATGAGAAAAGATTTAGGAATTGCTATGGAAGAGGCAAAAAATAATGGTTCTGACCTTCCAATAACTAAAATCATAGACGGTTATTACTCTGATGTGCAAAAAAATGGTGGTAATCGATTTGATACATCAAGTTTAATTACTCGACTTAAAAAAAAATAAGTTAACAAGAGTGATTAACGATATTCCGGATTATTATAATAATATTGATTTAATATTAGATGAAATCTGGACTCTTTTACAAAAAGGAGTTTCTGAAAGAGGAGAAGATTTTAGATTGCCCGTTGTAATTATTAATTCTGAAGAAGGTGCCGATGGACGAATTGTTGTACTAAGAGGCGCGTTTAAAGATAAAAATATCTTAAGATTTCATACTGATTATAGATCTCCAAAGATAGATTATTTAAAAAAGAATAAAAAAATCTACTTTGTGTTTTATAGTAAACAAAGAAAAATACAGGTTCGCGCTGAAGGAATTGTAACAATTCACAAAGATAACGAAATTACAAAACAAGCTTGGACCAAAACACAGATGATGAGCAGAAAATGTTATCTATCGCCTCAAGCTCCTGGTGATTTAATTAATGAGTCTGCTTCTGATTTATCAAAAGATATGGGTGGTACCCTTCCAACACTTGAGCAAAGTGAAATTGGTTATAAAAATTTCTGCGTTGTTGAGAGTAAAATTAAAAGTTTTGAATGGCTATATTTGGCTTCTCAAGGACATAGACGAGCTAAGTTTATGCTTGATGAAAACAAAAGTACTTGGTTAGTACCTTAAATTTTCTTAAGATCTTTCACGTATTTCTTCCAATTATCTATATAGCGCTGCGCGTTTTCAGCAATTGCTTTTTTTTCTTCCTCTGTAATTTGTCTAATTACTTTTCCAGGACTTCCCATTACTAAAGAATTATCTGGAATTATTTTGCCCTCAGTAATTAAACTATTAGCACCAATAATGCAGTTGTTTCCAATAACGCTTTTATTTAAAATTGTTGAACCTATGCCAATCAAACTATTATCCATAATAGTGCAACCATGTAACATTACTAGATGACCAACAGTTACCATCTTGCCAATTTTTAACGGAAATCCTTTGTCGGTATGTAGAACGCTGTTGTCTTGAATGTTACTTCCCTCACCCACAGTAATATTTTCAATATCTCCTCTGATAACCGCATTAAACCAAATACTAGAATCATTTTTTAAAGTAACGTCACCAATTACATTTGCTGATGGTGCGATCCAATATTTTCCATCACTTGTTAATCTTTTATTACCTAGTTTAAAAATCATGTTATATTCATAACAAATATTCCAAATAGTAAAATAAAATTATGTCTCTCACTGAAACTCCAGTGTGTAATTTTGGAGAAAAGATTAAAGAATTTAAATTAATATCTACTGAAGGTACGTTCATTTCACTTAAGGATATCAAAGGTCAAAATGGAACTTTAATCATGTTTATTTGCAACCACTGTCCTTACGTAAAAGCTATAATTGAGGAATTGGTAGATGTGACTAACAAAATATCAAAGCTTGGAATTAATTCAGTCGCAATAATGTCAAATGATGTAAGTAATTATCCTGAAGATAGTTTTGAAAATATGAAAATATTTTCAAAGATTAATAATTTTAAATTTCCATATTTGTATGATGAAACTCAAGAAGTTGCCAAAAATTATGGAGCAGTATGCACTCCAGATTTTTTTGGATATAACAAAAATAATGAACTTCAGTATCGAGGTAGAATTAGAGAAATGAAAAATCTCAAACCAACAGAGAAGGCAAATGATCTTTTAAACGCAATGGAGTTAATTGCAAAAACTTCAAATGGACCAAAACAACAATATCCAAGTATGGGATGTAACATTAAATGGAAAAAATAATTAAATGATTATTATAACAACAAGAAGCTACCCGCCCGAACTTGGTGGAATGCAAAGTTTAATGGGTGGCTTGGCAATTCATTTAAATAATCTTCATCCAATTAAAGTTTTAGCAAACTCATTTTCTGGGGATAAAGATTATGACAAAAAAAATGACTTTGAAACCAACAGAATGGGTGGTCTTAAAATTTTAAAAAAGTATAGAAAATTTAATCTTTTAAAAGAGGTTATAAAAAATAATTTAGTTGAAGCTATAATTGCCGATCACTGGAAAAGTATTGAATTAATAACTGAAAGTATATCAGATAAAATTCCAATTTTATGTTTAATCCATGGAAAAGAAATTAATCATCCACTTGGAAGTTTTATAAATAAAAGATCTATTAGTTCATTATCGAAAGCTAAATATATTATTGCAAACTCAGAATTTACAAAAAAACTAG
The DNA here is from genome assembly GCA_018882565.1 of Candidatus Fonsibacter sp. Taxonomy (GTDB): domain Bacteria; phylum Pseudomonadota; class Alphaproteobacteria; order Pelagibacterales; family Pelagibacteraceae; genus Fontibacterium; species Fontibacterium medardense. The sequence continues at coordinate 716 of VERQ01000019.1, read as the reverse complement.
CAACCGAAAAAGGTTGTAATCATGAGAAGATACATGTGATAAATCCTGGGATTAATGAACCTCAAGCCATCAGCCCTGAAGTAGATCAACAGGCTAAAGAAATATTTGGAAATTCTGACATTAAAATCATTACTGTTTCAAGATTTGATAAAAGAAAAGGGATAGATTTTTCTTTATTGGCTTTAAAGAATATCCAAGCGATACACCCAAATTTTAAATATGTAATTGTTGGGAATGGAGATGAAGAAGAAAATTTAAAAAAAACAACTAAAACTCTTAATTTAGAAAATAATGTAATTTTTCTAAAAAATATCAACCTTGAATTAAAGAACGCTCTACTTAAAAACGCAAATATTTTTTTAATGCCTGCAAGAATTGAGGGTACTTCAGTTGAGGGATTTGGAATAAGTTATATCGAGGCTGCAAGCTATGGAGTGCCATCTATTGCTGGAAAAGATGGAGGAGCTCCAGATGCAGTTCAGCATAATAAAACTGGTCTACTATGCAATGGATACGATCACTCTGAAATTTATGATGCTTTAAAAAATATAATTCAAAATAAAAAATATTTAGAACTTGGAAAAAATGCAAAAGAATTTTCTAAACAATTTTATTGGAAAGAAATAATTAAAAAATACGCAAGTCTTCTTAGTTTAGAATAGAGCTTTTAATTAAAGCATAAACCCTATCAGCAAAAAGAGATCTTAGATCCGTAG
>VERQ01000068.1 GCA_018882565.1 Candidatus Fonsibacter sp. | reverse complement strand
CTCTGAGACGATGTTTGAAACGGCAAGTATATGAATATTGTTAGTAATTGCTATTTTTTCTGATTGAATATTATTATTTCTAATTATTTTATTAAATTCATTTATGAACTGATTAAAAGATATTTCTTCTCCATCAATTTCCGCTACTGAATTACTATTATTTGATCTAAAAAAATCATTTATACCCCAAAATACAAAGCTTAAAGCAATTATTGTTATAAAAATTTTTGCAATTATTGTTTCTGAGAATTTTCTTAAGGATGATAGCATTTAATATTTTAAAAAATGATTATTTTAGTTTAGATATAACCGATTTATGAACAAAACTATATATTTCATTGCCAATTGGAAAATGAATGGAAATCATAATTCTATCAAAGAAATAGAAAGAGTTTTTAATTTTTTAAAAAAAAATGCGATTTATAAATTTAAAAAAATTATATTTTGTCCACCTGTAAATTTATTAAGTTCTTTTAGTGAAAAAATTAAAAGTAGATTAATAGATTTTGGTACTCAGGATATTAGTAAAATAAATATAAGTAATGGCCCGTATACTGGGCAGTTAAGCGCTAAGATGTTAAAAGAAACGGGGGCTAATTATGTTATCATTGGTCATTCAGAAAAGAGAATAATTGATGAAGATTTTAAGACTATAAAAGAAAAGATTAATATTGCCTTAAAAAACAAACTAAAGGTTATTTTTTGTATTGGTGAAAATTTATCACAAAAAAATAATGGGATATCATTAAAAGTGTTAAAAAAACAAATTTTAAGTTCTTTAGATAAAAAGAAAATCAATTTTGATAATTTAATAATTGCTTACGAGCCAATTTGGTCAATTGGTACCGGAATAGTTCCATCTAATAGTTATTTAGATAAAATTTATAGAAATCTTAAAAAATTTTTAAAAGAAAAATATAAGGTTAATAAGCCTATAATGATATACGGAGGATCCGTGACCACAGATAATGTTGCAACTTTACGAGAGATTAGTTTAATATCAGGTTTTTTAATTGGAGGAGCTTCATTAAAAAGTGCAAGCTTTATTAAAATTATAAAAAATTATTTTAGATAATTAATGCAAACTCTTTTACTAATAGTTCATATTACTTTAGCTGTTCTTTTGATTGGATCGGTATTACTTCAAAAATCTGATGGTGGAGCTTTGGGAATAGGGGGCAATAGTGACAATCTTATGTCATCTAGATCAGCAGGAAATTTTTTGACTAAATTCACTGCAATAGTTGCTTTTTTATTTATTTTAACAAGTATTTCATTAACACTTATTAATAAAAAAGATATTTCTCAAAAATCTATAATTGATAAGATTGAGCAATTAGATAAAAATAGTAATACACAGCCAAAAATCCCAAATTCTAAATAATTTATTTTAATATTTTCTTTGTGATTATTGCTAAATAATCTATAGTTAACTTCCATGGTCCGTTTTATTTTTGTTACTGGCGGCGTGGTCTCATCACTTGGCAAAGGTATCGCTTCTGCTTCTATTGCAACTTTATTACAATCACGAGGATACAAAGTAAGAATTAGAAAATTAGATCCTTACTTAAATATAGATCCGGGCACGATGAATCCCTATGAGCATGGAGAAGTCTATGTAACTGAAGATGGAGCAGAAACCGATCTTGATCTTGGACATTATGAAAGGTTTACAGAAATAAATTCAAAAAAATCAGATAACATTACTACAGGTAAAATTTACCAAAATATAATAACCAAAGAAAGAAATGGTGATTACAAAGGATCGACAGTTCAAATTATTCCGCATGTTACAGATGAAATAAAAAAATTTATTACAAGCGATCTAACTAATGAGGATTTTGTAATTTGCGAAATAGGAGGAACAGTAGGAGATATTGAAAGTCTGCCATTTTTAGAAGCTATTAGACAATATTCAAATGAAGTAGGTAGTAAAAATTGTTTATTTATTCATTTAACATTAGTTCCTTACATTAAAAGTGCAGCTGAATTAAAAACAAAACCAACACAACATTCTGTAAAAGAATTAAGAAGCATAGGTATTCAGCCTGATATAATTTTATGTCGTTCTGAAAGTTTAATTCCTAATGAAGAAAAAGCTAAAATTGCATTATTTTGTAATGTGAAAAAATCAAATGTATTCCAATCTATTGACGTAAAATCAATTTATGAAGTTCCTATTAAGTATCAAGAAGAGGGATTAGATAAAAAAATACTAGATCACTTTGGAATTACTAATAAAAAAAATCCAAAATTAGATAATTGGAAATCGTTTAATAAAAAACTTAGTAGCAAAAAAAATACAGTTAAAATTTCAATTGTTGGTAAATACACACATTTAAAAGATGCTTACAAATCTTTGAATGAAGCTTTAATTCACGCCTCAGTTTATAATAATATTAATTTAGATCTTAATTGGGTTGAATCATCTGATATTAAAAATTTAAAAGATCTAGAAAATAAATTAGGAAAAACAAATGGAATTTTAATACCAGGAGGTTTTGGAAAACGTGGTGTTGAAGGTAAAATTTTATCCGTACAATTAGCAAGAACTAAGAAAATTCCTTTTTTTGGAATTTGTTTTGGAATGCAAATATCAGTTATAGAGCTAGCAAGAAACTTATTGGGTCTAAAAGATTCAAATTCTACAGAATTATCTAAAACTAAAAATCCTGTAGTTTGTCTTATGGAAGAATGGATTAAAGGGAAAAAAATTTTAAAAGGAGAAAAGCATAAAATTGGCGGCTCAATGAGATTAGGTTCTTACCCTGCAAAAGTTAAAAAAGATTCACTACTTTATAAAATTTATGGAAACAAAAGTTTAATTCATGAAAGACATAGACACAGATATGAAGTAAATAGTTCATATAAATCGATGTTAGAAAAAAAAGGCGTTATATTTTCAGCCAATTCACCAGATGGCAATTTACCTGAAGCTATAGAATTAAAAGATCACCCTTGGTTTGTAGGTGTTCAATTTCATCCAGAATTAAAATCAAGACCATTCACACCTCATGAAATATTTATTTCTTTTATTGATGCTGCTATTAAAAATAAAAAATTAAATTCATGAAAAATAAAATTATTAAAGTTAAAAAATTAAATTTAGGAAATAATCTTCCCTTAACTTTAATCGCAGGTCCGTGCCAAATAGAAAGCAAAGATCATTGTCATATGATTGCTTCAAAAATAAAAGAAATAACAAGCAAGTTAAACATTGGATTTATTTTTAAAAGTTCTTTCGATAAAGCTAATAGAACAAGTATAAAATCTAAAAGAGGAGTGGGGCTTGATAAATCTTTATCTATATTTGATTACATTTCAAAAGATTTAGACGTTCCTATTTTAACTGACGTTCATAATGAAGAACAATGTAGAATAGTTTCTAAAGTTGTTGACGTTATACAAATACCTGCTTTTTTATGCAGACAGACAGACCTATTAGTTGCTGCTGCCAAAACAAATAAAGTGGTTAATGTTAAAAAGGGACAATTCTTGGCTCCTTGGGATATGAAGAATGTTATTAAAAAAATAGAGGAAAGTGGCAATGATAAAATATTAATTACGGAAAGAGGAGTCAGCTTTGGATACAACACATTAGTTTCTGATATGCGTTCATTATCAATTTTAGCTGATTTTGGTTACCCGGTAGTTTTTGATGCCACCCATTCCGTTCAACAGCCTGGAGGTAAGGGAGATAGTAGTGGCGGTGAAAGACAATTTGTTAGCTCATTATCAAGAGCCGCAGTTGCAGTAGGTGTCTCGACAATTTTTTTGGAAACTCACGACAATCCTGACAAAGCCCCATCTGATGGAG
>VERQ01000067.1 GCA_018882565.1 Candidatus Fonsibacter sp. | reverse complement strand
GGCATTAACTGTTCCATTAATAATAATTTTATTAAATTTAAGCTCTAGATTATTAAGTTGCCTATAATTACAAAGTAAAAAATTAACATTTGTATTTTTATTTTTTTTTATATTTTTTATTGATAACTCGTATATGTCTTTGTCTTGTTCAATTGAATAAACAGAATTAACTAAATTAGCCAATACTGAAGTTGTATATCCGCCACCGGAACCTACTTCTAAAATAACATCTGAGAATTCTGGTTTTATAATATTTAAAAATTTTGCGAATATGAGTGGCTTTAAAATAAAACTAGTTTTAGAGAATTTTATATGATCATCAATATAAGATAAGTTTTGCAATGAATCTGGCAGAAAATCTTCTTGTTGTACTTTCTCAAATGCAGCAATTAAATTTTCATCTATAATATTATTAGGCCTTAATTGGCTCTCAATCATATTTAATTTTCGAGTACTGTGTTGCATAATATTTGCGAGTTTAGAAAACTAAATATATATACACGATAGCTATTAAAAAATAATACAGAAAAAATATGGCCACGTGGCGGAATGGTTACGCAGAGGACTGCAAATCCTTGTATCCCAGTTCGATTCTGGGCGTGGCCTCCAAATTAATATTGTTTTTAAAAAAAAAAATCGTATTGTGTTTTTTTTATTCCCCGATAGCTCAGTTGGTAGAGCAGTTGACTGTTAATCAATTGGTCGCAGGTTCGAGTCCTGCTCGGGGAGCCAAAAATAATTAAGCAGTTTTTGATAACTTCTTATTTGAATTTAAAATGTTCAAAAGTTTTTCTTTTTCAACTTCCGATAATTTGCCTACAAAAGTTTCTAAAGAATTATCGTTTTTCATTTGCGAATCTAAATTTTGAAAATCTTTGAATTCTTCAAAAAAATATTTTATGGGAACCTTTAAAAAATTAGCTAATTGCAAAAGTCTACTAGAACTAACTCCATTAGTTCCTTTTTCATATTTTTGAATTTGTTGAAATGTGACGTTGATAGCTCTTGCGACTTGAGTTTGTGTTAAACCAAGAGAAGATCTTCTTGCTCTTAATTGTTTACCTAAGTGTTGATTTAATTCTAATGACATTGATCCCTTTATTTAAATAATAAAATCTGATTTAACTTATTTTTAAATAAGAAATCAAGACTTAAAATTAAAAAAAATAAAATAATGTCATGTTCTTTTGTTTGGCTAAAAGATGATTTCAGAATATCAAATAATCAAGCAATTACGGCTTTAATTGAAGATGATAATAAAGAAAAAATCGCTTTATATATATATGAGGAAGAAGCATACCGTTTTTGCGAATCTCAAAAATGGTGGCTTGCTAAATCTTTAGAAATTTTCCAAAAAAAATTAGAAATTTTAAAAATTTCACTTGACGTAGTTCATGAAAATACAACAAAAAGTTTTAAAAAACTAATATCTAACAACTCTTTTAATCGTATTTACTGGAACAAATCTTGTCATGTTAATGATAATATTATTGAAGAAGAGATTAAAAAAATCTTAAATAATAACAATATTTTTTATAAGGAATTTGAGGCTAATTTACTAAATCCAGTTGAGAAAATTAAAAAAGATGATGGAAGTCCATTTAAGGTGTTTACTCATTATTGGAAAAAAGCTGAACAAACCTATCTAAGAAATAATCATAAATTTAATGATAAAATATTTAAAAATTATAATCAAGATTTAAAAAAAAATAAAAATATTCAAGCTATATATCCAAAAAAAAATTGGTATAAAAAATTTGAAAAATATTGGGTACCGAGTGAAGAAAATGCAGAAAAAATATTAAATAGTTTCATAAAAAATAGCATCGATAATTACTCAGTAAATAGAGACATTCCATCAATTGAAGGTACTTCAAAATTATCACCTTATTTAAAATTCGGCCAAATTTCCGTTAATCGAATAATGGAAAAATGTTTAGAAATTAAAAATAAAAAAATTGGATTTAGAAAATATATTAATGAAATTGGCTGGAGAGAATTTTGTCACTCTTTACTACATAACTTTCCTGAAATGGAAAGAAATAACCTTAGAAAAGATTTTGACAATTTTAAATGGAATAAAAATGAAAAATTATTATTAAAATGGAAAAAGGGATTAACAGGATATCCGATTGTCGATGCTGGAATGAGAGAACTTTATGAAACTGGGTGGATGCATAATAGAGTTAGAATGATTGTAGCTTCTTTTTTAGTAAAGCATTTAAGAATACATTGGCTTGAAGGAGAAAAGTATTTTAGAAATACACTGCTAGATTTTAATATTGCAAATAATGTTGCTGGTTGGCAATGGGTTGCTGGAACAGGAGCTGATGCTGCTCCATACTTTAGAATTTTTAATCCAATCTTACAGGGTGAAAAGTTTGATTCAAAAGGCGATTACATAAAAAAATGGTGCCCTGAATTAAAAAACATTCCTAATGAATTTTTACATAAGCCTTGGGAAATGCCTGAAGAATTACAAAAAGAAAAGAATATTATATTAGGAAAAACATATCCATTACCAATTGTTAAACATGAAGAAGCTAGAAATTTAGCGTTAAAAGCTTTTCAAGATTTAAAGAAATGAAAAAAAAAATTGCTATTATAGGTAGTGGCATATCAGGCATAACCGCTGGCTATGAGTTGAGTAAAAAATATGAAATTCATATATACGAAAAGAATTCCTATCTTGGTGGTCACACTCATACTCATGAGATAAAGGAAAATAATAAAAAATATTTTATTGATAGTGGATTTATTGTTTTTAATAACAAAACCTATCCAAATTTTATAAATTTATTAAAAAAAATAAATGTAGTTTCAGAAAATACAAATATGAGTTTTTCTGTAAATTATCCCTATGAAAATTTTGAATGGTCTGGAAAAAATCTTAATAGTGTAATTTTTAAAAACAAATATTTTTTTACCGTAAAATTTTTTAAAATTCTTATTGGTATAATAAAATTTAATTTTTTAGCTAAAATTAACAAAAAATCATTTTTAAACATAAAGATTAAAACTTTTCTCAAAAAATTCAATTTCAGCGAGGAATTTAAAAAATACTATTTATACCCTATGTGTGCATCAATTTGGTCAAACCCTATAAATAAAATAAAGGATTATAAAACTCATTTTCTAATAAAATTTTTTATTAATCATGGTTTAGTGAATTTATTTTTTAGACCACAGTGGAAAGTGATTAAGTTTGGCAGCAATCAATATATTAAAAAAATTATACAAATATCTAATATAAAATTTTTCTTAAATAACAGTGTAAAAGCCATTAAAATTAATAAAAATAAAATTCAAATAAAGAATAAAAATAAATTAATAAATTACGATCACTTAATTTTTGCCAATCATACTAATGAAATAAGTAAAATACTTCCTAATAACTTTAAAAAACAAAAAAAAATATTAGCTTTGGTAGGTTATCAAATTAACGATGCATGTTTACATACAGATTCATCATTAATGCCAAAAAATAAGTATAACTGGTCTAGTTGGAATTTTATTAAAACTAATGATAAAAATGCAAAATTAACCTACTGGATGAATTACTTACAAAATCTAAAATGCAAAAAAAATTACTTTGTCTCTATAAATTCTAATAATTTAATTAATAAGAGCAAAATAATTAAAAAAATTAAATATAGTCATCCAGTATTCAAGCATAATAGAGAATATACATTTAAAAAATTACAAGAAATCCAAGGTTATAAAAATATTTATTACTGCGGTGCATGGTGTGGTTATGGTTTTCATGAAGATGGTGTTGTGTCAGCGAAAAATGTCACAACTTATTTATTGTAATGGAAAGCTCTCTTCAACTTGGAAGCGTATTTCATAATAGGATTTTTCCATATAATCATCAATTTAAGTATAAAACATTATCAATTCTGATTAATTTAGAAGAGTTAAACAATATTAATAAGTTATTTTTATTTTCTATTAACTCATTCAATCTTTTTAGTTTTTTTTTTAAAGATCATGGTGAAAGAAATGAAAATAATAATCCTAAAAATTTTATACTAAAAAACATAGCAAAAAAATTTAATGATAAAAAAAATTATAGTGTTTATTTATACTGCGCACCTTCATTTTTTGGTTATGT
>VERQ01000018.1 GCA_018882565.1 Candidatus Fonsibacter sp. | reverse complement strand
ATAGGGACCAAACTGTCTCGCGACGTTCTGAACCCAGCTCACGTACCACTTTAATTGGCGAACAGCCAAACCCTTGGGACCTGCTCCAGCCCCAGGATGTGATGAGCCGACATCGAGGTGCCAAACACCCTCGTCGATATGAACTCTTGGAGGGTATCAGCCTGTTATCCCCGGCGTACCTTTTATCCGTTGAGCGATGGCCCTTCCACTCAGAACCACCGGATCACTATGACCGTCTTTCGACTCTGCTTGACTTGTCAGTCTTGCAGTCAGGCAGGCTTATGCCATTGCACTCAACGATCGATTTCTGACCGATCTGAGCCTACCTTCGCACGCCTCCGTTACTCTTTAGGAGGCGACCGCCCCAGTCAAACTACCCACCATACAGTGTCTTCCAGCCGGATGACGGCATGGAGTTAGATATCAAAAATAACAAGAGAGGTATTTCACTGACGACTCCATGATAGCTTGCGCCACCACTTCAAAGTCTCCCTCCTATGCTACACATGTCATTTCTAATACCAATGTAAAGTTGTAGTAAAGGTGCACGGGGTCTTTCCGTCTAACCACGGGAACTCCGCATCTTCACGGAGAATTCAATTTCGCTGAGTTGATGTTGGAGACACCGGAGCAGTCGTTACGCCATTCATGCAGGTCGGAACTTACCCGACAAGGAATTTCGCTACCTTAGGACCGTTATAGTTACGGCCGCCGTTCACCGGGGCTTCAGTTCGATGCTTGCACATCTTGCTTTAACCTTCCGGCACCGGGCAGGCGTCAGACCCTATACATCCACTTACGTGTTAGCAGAGTCCTGTGTTTTTGTTAAACAGTCGCTACTCCCTGGCTTGTGCCACCTTACTCTGCTTGCGCAAAATAAGGCCCTCTTTATCCCGAAGTTACAGAGGCAAGTTGCCGAGTTCCTTCAACATCATTCTCTCAAGCGCCTAGGTATTCTCTACCAATACACGTGTGTCCGTTTAGGGTACGGTCTTAATGATGGAGTTATTTCCTGGGACCTCTTCAAGGCAAGTTCAATCCAATAAGAACTTACAATATACGAGATCCGTCACTACCATCAGGTCAAGGAATATTTACCTTGTTCCCATCGACTACGGCTTTCGCCCTCGCCTTAGGGGCCGACTAACCCTGCGAAGATTAACTTTACGCAGGAACCCTTGTATTTTCGGCGACAGAGTCTTTCACTCTGTTTGTCGCTACTTATGTCAGCATTCGCACTTCTGATATCTCCAGGACCCCTCGCGGGTATCCCTTCGCAGACTTACAGAACGTTCCGCTACCAGATAAAATGTCCGTAGACACTTTAAATCCACAACTTCGGTACGTAGTTTGAGCCCCGTTACATCTTCGGCGCAAAGTCTCTTAATTAGACCGGTGAGCTGTTACGCTTTCTTTAAAGGATGGCTGCTTCTAAGCCAACCTCCCGGCTGTTTTGGAGTCTTCACATCCTTTCACACTTAACTACGATTTTGGGACCTTAGATGGTGGTCTGGGTTTTTTCCCTCTCGACGATGGAAGTTAGCTCCCACCGTCTGTCTATTGAGAAACAATCTTGAGTATTCGGAGTTTTATTAGGTTTAGTAAGAATTTCTTCCCCCTAGCCTATTTAGTGCTCTACCCCTCAAGATCTTATTATTCAACGCACTACCTAAATAGTTTTCGCGGAAAACCAGCTATCTCCCAGTTTGATTGGCCTTTCACCCCTAATCACAAGTCATCCGAGCCTTTTTCAACAGGCACCGGTTCGGTCCTCCAGTAAGTGTTACCTTACCTTCAACCTGCTCATAACTAGATCACTAGGTTTCGGGTTCTTATCCGTACAACTCATCGCCCTATTCAGACTCGCTTTCGCTACGCCTACACCTTTTCGGCTTAAGCTTGCTGCACAGATAAAGTCACTGACCCATTATACAAAAGGTACGTCGTCACTCATATAGAGCTCCGACTGATTGTAGGCATCCGGTTTCAGGTTCTATTTCACTCCCCTAATAGGGGTTCTTTTCACCTTTCCCTCACGGTACTAGTTCACTATCGGTCACTGAAGAGTATTTAGGCTTAGAGGGTGGTCCCCCTATCTTCAAGCAGGATTTCTCGTGTCCCGCTTTACTCAAGAATCTTATTTGCTTTTACCTTTACGGGGCTATCACCCTCTATGGCAAACCTTTCCAGGTTTTTCTAGTTGTACAAATAAAACTACAGGCCTGTTCCGCGTTCGCTCGCCACTACTGACGGAATCTCAATTGATTTCTTTTCCTCTAGGTACTTAGATGTTTCAGTTCCCTAGGTTGCCTTTTCAAACCTATGTATTCAGTTTGAAATAACTCTTAAAGAGTTGGGTTTTCCCATTCGGAAATTTTCGGATCAAAGTTTACATACAACTCCCCGAAACTTATCGCAGTATATCACGTCCTTCATCGACTTTCAGTGCCAAGGCATTCACCAGACGCCCTTAAACGCTTGATTTATGCACAGAAAAAATTTTTCTGTGTAAATTGAATTTTTAAAATTTGTGAAAAATAAATTTTTCACAAGGATATAAAAATATTGATACAAATTAACAATGTTAAAGAATTTCTCTAAAATTTGGTGGAGGATAGCGGGATCGAACCGCTGACCTCCTGAATGCAAATCAGGCGCTCTACCAGCTGAGCTAATCCCCCTAATAAAAATGGTGGGCCGAGAAAGACTCGAACTTTCGACCCCACCCTTATCAAGGGTGTGCTCTAACCAACTGAGCTACCGGCCCTTTTGTTGAATGAACTCTTTTACAAACATTAGAGATAAGGAAGAGAAACGAGGACGGCTACAATGTACAATGTTAAGTGATAGTTCAAAAGTAAACTTTCGAACTGTCCTTAGAAAGGAGGTAATCCAGCCGCAGGTTCCCCTACGGCTACCTTGTTACGACTTCACCCCAGTCGCTGACTATACCTTGGTCAAACGCCTCCTTGCGGTTAGCAATCTGCTTTAAGGTAGAACCAACTTCCATGGTGTGACGGGCGGTGTGTACAAGACCCGGGAACGTATTCACCGTAGCACGCTGATCTACGATTACTAGCGATTCCAGCTTCATGCACTCGAGTTGCAGAGTGCAATCCGAACTGAGGTAGATTTTTGAGTTTAGCTTAGCGTCGCCACCTTGCATCTCATTGTCACTACCATTGTAGCACGTGTGTAGCCCAACCCGTAAGGGCCATGAGGACTTGACGTCATCCCCACCTTCCTCCAGCTTATCACTGGCAGTTCTTTCAGAGTGCCCAGCATTACCTGATGGCAACTAAAAGTAGGGGTTGCGCTCGTTGCGGGACTTAACCCAACATCTCACGACACGAGCTGACGACAGCCATGCAGCACCTGTGTTCTGTCCGGCCGAACCGAAAAGTCTAGTTTCCTAAACTCGCGACAGACATGTCAAGGGTTGGTAAGGTTCTGCGCGTATCTTCGAATTAAACCACATGCTCCACCGCTTGTGCGGGTCCCCGTCAATTCATTTGAGTTTTAACCTTGCGGTCGTACTCCCCAGGCGGATTGCTTAATGCGTTAGCTGCGATACTGAAAATAAATTTCCAACATCTAGCAATCATCGTTTATGGTATGGACTACGAGGGTATCTAATCCTCTTTGCTACCCATACTTTCGCGCCTCAGCGTCAGTGTTGATCCAGAAAGCCGCCTTCGCAACTGGTGTTCTACATAATATCTACGAATTTCACCTCTACACTATGTATTCCGCTTTCCTCTATCAAACTCTAGTCGAGCAGTTTTAATTGCAGTTCCAAAGTTAAGCTTTGGGATTTCACAATTAACTAACTCAACGGCCTACGCGCGCTTTACGCCCAGTAATTCCGAACTACGCTAGGTCCCTTCGTATTACCGCGGCTGCTGGCACGAAGTTAGCCGGACCTTATTCTTAGGGTACAGTCATTATCTTCCCCTACAAAAGAGCTTTACAACCCAAAGGCCTTCTTCACTCACGCGGCATCGCTGCATCAGAGTTTCCTCCATTGTGCAAGATTCCCCACTGCTGCCTCCCGTAGGAGTCTGGGCCGTGTCTCAGTCCCAGTGTGGCTGATCATCCTCTCAGATCAGCTATTGATCATTGTCTTGGTGAGCCATTACCTCACCAACTAACTAATCAAATGCGGGCTCATCTTATGGCATTAAAACTTTCCCCGTAAGGGCTTATCCAGTATTAGCATCGGTTTCCCAATGTTGTCCTGAACCACAAGGCAGATTCCCACATGTTACTCACCCGTCTGCCACTCAGTATTGCTACTGCGTTCGACTTGCATGTGTTAGGCGTGCCGCCAGCGTACGTTCTGAGCCATGATCAAACTCTCAAGTTTAATAACGGCGTACACAAGCTTTTACTATCTGTTTAATTAAAAACAGCTTGTACAAAATTACTTTTGTATTTTTATAGAAGTGTGTACAGCCAAATTTTTTTTACAAATATAGCCGTCCACGCTTCTCTTCCTAATTTACGTTTTTAAAGAGCTCAACAAGACAACAAGAAATCTGTTAGGATTTCTTTTTGTCTTATTTAAATTTTTATTAATTTGCCCCTAAATAAATAATTATTCAGGGCAAGGGACGATGTATGTACGTCTAAAATGTTGCTAAGTCAACACAGCTATTGGTCATTTAAACCCTTTAAAATAGCCTCTTATTAACCACAATATATATGTTCAACAACCTAAAATTGAGGTTTGAGATGACTCTAAAAAGCTAATGAGATATTTAAGTCCGAATGTATAAAAAGATCCTAAGTTACAGGCCAAGCTTTAAGCCTAGTTTAGTATTTTTAATAATCCCAGTTCTAATTATTTTCATTTTTATATCTAAATCTTTTGACCAATATAGTGAAAACGGTGAAAGCAAAGATCAGGAGTTAGAAAATAATTTAATAACAGTAAAAGATTTTTTATTTAATCAATTTAATTCTGGCGCAACAAAAGTTGAGCTTAAAGTAAGAAACGGAGATAGCATACAAAGAATTCTTTATGATCAAAAAATTTCGCCTTCAGAAGTTAACAATGTTCTTAACGCTCTAAGAAGAGAATACAATTTTGGCGCACTAAGAAATGATCAAAAAGTTTATTTAATTGTTAAAAGAGAAAAAAATGGAAATTTTGTTTCAAGACTGACAGTTAATATAGATAATATTACTTCTGTTCACGTATTTTTAAACAAAGATAATGTTTACGAGACAAAAAGAGTTACAAAAATCTTAACAAAAAAAAATCATTTAATTGAAACAACAATTGATAGAGGAATTTACAGAACAGCCAAACAGTCTGGTATTGAAAATAGTATTGTTGCTCAGTTTGCAAGACTTTATGGTTTTGAAGTGGACTTCCAACGTGATTTGAAAAAAAATGATAAAATTAAAATATTTTACGAAAGATATTTAGATGATGATGGTGTGTCACAAAGAACTGGCAATATTATTTATAGCGAGATTACTAATGTTGAAAAAAATATTATTCTTTATCGTTACGAATATCCTAATGGAACCATTGCTTACTTTACGCCTGAAGGAAAAAGTATTGAAAAAAGTTTAATGAGAACTCCAATCAATGGAGCAAAATTATCCTCACGTTACGGATTTAGAATTCATCCAATATTAGGTTATAACCAAATGCACCAAGGTACAGATTTTGCAGCACCGATTGGAACACCGGTGATGGCATCTGGTTCTGGCACAGTTGAATACTCAGGATGGAAAGGCGGTTATGGAAAATTTATTTCAATTCGTCATAGTCCTGTTTATCAAACCAACTATGCTCACTTACAAGATTATGCAAAAGGAATAAGACGTGGTGCTAAAGTTCAGCAGGGTCAAGTTATTGGATATTTAGGAAGCACTGGAAGCTCTACGGGTCCACACCTACATTATGAAGTTGTAGTAAATGGAAGAAAAGAAAATTCACAAACATTAAAGTTGCCTTCAGCAACTCCTTTGGAAGGTAATAATAAAAACTTCTTTGAGATACAAAAGCGAAATATCGATAACTTAATTTTAGAAGCTTCTAAAAAGAAATAGTAGATTTTAAGAGTTTCCGTCTGCTTGTTCTGAATTAGCAGCAGCTGTTTCTTGTGGTTCATCTAAATGAACGCCAGGAATTTTATTAATAATTTCAGTTGTCTCAACAGGTGCTTCAGTTTCAGATCCATTTCTTTCTGATCTGTGTTGTGGAGGAGCTATTCTTATATAATGATCTGCATGCTGATAATAATTTTCGGCTAAAATAATATCACCTGAAGCAAGAGCTTCTCTTGCTAGATTATTATATTTTTCAACTAGCTTATGCGCACCATGAGCTGAACCATTATTTCTATAACCATTATTTCCGTTATTATTAAAAGAGTGCTCAATGTTTTGAGATCTATTAGTTCTAAAACCGCCATTACTAGGTCTTCTCATTCCGCCACCGCTTCTTTGGTCAGGACGTCTTCTTGGTCTTCTTACAAAACTATTCATCAATTATTTGAATTAACATTATTATTATTTGTTTGATTTTTTCTATTTTAGTTTTAGGGAAGTCCTTAAACTTCCATAAATGCCATTTAATGTCAATTCTTAGTTATTATTATAATATTTTCTAAAGTTTAGTTGCTAATAAACAACGAACTTGTTTGTTAATTAAAATATATTTATCTAAAATTTTAAAGCGATTTTTATTTAAATATTTCGCTAATATGTGAAACTGATTATCACCAATTTCAAGCGCTAGCAAACTATTTATTTTTAAAATTTTTGAAGCTAAGTCTATAATTTTATATAAAAAATCAACGCCTTGCACACCTCCTTGCAAAGCAATTTTTGGTTCGTAAAGCTTGATATCTGAATTTAAATTCTTCAAAGAAACATCAGGCAAATAGGGAGGATTCGAGACAATAAGATCAAATTTTTTATCAAATTTTATCTCTTCCAAATTAACATTTTTAAATAATGCGCGATTATCAACTTGTTGTGAAATTGAATTTTTCTTTGCGATAGCAATTGCTTTTGAAGATTTATCTACTCCAATTCCTTTAGCTCTAGCCAGTTCTTTTAATAAAGATATTAGAATACAGCCAGAACCTGTTCCTATATCTAAGATATTTAAATAATTATTCTTATTATTAATCTTAGATAATATTAAATCGATTAATACCTCGGTTTCAGGTCTTGGTATTAGTACAGAACGATCAACATAAAAATTTGTGCTCCAAAATTCTTTATTATTTAATATATAGGCGATAGGTTCTTTTTTTACTCTTCTACTTACCAGCTTCTGAAGTTCTTCAGTTTTATTAGACGGAAGGTTTTCTTTTAATTTAGAATAAATGCTCTCTCTTGGAATATTAATTAAATGAGAAACTAATATCTCAGAATCTAATCTAGAGTTTAAATTATTGCTTCTTTTTAACTCTTGTTCTGCAAAAGCAATTGCTTCATTTACTAACATATATTTAAATCTTTAAGTTCTCTAACTGCTCTTCTTGGAATTGAATTTGTATAGCGTCTGACAATTCTTTAAATGCATCCCCAGCTAAAAAATCTGTTAACTTATAAAGCGTCATATTAATCCTATGATCAGTCACTCTCCCTTGTGGAAAATTATAAGTTCTAATTCTTTCAGATCTATCTCCTGTCCCTATCTGACTCTTTCTAGCTTTTGCTCTTTCACTTTCTTGTTGAGATCTTTGTAAGTCATAAAGTTTTGATCTTAAAATTTTTAAAGCCTTTGCTTTATTTTTATGTTGTGACTTTTCATCTTGTTGAGAGACAACTATTCCTGATGGAATGTGTGTTACTCGAACTGCACTATCCGTTGTATTAACAGATTGTCCCCCTGGACCGCTCGACCTAAAAACATCAATTCTTAAATCTGCATCATTAATTTTTACATCTACTTCTTCAGCTTCAGGCAAAACTGCAACGGTTGCTGCTGATGTATGAATTCTACCTTGTGTTTCTGTGTCAGGTACACGCTGAACTCTATGAACGCCTGACTCAAATTTTAATTTAGAGAAAACGTTACGACCTACAATAGATGCTATAATTTCTTTATAACCACCGCCCTCGCTGTTTGATAAATTTATAATTTCAACTTTCCACCCATTTAATACCGCAACTTTTTGGTACATATTAAATAAGTCAGCTGCAAATAAAGCAGCTTCCATGCCGCCTGTTCCTGCTCTTATTTCAATAATAGCGTTTTTTTCATCCGCCTCATCTTTTGGAAGTAAGAAAACTTTAAGTCTTTTTACACAGTCTTCTTCTTGCTGTTTTAAATCCTTAAGTTCTTTCTCAGCCATCTCATAAAATTCTTTATCGGTAGATTTATCCTCTAAAATATTCTTGGTACTTTTTAAATCCTCTAAAACTTTTAAATAATCTTTTGCATAACTTATTATTTCATTAAGGTTTGAATATTCTTTTGAATTACTAACAAACTCATCTTTTTTAAGATCCGGTTTTGCTAGAATAGTTTCTAGCTCATTGAATCGACTAACTATGTTCTCAACTTTATCTATGGGTATCATTTAAATTTAAAGGGCTTGATTTCTAATCTGCTCTGCTTTTTTTTCAACAAGACCTACAATGTGATCAATAATTTTTTCACTAGGAACTTTATGATCTGCTAAGCCTGACAAGTAAATCATATTACTTCCTTTGCCGCCACCTGTTAAACCAATATCCGTTTGTGATGCCTCACCAGGTCCATTTACAACGCAGCCAATAATGGACAATGTTAAAGGTTCTTTAATGTGTGATAATCTTTGCTCTAGTATTTCTACAGTCTTAATAACTTCAAATGCTTGTCTTGCACATGATGGACAAGAAATTATTTTAACTCCTCTATTTTTTAAATTTAAACTTTTCAATATTTCAAGTCCTGCTTTAACCTCATTTACTGGATCAGAAGAAAGTGAAATTCTTATAGTGTCTCCAATTCCTTCACTTAATAACATTCCAATTCCAATTGAAGATTTAATGGTCCCTGCAAAATAACTTCCTGCCTCTGTTATTCCAAGATGTAATGGATAATCACATTTTTTAGAAAGTTGTCTGTAAGCATTAACTGCTAAGAAAATATCTGAAGCCTTAACGCTTATTTTAAAATTAAAAAAATCTAAATCTTCTAAAATTTTTATATTTCTCTCAGCGCTCTCAACTAATGCTTCTGGGCATGGCTCTTTATATTTTTCTAATAAATCTTGCTCAATTGATCCACCATTAACCCCAATTCGAATTGAGCAACCAAAGTCTTTTGCAGCTTTGACAATTTCTTTTACTCTATCTTTTGAACCAATATTTCCTGGATTAATTCTAAGACAACTAGCCCCTGCTTCTGCTGCTTCAATTGCTCTTTTATAATGAAAGTGAATGTCTGCAACGATTGGAACATTTGCGTGTTTAACAATTTCTTTTAATGCTTTTGTAGATTCTTCATCTGGGCAAGAAACTCTCACAATATCAGCGCCTGCTTCAGCAATTTGGTTAACTTGCAATATAGTTGCTTTAGCATCGGTTGTTAAAGTATTAGTCATAGACTGAACTGATATTGGAGCGTCACCCCCAACATAAACGTTGCCTACTTTAATTTTTTTAGTTTTCCTTCTTAAGATTTCTCTAAACGGTCTAATGCTGCTCATAAAATTTAATCTAAATCGAATGCAGTATGAATAGCAACTACAGCTTTTTGTGTTTGATTTTCATCTATTAAAACAGAAATTTTAATTTCTGAAGTTGATATTACTAAAATATTTATGTTTTGATCTGATAAGGCTTTAAACATTTTAAAGGCAACGCCTGGATGGGTAATCATGCCAGCACCTACTATTGAAACCTTTGCAACTTTATCGTCAAAAGTAATTTTTTCAAATTTAAGATTACTGTTGTTTTTAATAAGATTTACAGATTTTTCTAAATCTTCCCTTTTAATTGTGAAGGTAACATCAGTTCTTTTATTATCGGCTGATACGTTTTGTACAATCATATCAACGCTAATATTATTTTCAAACAAAGGTTTAAAAATACTAGCTGCAATTCCTGGTCTATCTTCAACTCCTATTAATGTTATTTTTGCATCATCTTTAGAGTAAGCAACACCTGTTATAACTTTATCATAAGAAATTTTATCATCACTTGTAATGCTAGTGCCTTCATTGTTTGTAAATGTTGAACGCACATGAATTTCAACATTATTCATCATGCCTTGTTGTACCGAATTACTTTGCATAACTTTCGCACCTAAAGATGCCATCTCCAACATTTCTTCATAAGAAATTTTATCAATTTTTTTTGCTTTAGGATTAATTGCAGGATTGGTTGTGTAAACGCCATCTACATCTGTATAAATTTCACAATAATCAGCTCCTATGCATTTTGCTAAAGCAACTGCCGAAGCATCGGATCCGCCTCTTCCTAATGTTGAAAGTCTAAAATCTTTTGAAACTCCTTGAAAACCGGGAACAACTGGAATCTCACCTTGATCTAAAGACTTATTAAGTTTTGTAGTTTCAATTGAAACTATTCTAGAGTTAGAATGAAAGCCTTCAGTTACAATTGGAATCTGCCAACTTAACCATGATCTTGATTTAAGACCAAGTTTTTTTAAAGCACCCGCAAATAATGTCGAAGTAACTTGCTCACCCGTTGAAAGTAGAGCATCATATTCTTCCACATCAAAATTGTGATCTATCTCTTTTGATTTTTTTATCAAATCATTAGTAACGCCGGACATTGCTGAAACTACAACAACAACTTTATGACCTTCGTCCACTTTGCTTTTAATAAGTTTTGCGGCATTTAAAATTCTTTCTATGTTTGCAACAGATGTGCCGCCAAATTTAACTACAATTTTACTCATGAATGCTAATTAATATATTAAAAATTTAGATTTATAATTACCCCTATGTTAAATATTTCGCAACAAAATGAACATAAATAATAAAAATAATCAAACAGATGATCTGCGAGAAATAAATAAATTCTCAGAAATGGCATCTGAATGGTGGGATCCAAATGGAAAATTTGCACCCTTGCATAAATTTAATCCAGTTAGACAAGAATATTTAGTCGATAAAATTAAAAGTCATTTCTCAATAGCGCCTAATGGATCTTATCCATTTAAAAACTTAACTTTATTGGATGTTGGTTGTGGAGGAGGTTTAATTTCTGAACCCATGACAAGACTTGGCGCAAAAGTTACGGGAATTGATGCGTCTGAAAAAAATATCAATGTTGCAAAATTTCACGCTGAACAAATGAATTTAAAAATTAATTACTTATGTGCAACTCCTGAAAAATTAAATGAACAATTTGATGTTATTTTATGTTTAGAGATAATTGAACATGTTGCTGATGTTGATTTATTTATAAAATCTTGCGCTAAATTATTAAAAAAAAATGGCATCATATTTTTTGCAACACTAAATAGAACTGCTAAATCATTTTTATTTGCAATTGTAGGTGCTGAATACATATTAAATTGGCTCCCTAAAGGTACCCATGATTGGAATAAGTTTTTAAAGCCCAATGAAATAATCTCAACAGCCTCCAATTATCAACTAGCAATTAAAGAGACGGTAGGTTTTAAATTTAATATTTTTTTAAGGGAGTGGCAGAAAAGTAAAGATGTGGACGTTAATTACGCGGTAAGTTTTAAAAAAAATTAAGCGTCTTCTTTTGGAGCCCAAGGAATGGTTGCAACGTCAATTCCTTCTTCTTGCAATTCTTTAGTCTCTTCTAAAGTAGCATTACCATAAATGTTTCTCTTTTTCTTTTTATCGTAATGAATAGATCTAACCTCTGATACAAATTTATCTCCTACGAACTCAGCGTTCTTAGCAACATAATCATTGAGTTCTCTGATTTTGCTTTTTACATTTTTGAAAAATTCTTTTTTTTGCTCAACATCTTTTTCGGATGAAGCAGTTTTTGATGTGGCAACACTTGGGGCCATTATACTCTTCTTAACGGTTTTTGAACGACCACAAACGTAACAATTAATTAAATTCTTTTTTAATAACTTTTCATATTCATTTGAATTTTGAAACCAGCTTTCAAAGGTCTCACCACAAGAACATTCAAGATTGTATTTAATCATACTCTTAATGTAGTAACGTTTCGCTTAATTTCAATACGTTAGTTTTTATTGAAGAACAGAATAACTTTTCCAAGTGTTATTCCAAATTTTGACATGGTTGCAATATTCACTAAGTAATTATTGTCTTGCAAAAACATCCAATCATCGAAGCTTACTTTGTATTTGCTAGAGCCAATTGGAAGATCAAAATCATACTTCCAGTTAAATGCGTTTCCAGAAGTTGATCCTGAGGCAAGACCTATAACTCCATTGGCATAACCCTGGTAATTATTAGTGCCAATTTTTTCAAGTTTCCACTCTCTATATTCTTTAGTTCCATCATCATAAATAAAATTCTCCTTCAAAATTAGATATTTTCCATCCCAGGTCCCATCAATATCAACTTTGAAACTTTTTTTAATGTTGCCAAAACGATCTTCAAATACTCCTCGTGCAACTGTTTTACCTTTAAAATATTCTTCTAATTTAAATTCAGGTTTATTATTTTTAAACTGTTCTAATTTCATAGATGAAGAACACTGTGTTACACTAAAAAAAATAAAAAATATAAATAATCTTTTAAGATTTTTATTTAAAAAATTTGTAATAATTTTCATAAATTCTATCAAAAACAACCTGGCTTCCTGGTAAGAAATTAAACTCTTTAATTTGCCTACGATTTATCCAGTTTAATTGTTGTTTTTCTTTAAGTTTAATCTTTCCTGACCAATATTCTACCAGATAAATCATCATAATAATTATATTATTTTTATAACGATGTGTAACTAGATCTATATTTTTCAGATCTTCTTTATTTATAGAAACTCCTATTTCTTCGTATAACTCTCTAACCGCGCAATCTTCAAAAGATTCATTATTAAAAAGTTTTCCGCCTGGAATCTCCCAAAACCCACTTAAAAATTTACCCTTGGGTCTACTGGTAATTAAAACCTTATTAGACTTTTTAAGTAAGCATGATGAAACGCAAGTTATTTTCATAAAAAAATTTAATAAATGTTTAATATTAACAAAATTGACATTCGTGGCTATGCTACTTATATAACACTTCAATCTAACTAAAGCATAATGCCAACAATCTTTGATAATTTAAAAATAGGCAATCTAACACTTCCGAATAGAATTATTATGGCTCCGCTTACACGTATGCGAAGCAAACAACCTGGTAATATTCCTTGGGAATTAAATGCAACTTATTATGCTCAGCGTGCATCGGCAGGTTTTATTATAAGTGAAGCAACACAAGTTTCTCAACAAGGTCAGGGTTACCCTGGAACTCCTGGAATTCACAGTAAAGAACAAGTGCAAGGATGGAAATTAATTACTGACGCCGTACACAAAAACGGTGGTCATATTTTTTTACAATTATGGCACGTTGGCAGAATTTCTCATTCATCTCATCAACCAAATAATAGTTTGCCTGTTGCGCCATCAGCTATTGCCGCAAAAAATTCTGGAACATATACTGCTGATTGGAAGCCAACTCCTATTTTAACTCCAAGAGCATTAGAAGCATCAGAACTTCCTGGAATTATTCAAGATTATGTAAACGCTGCAAAAAATGCAAAAGAAGCTGGCTTTGATGGCGTTGAAGTCCATATGGCAAATGGATATTTACTCGATGAATTTTTACAAGACGGAAGTAACAAAAGAACAGATGAGTTTGGTGGCTCTATAGAGAATAGAGTTAAATTTCCCATGCAAGTATTAGATGCTGTCATTGGTGTTTTTGGAAAAGATAGAGTTGGCGTGAGACTTTCTCCTTATGGAACTTTCAATGATATGAGCGACTCTAATCCTGTAGAATTGTTCACTTATGTAATAGATCAATTAAATCAAAGACAAATTGCTTTCTTAGATATGATTGAGCCTAGAGCAACATCAGCTGGCGGTGGTGATGCCGTAGACACTAACGCCCCTTCTACTACAAAGTTATTTAGAAAAAAATTTAAAGGAATATTTATTTCTGCTGGTGGTTACACGACTGAAGATGCAAAAAAAGCTGTTGAGTCAAATGATGTAGATGCCGTAGCATTTGGAAGATTTTTTATTGCAAATCCAGATTTGCCAAAACGTATTAAAACAAATGTACCTTTAAATCCTTATAACCGTGAAACTTTTTATGGTGGTAATGAAAAAGGCTATACAGATTATCCAGCTTTAAGCTAAAATTTTAAACAGGATCAATGTGAGTCATTAGGTTTAAAACCCTAGAGCTGCGCATGACTCTATTTCTGGCCTCAACTGCAATAGCATGGCCTTCTGTAACTGTTAAAGTTCCTTTAACCTCAATATGGACATCTGCAATAATACTATCGCCTACTTTTCTTGTTCTTAAATCATGAACATTAATAACGCCTGGAGTTTCTAATATTATTTTTTTAATTTTTTCAACTTCATCAGTATCAGCAGCTTTATCGGTTAGAGCATGAATTGCCTCATGGCTAAACGTCCATCCCATCTTTAAAATCATTACACCCACAATGATTGCGGCGATTAAATCAAAGCTATGATAACCAAGAAGATTAAAAATAATTCCTATTGCAACAATTAAAGATGATGCTGCATCGGAGCGTGCGTGCCAAGCATTAGCCATTAGCAAACTTGATTTAGCTCTTTTTGCAATATTTAGAAGATATCGAAACAATAATTCTTTAACTACTAAACAAATGATTGAGGCATACAAAGCCGCAACATGCACTGCAACAATCTGATCAGAATTTTCGAGTTTTTTACCTGCGCTCCAAATCATTGCACATCCAACAAATAATAAAAGCACCCCTAAAAATAAGCCTACGGCATTTTCATATCTGTGATGACCATAATTATGATCATCATCTGGGGGATTTAAAGATTTCTTGCTTGTAATTAAAACTATTAAATCTGAAAGCATATCAGCTAAGGTATGAAAGCCATCTGCTATCAGTCCTGATGATTTAGAAAAAAATCCAACAACTACTTGAAAAATAACTAGAAAAAAATTAACAACTACACTTGTCCATGTACTTTTATTCGCAATTTTTCTTTTTCTAACGTAATTGGATAAAGAATCGGACATTTCTTCTGCTGTATAAAATATAGAATGTGAATAAGCTATTTTATTTATTTGATTAAATAAAGTTTACCTATATGGTCATTTTTTTTATTAATATTTAAATGCCAACAATAATTGATTATCTTTTATTAACAGTTATCACGATATTTCCAGTGTTAAGTCTTGGAATAATGTTATTTTTCTCTTTCGTAATTGCGCCAACCGTTCATAAATTCTTACCAAAAGCACAGTCGGGTCCATATATTAGAAGATTATTCCCTATTTATTATATTATTAACGCAGTTCTTGCTTTGGGTTCTTTAATCGCGATTGCTTCTCTTGGAATATTTAATGCAATTTTCTACGCGAATGTAATTATCTTTGTTTTATTTGGGCTTTGTTATTTTTATTTAATGCCAACAATCAATAAACAAAAGGCAAAAGATAATCGAACATTTAAAATCTTACACGGAAGTTCTGTTGTGATAAATTTCATTCAGATAATTCTACTAATATTAATTACTGTTATACTGTTAGATTTTTAAGAATTTTTTATTTAGTCCTTCGATAAATAATATCAAAAACGATCGGTGAAAAAGTTGCTAACAAGAAGGACCAAAAAAGCAACGAATTGGTAAAAATTTCATTAAAAATACTCTTATTAAAAATAACACCAACCAACAAAGATTTAGAAAAATCTGTACTTGGAAAAAATAATAATCCCAAAAAAAGTCCAATCATTATTAAAACTATAGATCTGCAAGGATAAATTTTCTTTTGATATAGACCTTTAAATATTACGTAAACGCAAGCGCAACAAAGAAGATCCGCTAATAAAAATAAATAAAGAACACTAAATTGATAAAGAGCAATAATTAGACATAAAATTGATAACAAAATTAGAATAACATTTGAAAGTTTTTTATCTTTTAAATATTTAAAATTAAAAAAATCTTTACTGTGAACAATTGTAAGGCTTGATATTGAATTTAATAAAGTATCAACGGTACATATAGTTAAACATAAAGAAAAAATAAGAACAATTAATGAAATTAAAATATCATTTTTATTTAAAATAATGGAAAAGAAAGCGAGGTCTTCATTAAATTGTAATCCATTTAATTTAGAAATGCTTCCAGTCACCCCCATGAATAAAACAATTAAGAAAACAATAAAGAATGAAATAAGCAAACTCTTTACTAAAATCTTTTCATTTTTTGCTGCATAAACTCTCTGCCAATTGCCTTGATGAAATAAATTAGTTGCGGCAACTGCTATAAAAAACACAAAGCCAAACTGAAAAGATAATATTAAAGATTTTTTATCAAATTTAATAAAATTTTCCTGAAAAATATTAAGATTTAAATTGTTATTGTTCTGTAAAAATATTGAAAAAATTAAGTATAAAAATAATAAGATGATAACAATAAATTGAATTCTATCGCTTCTAATCGTTGCCTTTAGCCCACCAAATAGAACATAGGCTAGTGTAAAAAATAAAATTATAGATGCTGAAATCCAAATATTAAGTCCTGAAATATAATGAATAAGCTTAGAGATTGCGGTTACTTCTGCACATAAAAATATAAATAAATAAAAGATCATTAAGGAAAAAATTAACTTAAATAAATTTTTTCCAAACTTTTTTAATACTAACTCTGTTAATGATTTTCCTTTAGGTAATAATTGTCTAATTTTTTTTCCAAAAAATATTAGCAAGATCATTGGAAAAGCGGTTCCAAAAGCATAACCAATAACAGATCCAAAACCACCCCATGTTGCAGCTGTTGGTGGTCCAAATAATATCCATGCGCCAAGGGATGAGGCAACTAGAGTTGCGCTTAAACTAAAGACTCCTTCATTTCGATCTGAAACTAAATAAGTATTTAAGCTAACTTTTTTTCTAGAATAAAATATTCCAATAAATAAAAATAAAGTTGAAATAAAAACTACAACTGCAAATGTAAGATTTAAACTTAAGAAACTATTTATCATTTTTCCCTAATTGAATTACCAATCCAGGTTCAAGGGTCTAATCTCAGCCTCTTTCGAAGCACCCCTAAAACTTAGTGAAATAAATACTAAATCAGTATTTAGAGACTTACAATCTCTAAATACTGAATAGTAATAATGTTATTTAATTAAAATACTTTCTTAGCAGAAAGTGTAACGTATTCCTTGTCTTTATATAAATTGCTTAAAGATCCATCTCTTTCAGCGCTTATATATGAAAGTGTAAAACCGATTCCAGCTAACTCTTTAGAAAGAGAAACTGTAGTTGTGTTAGTGTCATTTTCAAACACACCGTAGCTAACTAATCCTTGAACAGGACCAAAGTTATATGTTGCATTAACTTCATAATAACTTTCATCTAAAGTTTTTGTTGTTAATGTAGAATGTTTTACTCCACCTGTGTCATCCGCATAATAAGCTAACCCAAAAGTATAAGGCTGCTTGTCTGGAGCAATAGTAAGTTTACCATAAATCTCTGAAACTTCTTTTTCCGATTTAACGTTAGCGCCAGGATATATCATGATAATATATCCTAGATCAAAAGTTGCAGCACCAAAAGATTTTGTAATTCCAGCATAGTAGTCAATTTCTTGTCCACCAGCACCTGTTACGTTATCTTGTGCTCCAGTCCATGCTCCTAGGTATAGATTAAAATCTCCTACTGGATGAGTAAAGTCAGCTCCTACAAATGGAGAAGCGGCATCTTTATTTTGATCGATTCCTCTGAAAATGTACTGGCTAGAAACTCCAGCATTAAATGTTAAAGAACCTTTTCCAATTTTAATTTCTGCATTTGCTGCTTGTGATAAAAAAAGCAAAGAAGCAAAAGAAGAAACAATTATTTTTTTATTCATTTTTTTTAGATAATTAAATTAGTTAATGTGAGCACTTTTAATTCAATTACATTTGAATTAAAGCCTTTAAAACAAATATCAGACTTGTGTTGCTTGCATGACACAATATGCAATTAGAGCATATTGCACTATACGCATAATTCTTTAAACGTAATTTAAAGGAAGACTTGAGGTTTGCTTTATCTCTTCCATTGAAAAAGAGGTTGCAACTGAAAAGATATCTATCTGATCTGTAAGCTTGGTGTAGAATTTATTG
>VERQ01000066.1 GCA_018882565.1 Candidatus Fonsibacter sp. | reverse complement strand
AACTAAAGGTGTTGACTTTATTTATAATATGGCCTGCAACATGGGCGGTATGGGATTTATAGAAAATAACAAAGCAGAATGCATGCTTTCAGTTCTTATTAATACTAATTTGCTACGTGCCTGCTTAATTAATAAAATTAAGAAATATTATTTTTCATCTAGCGCTTGTGTCTATAATGCTGATAAGCAATCCAATACTTTCATAGAAGGTTTAAAAGAGTCTGATGCCTACCCAGCAATGCCAGAAGATGGATATGGATGGGAAAAGTTATTTAGCGAAAGAATGTGCAGACATTTTTATGAGGATTATGGATTAGAAACAAGAGTCGAAAGGTATCACAATGTTTACGGACCAATCGAAACATTTGATGGTGGCAGAGAAAAAGCACCCGCCGCATTATGTAGAAAATTGATAATTGCAAAAAATGCTGGAAAAAAAACAATTATTGCTGATAAAGTTTTACTAGAAAAAATAAATGTTAAAAATTAATTTAAAAAAAATAGCTGAAGACTTAATTCCAAGTTTTTATGAAGCTGGAAAAGAAAGCATTAAGCTTTCAGGAAAAAATCTTAAAATTACTATAAAAAAAGATAACACGCCCGTCACTAATGGAGACTTATTGGTCGATAAAATCCTACAAGAAACAATTTCTGATCTAACCCCTAATATTCAAATAGTTTCTGAGGAAAATGTTAATGAAATAAAAAAATTTGATAACAATAACTTCTGGTTGATTGATCCAATTGATGGAACTCGTGAATACATAAAAAACAAAAATGAATATACTTTAAATGCTGCTTTAATTTTAAATAAAAAACCAGTCCTTGGTGTAATCTATGCTCCAAAGCTCAAAAGATTATTTTATTCTTTTGGAAAAAATAACGCTTATGAAATTAACAAAAATATTAAAGTTAAGTTAAATTGTAAAAAATTGTCAAAAAGTAATGAGATCTTAGCTTTATCTAACAGCCCTACTCCCTCTGATATTATTTTAAATATTCACAAAAAAAATAACGTCACAAAATTTGTAAAATGCTCAAGTTCATTAAAATTTTGTCTAATAGCCGCTGGTGAGTTTGACATTTATGCAGCAAGAGCCAGAGCCAAAGAATGGGATATAGCTGCCGGTCATGCGATTGCAGAACATGCTGGAGCTATACTAACTACCTTTTCTGGAAAAAAAATTATTTATGGAAAAAAAGATTTTGCAAATCCAGCGTTACTATTGAAAAGATCAAATAATCTGATGAAATAATTATTCCCTTTTAAAGCGAATTTACATAAAATAATTTTAATACATGAAAAAAATATTTCTAGGACTCTCACTGTTGCTATTGAATTCATGTGGAAGTTTAATTTCAGCAAGCTTAACTGAAACATTATTTAACCCAACCTCAATTGCCTCAAACATTATTGATTATGGAATAAAGAAACATACTGGAAAAAAAATGTCTGAACATGCACTTTCAAAAGTAACAGACAAAGATTGTGAGATTAATATTGAAAATTTAAGTAACCCTCAATCATTTTGCAAAGATAAAGAGGTCGCAGAAATTAATATTGCTACACCAAAAATTAAAGTTGCATCACAAAAACAGAATAACAAATCCTCTTTAGCTTCAATTGCGCCAAAATTAAAAACGGAATCTGTAGAAAAATCATCACCATCTAATGAAGTCTACTTGCTAACTTTAAATCAAGTATTACATAAAGACTTTAATTCCTTGGGAATTAGAAGAAATAATTAATTTATTTTAAATGAAAACTGATGTAGCGCTAATAATTATTATTTTTATTTCTTTATTTGGAGTTATTCTTTTTTTTCTAGTTTCAAATGTTCTTAAAAAAAAGATTGATCAATTAGTTTTAAGTGAAAAATTAAAAAAAAAATCTAAATCTTCTTCTCGAAAATCTTAAGTTCTTTTTTATCTAAACCTAATACATTCTTTGAAGTTGAATAGCTAAATCCTGCCCTTGCTAAAACGCCAGTATCTTTTGTATAAAAAATCTCTCTGTTTGCATCTGGGCGGTAAGGCCCTATTCTTCTTCTTCGACAAACCCTTATTGCTGCATAAAAATCAGGATCGACATTATCTTTTTGAATATCGTTCATTGTCTTTTTTAACAATTCCCCATCAATGCCTTTTTGAGCCAAATTCATTCTAATTTTGTTTAATGAGTAACCTTTTTTCAAATAATTCTTTGATTTTATTTCAGAATAAATTGTGTCGTTTATAACTCCCATACTCTCAAGGTTATCAATAACCATATCTATTTCTCTTAAAATACTTTCTTTGTCCTTATCTAAATAGTCAGTATCCAGTACTTTTCTGTATAAATAAATTCTAAGATCTTTTTTTGAGGGTTGATATTTATCAAGATATTTCAAAGACAACTCCTTGATATCCTCTCTGCTATTTATCGATTGTTTTGCAGATTTATTGAATCTCATATAATAATCGTTACTAACACATGCTTAGCACTTTAAAAGATTTTTTTACTCTTGAAATGATTTATCATTTCACAAACATTGGCGTTATTCCATTATGGATACTTTTAGCTTTTTTGCCTGGATGGAACGGAACTAAAGTTTTAGTCAACAGTATAATTGTTCCATTAATATTAGGTCTTACTTATTTTTATGTTTTTTACATTTATATAAATACTTCGGAGGGAATATTTTCCAACATTCTAGATAAAGGAAAAACATTTGAACTTTATATGGGTATTGATCAGCTTAAGAAGGTCTTAAGCGATAAAAACGTATTATTATTATTTTGGATACATTTCTTAACTGCAAATCTTATTCTTGGAGCTTGGATTGCTACAGATGCTGCTAAAAACAAAGCTCTTCAATACATAGTCTTATTACCTTTGGTGCTTACTTATTTTGTAGGTCCTGTAGGACTTGGTGTTTATTTAATTTTAAGACTTCTTGCTGCGCAAAAATTAAAATTATTTGATTAAGTCTTAGTAGCTAATAATTTATTTCAGAGTTATAAATAACTATGAAAAAAATAGATTTCTATTTTGATTTTGGAAGTCCTTATTCATATCTCGCACATACACAAATTAAAAAATTTGAAAAAGAAACTGGCGAAAAAGTTAATTACATGCCAACGCTTGTGGGTGGACTTCATAAGTTAGCGGGCATTACGGCTCCTGCGTTTATTCCTCTAAAAGCAAAATATTTAATTAAAGACTGCAAACTTTGGGCTGATAAATACAAAGTCAAATATCAATTCAATAGATACTTCCCTATTAAGACTCTTAATTTAATGCGAGCTGCGTTAGTTGCTGAAAAAGATAATTTCTTTAGATCATTTGTTGATAAAGCTTTTAATGCCATCTGGGTTGACTCTATTAATATGAATGACGAGGAAATATTTTTAAAGTTTATAAAAGCCCAAGATGTAAATGCTGATTTATTTTCATTAAAATATAACGATCCAATAATTAAAAATGATCTTATTAAAAGAACAAATGATGCTTTCAATAAAGGAGTGTTTGGTGTTCCAACTTTTATAGTAAATGCAAAGATGTTTTGGGGACAAGACCGATTAGACTTTGTTCTAAGCGAAGCAAAGAAATAATTATTTTTTCTTAACTTCCACTATTTTAAAATCAAATTTCTTTAATGCCTCAAATCCACCCTTAACATGAGCTACGTTAGTAAAGCCCATATCTTTTAAAGTTTTAGCAGCCAGAGCCGATCTCATTCCTTGAGCGCAAAATAATATCTTTTTTTTCTCAAGCGAAAACTCTTCCTTATAATAATGACTACTTGGATCTAACCAAAATTCTAACATGCCTCTGGGTATATGTTTTGAATTCTCAACAGTTCCTTCTCTCCATAATTCCCTGATGTCTCTAATATCTATAAAGATGGTATTATCATCTAATCTTGCTTTGGCTTCTTCGGGGGTAAGATTTTCTATTTCTAAAATTGCTTCTTCAACAAGTTGTTTATGTGATTTTATCCTCATTAAAACTATTTTATAAAGTATTTTCTATTTTTTAAATATAATATTAATAATGAAAGAAAAAGAATTAGCCCCAAATTTTAAAATTCCATCTAGTAACAATAAGGAATTTGAGCTTAAAAAGAATAAAAATAAGTTTTTAATTATCTATTTTTATCCAAGAGATAATACATCGGGCTGCACTAATGAAGCTAAAGATTTTTCAAAATTATATAAAGAATTTAAAAAATTTAACTGCGAAATCTTTGGAATTTCAAAGGATAGTATTGAAAG
>VERQ01000065.1 GCA_018882565.1 Candidatus Fonsibacter sp. | reverse complement strand
GGACATTTTTTTTATCCAATGATCAGATAAAACGCTCATGCTTTTCTTTCTTTAACTTTTTTTAAAAATTCTTTTCTTTTTTTTAAATTCTCTCTAAGGGCTTCTGAAAGACGTTCTTTTTTTAAATCTTTTTGATTATTAATCATCAAACTCAAACGCGAACTATTTGTTTGGATTTGTTAAATCATCCAAAGTAATAGGCTTATTAATATCGTGCATCTCTTGTTCTGGTTCTTTTGCGGGTATGGTTGAGGCTCTTTTAGCTTTTTTTAAAGCAAGACGTTCTTTTCTCTTCGCTTCTTTAAGCATAGCTCTTTCTCCACGTTTAGACTTGTAATCATAATGAATACCCATGGGTGAGCCTCCTCCATCAAAAAAATCTAGATATTAAACTTTTTTTAAATTTACAGCTGATGGACCTTTTTTTCCATCTTCGATATCAAATGTAAGAACATCTCCTTCGTCAAGATAATCAATTCCTGCATCTTTAACAGCTGACATATGGACAAATACGTCTTTTTGTTTGTCGTCTCTCTCAATAAAACCGTAGCCTTTGCTACCGTTAAACCACTTTACTTTACCTTTTATGCTACTCATCTTACGTTTATTTACTTTCGTTATTATGTTGTTCAATTTGAATACTATTACTCAAAGTGAGACTTGTGTTTAATAGGTATAATAGCCAGTTGTCAAGATTGCTAACGTATAGCTTGTAATTTTATTGTTTTTAATGGCTAATTATTTAGTTTTAAATGTTTATTTACAAACAACTATAAATTACAAATTTCAAATTCAAAATGCCCACATAGCTTAGTTGGTAGAGCACTTCCATGGTAAGGAAGAGGTGGCCAGTTCGATTCCGGCTGTGGGCACCAAAATTTTAAAGTTCACAATGTCATTTTAACCTAATATTTAAGCCAAACTTTTAATGGTTTTATAAAAAATATTTAAATATAATAAACTCTATGAATTTAGAAATTAAGGTTCCTGACATAGGGGATTTTAAGAATGTTGAAATCATAGAAGTATTAATAAAAGAAGGTGATCAAATTAAGAAAAATGATCCCATACTTACATTAGAAAGTGATAAATCAAGCGTAGAGGTTCCTTCTCCTTTTGATGGTAAAATTTCAAGTGTAAAAGTTAAAGTTGGGGACAAAGTCTCAAAAGGATCATTAATAGCTACTTTAAGTGGTGAAGGTTCTTCAAAAGTGGCGGATAACAAATCTATACTTCCGGAAACAGAAAAGATCATTCAAGAAGCTGAGAAAGTTTTAGAAAAGACAGATCACGAGAAAAAAATTATAAAAGAAGAGCCTAAGCAAAATTTTGAAACAAAAGTTGAATACAAGAAATTTACAAACTATTCCTCTGATCAAGACAGTATTGGTGATGTGGATCCTCAAGAGACTATAGAATGGATTGAGTCGTTGAATAGCGTTGTTGAAAGAGATGGTCCAAAAAGAGCTAATTATCTTTTAGGTAAATTAATTAATCAAGCCTACATCTCTGGTTCTAATTTACCTTACAATCAAAAAACACCTTATATAAATACAATACCGAGGGAGATGGAAACTAAATCTCCTGGAGATCAAGTCATAGAGAACAAAATAAGATCTTTAATTAGATGGAACGCTGCATGTATGGTTGTACGTGCTAATAAAAAACTTCCAGAGCTTGGAGGGCACATTGCAACTTTTGCCTCTGCCGCAACTTTATACGATGTTGGTTTTAATCATTTTTGGAAAGCCCAAAATGAAAAAAATCTGGGAGACTTAATTTATTTTCAAGGTCACTGCGCTCCTGGTATTTATGCAAGATCTTTTCTTGAAGGAAGAATAACTACAAAACAATTAGAAAATTTTAGACAAGAAGTTGATGGTGGAGGATTATCTTCATATCCTCATCCATGGTTAATGCCAAACTACTGGCAATTTCCAACAGTATCAATGGGTCTTGGTCCTATCATGGCAATTTATCAGGCAAGATTTATGAAATATTTACAAAACAGATCTTTAATAGAAGATCAAAATAGAAAAGTTTGGGTTTTTTTAGGTGATGGAGAAATGGACGAGCCTGAATCAACGGGCGCCATTAGTTTAGCAGCAAGAGAAAAGTTAGATAACTTAGTATTTGTAATCAATTGCAACCTTCAAAGATTAGATGGTCCTGTAAGAGGTAATGGAAAAATAATTCAAGAAATGGAAGGTTTATTTAGAGGAGCAGGCTGGAATGTAATTAAAGTTATTTGGGGATCTTATTGGGACCCTCTTCTTGCAAAAGATAAGACGGGCCTATTATTAAAAAGAATGGAAGAGTGCGTTGATGGTGAATACCAAGCATTCAAAGCGAAAGGTGGAGCTTATGTTAGAAGTCATTTCTTTGGAAAATATCCAGAATTAAGAGAGTTGGTTTCAAATATGACCGATGAGGATATATGGAAGCTTAATAGAGGAGGTCATGATCCTCATAAAGTATATGCCGCGTATCATGCTGCTCAAAATCACAAAGGATCTCCTACGGTAATTTTAGCAAAAACTATTAAAGGTTATGGAATGGGTAAAAGCGGGGAAAGTATCAATACAACCCATCAACAAAAAAAATTGGATGTGAATGATATGTATTATTTTAGAGATCGATTTAATATTCCAATTACAGATAAACAAGTTGAAAATTTAGAGTTTTATAAACCTGATGAAAAATCAGAAGAAATTCAATACATCAAAGAAAGAAGAAAACAACTCGGTGGTTTTATTCCAACAAGAAGAACTAAGACTAAAGCTTTAAAAACCCCAACTGCTGAAATTTTTGAATCTTCCTATTTAGATTCTGGCGATAGAGAACTGTCAACGACCATGGCTCTTGTTAGTATGCTTACTAAAATGTTAAGAGACAAAGAATATTCTTCAAGATTAGTTCCAATAATTCCTGATGAAGCAAGAACTTTTGGAATGGAAGGATTTTTCCAAAAAATTGGAATTTATGCTCATGAGGGGCAAAAATATGAACCTGTAGACTCAGAGCAGTTAAGTTCTTATCGCGAAGATAAAAGTGGACAAGTATTAGAAGAAGGAATTACAGAAGCTGGCGCTATGTCTTCCTGGATAGCTGCTGGAACGTCTTATTCAAATCATAATATTGAAATGATTCCTATCTATCTTTTTTATTCAATGTTTGGTTTTCAAAGAATTGGTGATTTTGCTTGGGCAGCTGGCGATGCTCAGTGTAGAGGTTTTTTAATTGGAGCAACTTCAGGAAGGACCACCCTTGCGGGTGAAGGATTGCAGCACCAAGATGGTCATAGCTTAGTATTGGCCTCTACTATTCCAAACTGCGTAACTTATGATCCAACTTTTTCTTATGAACTGGCAGTGATATTCGAAGACGGATTGAAAAGAATGCATGAAAAACAAGAAAATGTTTTTTATTACATAACAACTTTAAATGAAAATTATAAACACCCCGCAATGCCTAAGGGCGTAAAAAAGGAAGACATCCTAAAAGGTATGTATTTATTTAAAGAGATCAATAATAAAGGAAAAACTAAAGTTCAGTTGCTTGGATCTGGAGCAATATTAAATGAAGTAATTAAAGCAGCGGAGATATTAAGTTCTGATTTTGGAATTGATTCTGATATCTGGAGCGTGACAAGCTTTAACGAATTAAGAAAAGATGCAATAGAAATTGAAAGAAAAAATTTATTAAACCCAGATAAAAAACCAGAAAAAACTTATATAGAAAAATGTTTTGAAAAAAGAACAGGCCCATTTATAGCGGCAACGGATTATATCAGAACGTTATCTGAGGGAATTAGAAACTATATTCCTGGTACGTATGTAACTTTGGGAACGGATGGATTTGGAAGAAGTGATACTAGAAAAAATTTAAGAAAGTTTTTTGAAGTTAACAAAGAATTTATTGTATATTCTACATTAAGCACTTTAGTAAAAGAGCAAAAAATTGCATCAAAAGTAGCTACTGATGCGATGAAAAAATATAATATTGATCCAAAAAAACCTATTCCAACAAAACTATAGTTTAAAATGGCTAAAATTGTTGATTTAGTAGTTCCAAATATTGGTAATTTTAAAAATGTAGAAATTATAGAAGTTCTTATAAAAGAAAATCAAAATATAAAAAAAAATGATGGTATCATTACTTTAGAAAGCGATAAATCAAGCGTTGAGGTTCCTTCTCAGTTTTCAGGTAAAATTAAAAATATTAAAGTTAAGGTTGGAGATAAAATTTCCGAAGGAGATAAAAT
>VERQ01000017.1 GCA_018882565.1 Candidatus Fonsibacter sp. | reverse complement strand
GCGCCAAGCGTATTGCGGCAGGCACGGCAATATAAGAAGCGCTGGCGCAAAGAACTATAAATAAAGTTCCCGTTCCCACATCAAATCCCATTAAATAATAAGTAGGACCTGATGGAAAATCTAAATTTGGAAATATATTTTTTTCTTTAATCATTGTTTCTTCTAATATTTTAGAAATTTTAGGAAATTTTTCATTTTTATAAAACTCAGCAGTTTTGTAATAATATTTAGTCATTGTAGGAACTCTAGAATCTCCTTTTTTATAAACACGATGACCAAAACCGATAATTAAATCCTTATTTTTTATTTTATTTAGAATATATTTTTCAGCATTTTCAGGTTCTTTAATATCAAAGAACATTTCCATTACGACTTCATTGGCTCCGCCATGCAACGGACCTTTTAAAGCACTAATTCCTCCAACAATTGCACTATGAATATCAGCAAGTGTGCTTGTTATAACTCGTGAAGCAAAAGTTGAAGCGTTAAAACTATGTTCAGCGTATAAAATTAAAGACACATCAAATGCTTTAACCACATCTTTACTTGGAACTTTTCCAAAGCACATATGAAAAAAGTTTTCGCTGAAGCTTAAATCTTTATTGGGATCTATTATATCTAGTCCTTTTCTTGTTCTAAAATTTGCAGCAACTGTTGTGGGAGTTTTTGCAAAAATTTTTATAAATTTATTATAATTAGCTTCGATTGTATTTGTTGAGGCTTCTGAGTCTTCCAAACCTAAATGACTAACAGAAGTTCTGGTAGTATCC
The DNA here is from genome assembly GCA_018882565.1 of Candidatus Fonsibacter sp. GTDB lineage: Bacteria > Pseudomonadota > Alphaproteobacteria > Pelagibacterales > Pelagibacteraceae > Fontibacterium > Fontibacterium medardense. Next base: position 17,665 of record VERQ01000017.1, on the reverse strand, counting down.
ATTGGATGTGCATTTTTAGGATAGTTTTGAATAACTTTTTTTAAATTAGAACTAATTTCTCTATTGCTTCTTTCTTCCTCTTGAAATTTAGCTAGTTGCGATTTATTTGGAAGTTCTCCATGTAATAATAAGTAAGCAACTTCCTCAAACACACACACTTCAGCTAGATCTTGAACCGCATAACCTCTATAGGTTAAAGAATTGATATCTGGCATTACCTCTGAAACTTTAGTTTCATCAGCGATAACGCCAACTAGTCCTTTCTTAATTTCAACTTCAGCCATCTTTATTCATGTCCTTTTTTAGAAAACTTAAAAATAGAGCTATCAAATTCACTGTATTTTTCATAATCAACTAATTCATATAATCTTTTTCTAGTCTGCATTTTATCAATTACATTATTTTGATGACCATCCTTGAATATCTGCCTCAATCCGTCCTCAACATTTTTTAATGCTAATCTTTGTGTTGTTACTGGGTAAATAACTAAATTATAACCAAGGTTATTAAGCTCTTTAGTAGAAAGTAATTTTGATTTTCCAAATTCAGTCATATTAGCAAGCAAATAAGCTTTTGTAGCTTTTCTCATTTTTTCAAATTCTTTTTCATCTTTTAACGCCTCAGGAAAAATCATATCTGCTCCAGCATCAACATAAGCTTTTACTCTTGAAATTGTTTTGTCTAAACCTTCAACAGCGTTAGCATCAGTTCTTGCTATAATTAAAAAGTTTTTATCTTTTCTAGCTTTGACTGCTGATTTAATTTTTTTAACCATCTCACTTGTGCTAACAACATCTTTATTGTCTAAGTGCCCACATCTTTTCGGATTAACCTGATCTTCAATGTGACAACCGGAAACTCCAAAATTTTCAAACGTTTCAATTGTTCGCGCACAATTCATAGGTTCACCAAATCCAGTGTCAGCATCAACAATTGAAGGTAGATTTGTAACTCTTGCAATTTGTTCGGCTCTATAAGAAACTTCAGTTAAAGTTGTAAGTCCAATATCAGGAATTCCTAAATCATTAGCCATAACAGCGCCTGAAATATAAACGCCCTCATAGCCAATTTCTTCAATTAATTTTGCAACTAAGGGATTGTATGCTCCTGGAAAGCGAACAAGTTTTCCTGTTTTTAATTTTTTTTGTAAGTCAGCTCTTTTTTCTGCGGGTGTCTTTTTAACAAAATACATAATTAATTTAAAAATTTCATTTTAGATAATATTCCATTCATTTCAGTAAAGTCATTAATAAAATGATTATGATAAATACTATTATGATCTTTCTCAGTATAACCGCCTTTTACCAGAATAAAATTCACTTTCGCTATTCTTGCAGTTTCGGCATCTGTTTCGCTATCACCAACCATAATGCTATCTTCTTTTTTAACATCTAAAATTTCTAATATATTTGTTAAATGTCTTGGATCAGGTTTTCTACATTCAAAAGTATCAGCTCCTGCAATGTAATCAAAATATTCAATGAGATTAATTTCTTTAAGAAGTTTCTTGGCCAAAGATTCCATTTTATTGGTGCAAATAGCAAAATTAATTTTTTGAGATTTTCCCCAAGCAAGAAACTTATTAACTCCTTTAATAATTTGTGATTTTTTTGAAATATTTTCTCTATAATAATTAATAAATTCGTCAGTCATTTTTTTATGAATATTCTGATCGAATTTTTTTTCTTCTTCTTTCAAAGAACTTAAAATCATATTAGCAGCACCTCTGCCAGCCAAATGACGTATATCTGTAAGTGGTTTTTGGTGATAACCGAATTTTTGCATTACATAATTATGAGCATCCATTAAATCAGGAGCGGAATCTACAAGTGTTCCGTCCAGATCAAAAACTATTGCTTTGCTCATAAATTAATTGAAGAAAATTAGTAGTTAAAAGAAATAATTTGTGAGTTAAATTATTTAAATCATTACTATAGTAACATTGTTCAAATAGCAATAAATCATAAATTTGAATTAAAGTTATTTATAAATTTCATTATGATTGAATCTGAAAAATTATTACAAAATAAAATTAAAAAAGCAGTAATTAAAAAAGGAGTTAAATTAATTTCTTCAGACTCAATTTATTTATCATCAGACACAAAATTTGGAAAAAATGTTTTAATCGAACCTTATGTTGTCATCGGCAAGGGTGTTAAAATCGGAAATAATGTTAAAATTTTAAGTTTTTCATATATAGAGAAAACAAAAATTGGAAACAATGTAACTATTGGACCATTTGCAAGATTAAGACCCGATACAGTTTTAGATGATAATTCTAAAATTGGAAATTTTGTTGAAATTAAAAAATCTAGAGTTGGGAAAAATTCTAAAGTTAACCACTTAAGTTATATTGGAGATTCAGTGTTAGGAAAAAATGTTAATGTTGGCGCAGGAACAATTACATGCAATTATGATGGTAAAAATAAATATAAAACTAAAATTTTAGATAATGCTTTTATAGGGTCAAATAGTTCATTAGTTGCGCCAGTTAAAATAGGAAAAAATACAGTGATCGGAGCAGGATCCATTATTACCAAAGATGTAAAAGATAACGCTCTTGCTTTAAGTAGAGTCTCTCAAAGAGAATTTAAAAAAAGAAAAAAATAAAAATAATTTATGTGCGGTATTATTGGTATTGCCAGTTATAAAGATATTTCTAAAGAAATTTTAGAATCTTTAAAAAAACTTGAATATCGAGGTTATGACTCTGCTGGAATTTCAACAATTTACAATGGAGAAATAGTAGAAAATAAGTGCGCTGGTAAAGTTTCAGATTTAGAAAAATTAATTAAAAAAACTTCATTGTCTGGAAATATTGGAATTGGTCATGTTCGTTGGGCTACTCATGGAATTCCAAATCAGGTAAATGCTCATCCACATTCCTCAGAAGAAGTGTCGGTTGTTCATAATGGAATCATTGAAAATTCTGCAATTATTAAAAAAGAACTAATAGAAAAAGGACATATTTTTAAATCACAAACAGATACTGAGGTTGTAACTCATCTTATTACAGAGAATTTAAAAAAGATGAATTATCTAGACTCTGTATTTGAAACTTTAAAAAAATTAGAGGGAAGTTTTGCATTGGGCATTATTTTTAAAAAATTTAATAATTTAATTGTTGGAGCAAGAAGAGGAAGTCCTCTTGCTGTTGGCTATTCAGATAAAGAAAAATATATAGGATCAGATTCTTATGCTTTAAACTCCATGACAAAAGAAGTTTCTTATCTTGATGATGGAGATGTATGCGTATTAACCAAAGATAAAATTGAATTTTTTGATAAAAATAAGAAAAAAATTGAAAAAAAAATACATAAATTAGCCAATGAAGAGGGAAATTATAGCAAAGGAAATTTTAAAGATTTTATGTCCAAAGAAATTTCTGAACAACCAGATGTTATTAAAAAATGTATTAACGAATATCTAGATAAAATAAGAAAAGAGATCAATATAGTTAACTTTCCAGTTGACCCCAAAAAAATTACAAAAGTTAACTTAATAGCGTGCGGTACAGCATATCATGCTTGTATAGTTGGTAAGTATTGGTTTGAAGAGTTTACTAACCTAGATGTGAGCGTAGATGTTGCATCAGAATTTAGATACAGAAATAATAAAATAAAAGAAAATGAACTCTATATTTTTGTTTCTCAATCAGGAGAAACTGCAGATACGATCGCAGCATTAGATTTTTGTAAAAAAAGAGGAGCAAAAACATGTGCAATTGTAAATGTTACTGAAAGTTCATTATCAAGATTATCAGATTTGGTATTACCAATTCATGTCGGACCAGAAGTAGGCGTTGCCTCAACAAAAGCTTTCACAGGACAGATTTTAGTTCTTTTATTATTCATTTTAAAAATTGCAAGAATTAGAAATGAAATAAAAGAAGAGGAGTATCTGAATGTTGTTAAAGATTTGGAAAAAATTCATTCTAATGTTGCATTAATTTTAAATAATAAAAAAATAATTGAAGAGCTAGCAGTAGATTTTATAGACATTAAAGGTTCAATGTTTTTAGGCAGAGGACTTTCGTATCCAATAGCATTGGAAGGCGCTCTTAAATTTAAAGAGCTTACTTACCTACACGCAGAAGGTTATCCAGCTGGAGAAATGAAGCATGGTCCTTTAGCTTTAGTTGAAAATGGAATGCCAGTTATCGTTATTGCCCCTAAAGATAGATTTTATGAAAAAACAATTTCCAATATGCAGGAAGTTATTGCTCGAGGTGGAAAAATTTTATTAATTTCAGATCATGCTGAAGAGGTTGCGACTAGTGAAAATATTTGGTCAGAAATTAGAATTCCAAAAATTCATAAATTTCTTTCTCCTTTTTTAAGCAATATCCCTTTACAGTTGCTCGCGTATTATGTTGCTTTAAAAAAAGGTAACGACATAGATAAGCCAAGAAATTTAGCCAAATCTGTTACAGTTGAATAATTTATTCTTGTAGGCTTAGAACTCTCTCTATATATACTGTAGGTTGAATATGAAAAATTGGAAACCAAATTCTTGGAGAGCAAAAACTGCAAAGCATTTACCTGTTTATGATAACGAAGGTAAATTAAACGAAGTTTTGAAAGAAATTTCTAAATTTCCTCCACTTGTTTTTGCAGGAGAGACACGCACACTTAAACATATGTTAGGAGAAGTGAGCGAAGGAAAGGCTTTTTTATTTCAAGGAGGAGATTGCGCTGAGAGTTTTGAAGAATTTCATCCTGATAATATTAGAGATTTATTTAAAGTTATTTTACAGGTTTCTTTAATACTTACCGTTTCATCGCATTTACCAATAGTAAAAATAGGTAGAGTCGCAGGTCAATTCTCTAAACCAAGAAGTTCTTCCACAGAAGTTGTAGATGGGAAAGAGCTTCCTAGTTATTTAGGAGATAATATTAACGGTATGAAATTTGATGAGCAGTCAAGAAGACCAGATCCTGCCAGACTGTTAAAGTCTTATTCGCAATCTGCCTCAACATTGAATTTATTAAGAGCATTTTCTCAAGGGGGTTTTGCTGACTTAAGTAAAGTTCATTTATGGAATATGGATTTTGTAAATAAGAGTGCAGATAAAAAATTTAAAGAGATTCAAAATAAAGTTATGGAAGCTTTAAATTTTATGCATGCTTGCGGAATAACTATTGAACAAAATCGAAGATTAAGAACTGTTAATTTTTACACGAGCCATGAGGCTTTGCATCTTCCTTACGAAGAAGCAATGACACGAGTAGATTCAACAACGGGAGAACATCACGATACTTCAGCACATTTTTTATGGATTGGAGATCGTACAAGACAAATAGATGGCGCTCATGTGGAGTTTTGTAGAGGAATCAAAAATCCAATAGGAATTAAGTGTGGACCTAGTTTAGATCCAAAAGAATTAATCAAATTAATTGAAGTGTTAAATCCAGAGGACGAGGCTGGGAGAATAACTTTAATAGCTAGATTTGGTCATGATAAAGTCGAAAAATTTTTACCAAAGCTTATTCAAGCCGTAAAAAAGGCAAATAAAAAAGTAATCTGGTCGTGCGACCCCATGCACGGTAACACTATCAAATCTACTACTGGATTTAAAACTAGACCATTCAAGGACATAATTTCTGAAGTAAAAAGTTTCTTCGATGTTCATCAAGGAGAGGGAACTTATGCTGGAGGACTTCACATTGAAATGACAGGGAAAAATGTCACAGAATGTATTGGTGGAGCACAAAATATTACTGATAAAGATTTATCAAGTAGATACCACACACATTGTGATCCTAGATTGAATGCAAATCAAGCTATTGAGTTGGCCTTCCTTATTTCTGAAGAAATTAAGAAAAATTCAAAATACTCAATAAATTCCATTAGAAAAGCTTCTTAAAAATTATTTTTTAATAATTTTTTTGCTTCAAACTTAAAAAAAAGTAAAAATATTATGATGACAGCAGCAGATAGAATTCAATTTATTAAAAACTGGATCAAAAACTATTGTAATTCAATGGAAAAGAAACCTGACAGCCTAGTAGTTGGGGTTTCAGGAGGGATTGATTCAGCGGTCGTAAGTACTATTTCCGCAATGACCGGGATGAAAGTAAAAGCATTGTCTATGCCAATTAGACAATTAAAATTTCAAGACGATTTAAGTAGAGCGCATCTGAAATGGTTAAAAAATAAATTTTCTAATGTAGATGAAGTCATTATTAATTTAGATGAAGTTTTTAATAGTTTTGAAAAAACATTAGGACAATTTAACAATGAATTAGCTTTTGCTAATTCCAGAGCAAGATTGCGAATGGCTACTCTTTATCAAGTAGCGGGAGCAAATAATGGCATTGTTGTTGGAACTGGAAATAAAATTGAAGATTTTGGAGTTGGATTTTTTACAAAATATGGAGATGGCGGCGTTGATATTTCTCCAATTGCAGATTGTTTAAAATCTCAAGTATGGGATATGGGTAAGGAACTTAAAATATTAGAAGACATTATCAAAGCAGAGCCTACTGATGGATTATGGGCTGATGGAAGAACTGATGAACGTCAATTAGGAATGTCCTATCAAGATTTAGAAAAAGCTATGCTCGATCCAAAAGATAAAAATTATGAAAAATATTTAAAAATTAGAAAAAGAAACCTTCACAAAATGAACTTAATTCCAATTTGTAAATTTGATAACAATGAATAGTTTAAAAATTTACAATACTTTAAGTAGAGAAAAAGAAGAATTTATTCCTTTAAATAAAAATTCAGTTGGAATGTATGTTTGTGGTCCAACCGTTTATGACGAGCCTCATATTGGTAATGCTAGACCATTAATCATTTTTGATCTTGTATATAGAATTTTAATAAAAAATTTTGGAAAAAACAAAGTCAATTACGTAAGAAACATCACTGATATAGATGATAAAATCATACAAAGAGCTAATGAATTAAAAATTGATATTAATGAGCTTACAAAAACTGTCACAGATATTTTTTTAGCAGATTGCAAATATTTAAATTGTTTACTGCCAAATAATCAACCAAAAGCTACGGAAAATATTAAAGGCATGATTCAAATGATTGAAAATTTATTAAACAAAAAATTTGCATATATCAAAGATGGCAATATTTATTTTAATGTAAATAAATTTAAAGATTATGGAAAATTATCAAATAAAAATCCAAAAGATTTAATTTCTGGCTCAAGAGTTGAAATTTCCGAATTAAAAAATAATCCTTTAGATTTTGTATTATGGAAACCTTCAAAAGATAAAGAGCCCTTTTGGGAATCGCCCTGGGGAAAGGGAAGGCCTGGTTGGCATATAGAATGTTCTGCGATGTCAGAAAAGTATTTGGGCAAAGAATTTGATCTACATTGTGGAGGATTAGATCTTATTTTTCCTCATCATGAAAATGAGATAGCGCAATCAATCTGTGCAAATGATTCCAATATTTTTGCAAAGTATTGGATGCACAATGGCTATGTAACTGTTGATGGAAAAAAAATGTCAAAATCAGATGGTAATTTTGTAACTATTAATAATTTAAAAAATGATTTTAATGGACAGATTGTTAGATTATCTATTTTAGGGACACACTATAGGCAGCCTTTAGATTGGAATTTAAAAATTTTAGAAACAAATAAAAAAATATTAGAAAATTGGTATAGTCTTTATTCACCTAATGAAGATGAGATTAGCGATGAACTTTTTAATATTTTATTAGATGATTTAAATACACCAAAATTTATAACAAACATTCATAGTCTTTATAACAAAGCAAAAACTGGTGATGTCGAAGCAAAAAAAGATTTAAATTCTGCACTAAAATTTCTTGGTTTATTTGAGCAAAGTGTAGAGCAATTTAATAGTTTAAGAAAAAAATCAAATCTTGATATTAGTGAGATTGAAAATCTAATAGAAAAAAGAAATCTAGCTAGAAGAGATAAAGATTTTAAAAAAGCTGATAAAATTAGATTGGACCTAGAGAAGAATGGAATTTTAATTGAAGATCTTAACGATAAAACACATTGGAAACATAAATAATGAGTAAAGAAAAAATTTATATATTCGACACTACTTTAAGAGATGGAGCGCAAACTCAAGGAGTTGATTTCTCTATAGACGAAAAAAATCGTATTGCTACTGCATTGTCTAAATTAGGAGTTGATTATATTGAGGCGGGCTGGCCAGGAGCTAACCCAACTGACACTAATTTTTTTAACAAACCTCCAAAATTATCAAATTCAATTTTAGTTGCCTTTGGGATGACAAAAAAATCAGGGAGAAGCGCTGAAAATGATCCAGGTCTTTCTGCTATTTTAAATTCTAATACTAAGTCCGTTTGTATTGTAGGAAAAACATGGGACTTTCACGTAGATGTAGCTTTGGGAATTTCAAAAGAAGAGAATTTAGAAAATATCGTTGATACTACAAAACATTTTGTAAAAAATAATAGAGAGTACATGTTTGATGCTGAACATTTTTTTGATGGTTATAAAAATAATAAAGATTATGCATTAAAATGTATTCGTTCAGCTTATGATAATGGAGCAAGATGGATTGTTCTGTGCGATACTAATGGCGGCACTTTACCATTTGAAATTGAAGAAATTGTAAATGATGTGGCAAAAGTTATTCCTGGAAAAAATTTAGGTATCCACACTCATAATGATACTGAAAATGCAGTGGCAAATACATTAGCCGCTATTAGATCTGGAGCAAGACAAGTACAAGGAACCCTTAATGGTTTAGGCGAAAGATGTGGTAATGCAAATATTGTGTCCATTATTCCAACTTTATTATTTAAAAATTATTTTAGAGATAGATTTGATATTTCAGTAGAAGAAAAAAAAATTAAATATCTAACCGAATGTTCTAGATTGCTAGATGAAATATTAAATAGAAAACCTAATAATCATGCTGCTTATGTTGGGGCTTCAGCCTTTTCGCATAAGGGCGGACTCCATGTCTCTGCGGTTGAAAAAAATCCAAAAACATACGAGCATATTGTTCCTGAATCTATAGGTAATAAAAGAAATATTGTTGTTTCCGATCAATCTGGAAGATCAAATATTTTATCAAGATTAGAAAAGTTAAATATTAAAATTAATAAAGATGATCCAAAAGTTCAAAAATTATTAGAACAGGTTAAAGATAGGGAATTTATCGGGTATGCTTATGATGGGGCTGATGCTTCATTTGAATTGTTAACACGAAGATTATTAGGAGAAGTACCTAATTATTTAAATATTAAAAAATATGAAGTTAAAGTTAGTAAAAATAGCGACAACGATCCTGTTAACTCTTATGCAACAGTTGTTTTGCAGGTTGATAAAAAAGATATCATTTGCGAAGGATCAGGTAATGGACCGGTTAATGCAATTGATAATGCGATTAGATCTAATGTAAATAATATTGGAAAATATAGTGAGTATTTAAAAGATTTAAGATTAGTCGATTATAAAGTTAGAATTTTAAATACTGGAACCAATGCGATTACCCGAGTGTCAATTGAAAGCACCGACAATACAGGTGACGTATGGTTTACCATTGGAGTTTCCCCAAACATAATTGAAGCTTCATTTAGAGCGTTAATAGATAGTATTGATTACAAGTTATACAAAGATAAAGCGCCTGCAAACTTGTAATGCTCTTTAAAAATATTAATTTTATTTTAGTTAGACCTCAACTTGGAGAAAATATAGGAGCTGCAGCAAGATCATTAAAAAATTTTAATTTTGAAAATTTACGATTAGTTTCGCCACGAGATAGTTGGCCAAATAAAAGCGCAACATACACGGCAGTAGATGCTAAAGACATTGTTCATAAAGCAAAAGTATTTTTAAACAATGATCAAGCAGTATCAGATTTAGATTATGTTTTTGCAACCACATCAAGAAGTAGATCGGTTAATAAAAAAATTATAGATTTAAATGATGCTGTTAAGATTGTAAAAAAACAAAGTTCTCTTAATAAAAAAATTGGAATTTTTTTTGGACCAGAGGCATCAGGTTTAAGTAATGACGATCTTATTAACGCAAATTATTTGGTTAATATTCCAACAAGCAATAAGTTTAAGTCATTGAATTTGTCTCATGCAGTAACCGTTTTTGCTTTTGAATTGTTTATTTCTTCCAAAAAATTTGAACCTATTGTTAAGAATTTATATAGAAGTGAAGATGCGAAGAAGAAAGAAGTTAATGCTTTTTTAGATTTTTTAATAACTCATTTAGATAAGGTAGGTTTTTTGAAGCCAGAGGAAAAAAAGCAACAAATGATTAGAAGTGTTAAAAATATTTTTCATCGAAGTTCACTTTCTACGCAGGAAATCAGAACTTTATCAGGCGTTATTAGTTCTTTAATTAAATATAAAGAATGAGAGTAACATTGACTAAAAGAATGGGGGTTATTATAACAGGGCACTTTAAAATATGACAAAAAGAATAAATTCTACTCATAAAGTTGATAGACGACTTGGTGTTAATCTTTGGGGAAGACCAAAAAGCCCTTTCAACACTAGAGCATATCGTCCAGGTCAACACGGACAAAGAAGCAAAGGAAAACCTTCGGATTACAATATTCAATTACAAGCTAAACAAAAATTAAAAAGTTATTACGGCAATATGAGCGAAAGACAATTTAGAAATCTTTTTAGAAAAGCTTATAAGAAAAAAGGTGATACAGGAGAAAATTTAGTTGGTTTATTAGAAAGAAGATTAGACGCAGTTATTTATAGAGCAAAATTTGCAATCACTGTTTTTGCTGCAAGACAAATAATTAATCATGGAAAAGTCAAAGTGAATGGAAGAAAAGTAAATATTTCTAGTTACTTAGTTTCTGAAAATGATGAAATAGAAATTAAAGATTCATTCAAACAATCAATACCAATTATTGGTGCAACTCAAAGTAAAGAGAGAGAAGTCCCAGAATATATTGTTGCTGATCATAAAAAAATGACAGCAAAATTTAATAAAGTTCCAAAATACGATCAGATCCCATATCCGGTACAAATGGAACCTAAGTTAGTTGTTGAATATTATTCTAGATAATTTTTTATTTAAGAATTTTTTGTAATTCACCTTTTTCGTACATTTCTTTAGCAATATCGCAGCCACCAATAAATTCTCCTTTAACATAAAGCTGAGGAACAGTTGGCCAGTTACTAAAATCTTTAATTCCCTGTCTTATCTCAGGATCAGCCAAAACATTAACTCCACTAAATTTTACTTTTAGTTCTTTTAAAATATTACTGACTGTCATTGAAAATCCACATTGAGGCATTTCAGGAGTACCTTTCATGAATAAAACAACATCGTTTTTAGTTATAATATCTTTTATTTTTTCATTAACATTTGTCATATTATTTTTCTTCTGTTGTTAGTGCTAATGCGTGCAATTCGTTACCCATTTTTCCTTTAAGAGAAGCGTATACCATTTGATGTTGTTGAACTCTAGTCTTGCCTTTAAATTTTGAAGATTTAATTTTAGCAGCATAATGATTATCATCACCAGCCAGATCATTTATTTCAATATCTGCATCAGGAAAGCCTTCCTTAAGTAACTTGTGAATTTCTTCTTGCTTAATAGCCATAGTTAATTTTTGTTATAATTTTTAAACCAGCTTTCATTTTTTGTCTTTAATTCTTTAACACTGATTTTTAAATCATTTTCTACTTCAAATATCTCACTTTGCGTTTTGCCAATAATATCTATTTTAATATTTTTAGTGCTTGCAGTTTTTTTAATTTTTTCTAAATTTTTTTTACTAATTTCAATTAAATACCTAGCCTGATCTTCTGAAAATAAATATTTGATTTTATCGCTATTTGATCCTGAAACTTTAATTTTTGCACCAATATTAGAGGCTATACACATTTCAGCCAATGTAACGATTATTCCACCGTGAGAAATATCATGAACTGCATTAACTAATTTACCTTTGATTAGATCGCTGACAAAAAGACCATTCTTCTTTTCTTCCTTTAAATTAATCTGAGGAGGAGGACCTTCTTTGTCTCCTATAACATCATAAATTAAAGCACTTTGACTTAAGTGACCCGATGTTTCTCCTATAACCGCAATAATACTTTCTGTATTTTTAAAATTAAATGTCATCATATTATTAATATTTTTTAAAAGACCAACACCGCCAATTGTCGGGGTTGGATAAATGGCAATACCATTTGTTTCATTATACAAAGACACGTTTCCAGATATCACTGGGTAATTTAAAGCTTCGCACGCTTCTTTCATTCCATTGATACTATCTACAAACTGACCCATAATTTCTTTTTTTTCAGGATTTCCAAAATTTAAACAATTAGTAATAGCAATAGGTTGAGCTCCAACAGAAATTAAATTTCTCCAAGTTTCACATACAGCCTGCATTGCTCCAGACTTTGGGTGAGCTTTACAATATCTTGGCACACAATCTACTGTAGCGGCTATTCCTTTATTTTTTCCGTGATATCGAACAACAGCAGAGTCACCGCCAGGTTTTTGAATTGTGTCAGTCATTACCATGTGATCGTACTGTTCCCAAACCCATGATTTGTTTGAGTAATTATGATGAGATAAAATTTTAATTAATGAATCTTTAATATCCAATTTTTCAATATCAGAGTCGTGATTAATTGCTTTTGGATAACTATAAGTTATGAAATCTCTTTTATACTTAGGCGCGTTATCACCTAATGAATGAATTGGTATGCTACATACATTTTTTTTATTAAACTCAAGTTCAAGTTTTTTTGAATTTGTTAATTGTCCTATAATTGCAAAATCTAAACCCCATTTTTCAAATATTTTTCTAGCCTCTTTTTCTTTTCCTTTTTTTAAAACCATCAACATTCTTTCCTGACTTTCAGAGAGCATAATTTCATAAGGAGTCATGTTATTCTCTCTGCAAGGAATTAAATTTAAGTTTATTTTAATTCCAAGATCACCCTTTGAGGCCATTTCTATAGAAGAAGAAGTAAGACCGGCCGCGCCCATATCTTGAATTGAAACTATAGATTTTTTTTGCATTAATTCTAAGCATGCCTCTAATAACAATTTTTCAGTAAATGGATCGCCAACTTGTACAGTTGGTTTTTTTGATTCAGAGTCTTCATCAAATTCAGCTGATGCCATTGTTGCTCCATGGATTCCATCTCTACCTGTTTTTGAACCAACGTAGACAACTGGGTTGCCAACGCCACTTGCAATTGAATAAAAAACTTTATTTTTTTTAGCAACACCAATGTTCATGGCATTAACTAAAATATTTCCATTGTAACATTGATCAAATTCAGTCTCACCCCCAACAGTTGGAACGCCTATACAATTACCGTATCCACCGATTCCAGAAACTACTCCGTTTAATAAATATTTTGTTTTTTCATGATTAGGAGAGCCAAATCTTATAGAATTTAGATTAGCAACAGGTCTTGCCCCCATTGTAAAAACATCTCTTAATATTCCACCAACTCCAGTTGCTGCACCTTGATAGGGTTCAATATAAGAAGGGTGGTTATGGCTTTCAATTTTGAAAATAACAACATCTCCATCACCAAAATCAACAACACCTGCATTTTCACCAGGTCCTTGGATTACATATTTGTTTTTTGTAGGCAATGTCTGCAACCAAATTCTTGAGGATTTATATGAACAGTGCTCATTCCACATTGCCGAAAAAATTCCAAGCTCTACTAAGTTTGGATTTCTTCCCATTAATTTAATTATTTTATTATACTCATCGGCCGTAAGACCGTGTTTTATTGCTAGTTCTTGATTAACTTCTTGCATAATTATTTTAAAGATTTGAAAATTAATGATCCATCCATTCCACCCAAAAGTTCGTCTGAGGCTCTTTCAGGATGAGGCATAAGGCCAAATACATTCCCTTTTTTATTTACTATTCCTGCAATATTTTTAATTGAACCATTAGGATTGCATTGTTCAGTAATATTTCCAGCAGCATCACAATATTGAAGTACAATTTGATTATTATCTTCCAGCTCATCAATTAAATCTTTGCTTGCAAAATAATTTCCCTCGTTATGAGCGATTGGAATTTCAAGCACTGAATTTCTGCTGGTTTTAGATGTAAAATTAGTTTTATTATTTGTTACTTTTACAGTTATATTTTTGCATATAAATTTAAGATTAATATTTCTTATTAGAACACCAGGCAAAAGTTGTGATTCAACAAGGACCTGGAAACCGTTACAGATACCCATTACTAAACCCCCTTTTTTTGAATGAGTTATAACTTCCTTCATAATTCTTGATTTAGAAGCAATGCTTCCACATCTTAAATAATCTCCATATGAAAATCCTCCCGGAAGAACAACTAGATCTGATTTTGGAAGTTTAGCGTCTGCATGCCATACCATTGATGTTTTTATGCCAAATTTTTCAAGGGAGATTTTGACATCGCGATCACAATTAGAGCCAGGAAAAACAATGACGCTGGCTTTCATTCTTTAATAGCTTTTACTGAATAGTCCTCAATCGTCAAATTTGCTAAAAGCTTTTCGCACATATCTTTAGCCTTAGAAAGAGCAACTTTTTCATCTTTTTCTTTTACAATTATTTCAAATGTTTTTCCCTGTCTTAAACTTTCAATATTTTTAAAGCCCATATTAGACAAAGAACTTTTAATTGCAGAACCCTGAGGATCTAAAACATCCTTTTTTAATGTAACAATGACTTGTAACTTCAAGTTTTTATTTTTTTTTTAAAGCGGTTAAATTTTTTGAAACACCTGTCTTAATTTCTTTAATATTTGAACCTTCTGGCATGATTCCAAGTCTACGGGCAACCTCTTGATATGCTTCAACCAATCCACCAAGATCTCTTCTGAATCTATCTTTGTCTAATTTTCTTTCATCTTTTACATCCCATAATCTGCATGTGTCAGGACTAATTTCATCAGCCAAAAAAACTTCAACTTCATCCCCATTCCATTGTCTTCCAAATTCTAGTTTAAAATCAACAAGCTTAATTCCAATTCCTCTAAATAATCCAACTAGAAAGTCATTAATTCTTAAAGCTTGTTCAGAAATATGGATCAATTCACTTTGAGTTGCCCAATTTAATGCAAGAATGTGTTCTTCGTTAACTAACGGGTCGCCAAGCTCGTCATTTTTATAATAAAATTCTAAAATAGGCTTACTAAGATCTGTTCCTTCACTAATTCCAAGTCTAGTCGAAAAAGTTCCAGCAGCAATATTTCTAACTACTACTTCAATTGGAATAATTTCTAAAGATTTAATAAGCTGTTCACGCATATTTAATCTTTTTATAAAATGTGTTTTGATTCCTATCTGATTTAATTGAGATAATAGAAATTCAGAAATTCTGTTATTTAAAACACCTTTACCGTCGATAATTGCTTTTTTTTTATTATTAAATGCTGTGGCATCATCTTTGAAATATTGAATTAAAGTTCCTTTTTCAGGACCTTCGTACAATATTTTAGCTTTGCCTTCGTATATTTGTTTTCCTTTAGCCATCAGCTTTTAAATACTCTTCCGTAGATAGTATTAATGTATCTTAAATGAGAATTCATGTTGAATAATTTTTTAAGATCGTCTGTGGATAATTTAGATTTAATTTGTTTATCATTATTTAAATTATCAAAAAAACTTTCATTTGCGGACCACGTTTTCATAGCATTTTTTTGAACAACTTTATAAGCGAGCTCTCTCGTCATTCCTTTTTGAGTTAATTTTAAAAGAACATTTTGAGAAAAAATAAGTCCATTAAATTTTTCTAAATTTTTTTGCATATTTTTTGGGTAAACAATTAAATTTTTAATTATCCCAGCAAGTCTAGATAATACAAAATCTAATGTAACTGTTGCATCTGGACCGATATTTCTTTCGACACTTGAATGACTAATATCTCTTTCGTGCCATAAAACTACATTCTCTAAAGCTGGAAAAGCATAACTTCTAATCAATCTTGCAAGTCCCGAAATGTTTTCAGATAAAACTGGATTTCTTTTATGTGGCATTGCTGAAGAGCCTTTTTGTCCCGCTGAAAAATATTCCTCAACTTCCAAAACTTCAGTTCTTTGCAGGTGTCTTATTTCAGTGGCTAATCTTTCGGCAGAAGATGCTATTATTGCAAGTACGCTAAAGAAATAAGCATGACGATCTCTAGGAATTACTTGCGTTGAAATTGGTTCTACATTGAATTTAAATTTTTTTGCAACATATTGTTCAATACCTGGATTGATATGAGCAAAAGTTCCAACAGCTCCAGAGATTGCACAAGTTGATATCTCATTGATTGCTTGCTCCATTCTTTTCTTGTTTCTTTTAAATTCTGCATAGTAAGTAAGAAGTTTTAATCCAAAAGTTACAGGTTCAGCATGAATTCCATGACTTCTACCAACGCAAACTGTTTTTTTATATTTTAAAGATTTTGTTTTTAAAATTTTTAAAAGGTCCTCTAAATCCTTTAAAATAATTTTTCCTGATTGGTAAAGCTGAATGTTAAAACAAGTGTCTAACACGTCGGAAGACGTCATGCCTTGATGTAAAAATTTTGCTTTTTGCCCAACTTTTTCTGTTATTGAAGTAAGAAAAGCAATAACGTCATGCTTTACTTTTTTTTCGATTTGATCAATTCTATCAGGATTAATTTTAGCTTTTTTTCTTATTTCTTTAGCGATGCCTTTTGGAATAATTTTAAACTTTTCCATTGCCTCTGCCGCATAAATTTCAATATCAAGCCAGATTTTATATTTATTTTCAGGTTGCCAAATTTTTGCGATTTGTTCGCGTGAATATCTTGAGATCATTTAGATACGTTATAATGCATTAACACTATTTTATTATAAAGTAAAAATTTCGTATCCATTATCAATTATACCAACTGTGTGTTCAAATTGTGCTGATAAGGATTTGTCTTTTGTAACTGCAGTCCAACCATCTTGTAATACTTTAGTGTGATATTCTCCTAAATTAACCATTGGTTCAATTGTAAAAACCATGCCTTTTTTAATCTTCATTCCTTCACCTTTTTTTCCATAATGCAAAATATTAGGCTCCTCATGAAATGTTTTGCCAATCCCATGTCCACAAAAATCCCTAACAACGGAACAGCCATGAGATTCAGCATAAGATTGAATAGCATAACCAATGTCACCTAAAGTAATTCCTGGTTTTAAAATTTTAATGCCTTCCATCATGCTTTCATAAGTTATTTTAATTAGCCTTTCCGCTTTTACTGAAGTATTTCCAACGGCAAATGTTTTGCTAGTGTCTCCATAGTAGCCATCCAATATTGAAGTGATATCAATATTAACAATATCTCCTTCATTCAAAACTTTATCACCTGGAATCCCGTGACAAACTACATGATTAATAGAAGTGCAGATTGATTTTGTATAACCTCTGTAGAATAATGGAGCTGAAAATGCTCCATGATCATTTAGATATTTGTTTGCAGCTTCATCAATAAAATCAGTTTTAACACCTGGTTTAATAAGTTTTTCTATATAATCCAAAGCTCTAGCCGCAAGGTCACCGGCTTTTTTTAAACCCTTAAAATCTGTTTCATTATATATTTTAACAGAAGTAGATTCTTCTTTTTCTATTTTCATTAAAATTTAATTTCTATTTTATTTTTAAGAATTATTTCTTTATCAGTTACTTTACTTGAATAGCATAAAAATTTAACGCCTTTTTTTTTAGCTTGTATAAAAT
>VERQ01000016.1 GCA_018882565.1 Candidatus Fonsibacter sp. | reverse complement strand
GTAATAACAACTATTTTTCCATCTATAGATAAATTTTTGATTGCAGAAATTAAGCCTTCATAAAGTTCAGTTAATTCCTGATTAACAACCATTCTAATTGCTTGAAAAATTTTTGCACAGGAATCTACTTTATTATATTTACTGTTTTTATATCTTTTGGCTCTTAAAATAATCTCTACTAATTCTTGTGTTGAGCTAATTTCTTTGTCTTCTCTTTTTTGCACAATGAGTTTTGCAATTAATCCTGAATCTTTATCTTCTCCAAATAAACTAAAAATATTTCTTAAATCTTTTTGTTCAAGTTTATTAATAATATCATGGGCTGTAATATTATTTTTTCCCATTGTCATTTTTAACAATCCATCTTGTCGATAAGAAAAACCTCTTTCAGGATTATCAATTTGAAAAGAGGAAAGACCAAGATCAAAAATAATTGCAACTGGAATTTTTTGTAAATTACGTTTTTTTAAAATATTTTCTAAATTACTGAACCTATCAATAATGAATTCGAATCTATTTTTATATTCTTTACTTATTTCTTTTGAAAATGATTCAACAAAATTATCTCGGTCTATAGAAATAACTTTTGTATTTTTTTTAGATAATATCTTTTTAGTAATGCTTCCGCCCCCAAAAGTACAATCGATGTATAGACCAGATTTATAAGGGGTTAATATTCTATCAATGTCTTCCGACATCACTGGAATATGTTTAAATTCCAGTGACATGGGAAAATTTTATCTTTAATTATTCTCTAATTAGTTTGACGTCTTAAAAAAGCAGGAATTTCTAAATCTGCTTTTTCTGCGTCGGTAAGATCATGTCCTAAATCTTTAAAGAATTGAGAAGAGCCTTCTTTATCATTAGAAATGCCTTTTAAATTTTCATCTTCAGAAAATAGTTTTGGAAAAGATGTAACCTCTTCAACTATTTGCGTATTTTCTTTTTCATTTAATGCACTCAAATTCTGAGAAGAAATATTCTGTTCTTGAGAAGTATTAGAACTTACCGCTTCTTCTTGAACATTCATATGATTCAGCGCTTGATTATTTATCTCAGCAACATGTGAAGTTTCTTGATACATATCAAGAGCTGTCGCTCCATTTGTCATTGCTTGAGGAGATGTTTGAGTTACATAATTTGGAACAAAAGATTGCTGCGGTTTATTGTAAACAGTGCTGTATCCATTATTTCTATTATTAATATGTCTCATCATGCTAACTACTGGCTTATTATTAATGGCTGCTTCTCCACCTAATCCAGTTGCAACAATTGACACTCTCATTTTTCCATCTAAAGCATCTTCGAAAGTAGAGCCTACTAAAATTTCAGCTGAAGGATCAACTTCTGCTCTAATTTTATTAGCGGCCTCATCTACTTCAAATAAAGTAATATCATTACCACCGGTAATATTAATAAGAAGACCTCTTGCTCCTTTTAATGAATAATCATCAATTAAAGGATTAGCTAAAGCTGCTTCTGCAGACATTACTGCTCTCTTGTCTCCTTCTGCTTCTCCAGTTCCCATCATAGCTTTGCCCATACCCTTCATTACTGTTTCAATATCAGCAAAATCTAGATTTATAAGACCCGGCTTAACAATTAAATCTGTTATTCCTCTAACGCCTTGCATTAAAACATTGTCGGCCATTTTAAATGCTTGAGGGAAAGTAGTTTTCTCATTAGCAACTTTAAATAAATTTTGATTAGGAATTATAATACTAGTATCAACATATTTTTTTAATTCTTCCAAACCTCTTTCAGCGGCTTTTAATCTTCCAGGACCTTCAAAAATAAAAGGTTTTGTTACTACCGCTACTGTTAATAAATTTAAATCTTTAGCTGCTCTAGCAATTACTGGCGCAGCACCTGTTCCTGTTCCACCACCCATTCCAGCGGTAATGAAAACCATGTTAGCACCTTGTAAAAGATTTATTAATTCATTTAACGATTCTTCTGCTGCTGCTTGTCCAATATCAGATTTTGCACCTGCTCCAAGTCCTCTAGTTAAATTTGTTCCAAGTTGCATTTTGCATGAAGCTTTATTATGTTTTAAAGCTTGCGCATCAGTATTTGCTGCAACGAACTCAACACCCTGAACTCCGCAGTCTATCATGTTGTTAATAGCGTTTCCGCCTGCTCCTCCTACTCCTAGAACAACTATTCTAGGTTTTAATTCTCTTAATTCTGGTACGTTTATTTTGATTGTCATTTGTTTTTCCCTTTGTTGTTATTTATTAATATTCATTAAGACCATTTTAAATCTGATCTTAATGTCTTAGCTTTTTTTCTTGCCTCTTCTCTAAATTTTGAGAACTTTTGAGGTTCCCACATTTGAAATGTTTTTCCTTGTCCTACAAAAACTACTGTTTCTTTAATTCCAGAATGATCTAAAAGTTTTTTTGGAAGAACTACTCTTCCATCAGAGTCAAAATTTAATTGAAAGCTGTCCGCAAGTATTGAGGTTGCAAATGTGTCTCTATTTTCTTCAAAGGGACTAAGACTATCTATACTGTCGCTTAATTTTTCAATTCTACTTTGAGGACAAAATTCAATTGATGAATTTGTAAATGAAGGGTAACAAACAACGCTATTGTATCCTAAGGATGACAAATGAGATCTAAAGCTAGCTGGCACTGACACTCTGCCTTTCTTGTCTAACTTGTTTTCGAACGTTGATATAAACATTTATTTTTTTAAAAAAAAAATTTCCAATAAATTGATTGCTAATATATTTAATATTTATCATTTATGGGTTATCATGGGATAGCATGGTATATAATAGTAAGTCAATGGAGAACCGCTTTAAAAGTATAATTAAATTAACATTTTTGTTCTTATTTTGTTCTAATAAAAATTATTAAATATCAATTAAAATAATTAAATAAAATTTAAGAAAGATTATTAAATTGCCAGTTAGTCTGTAAGCTGGGTTCTGTCATTGAAAACGGTAATTTATCTAGGTCTATTGTCGCCAATAGACTCAAGCAACCAACCCAAACAACTCACCCAAGATTAGGCTAGATTTAAATAAATTTAAATCGTGTTGCTTCTATTTGGTCTTGCTCCCAGTGGGGTTTTCCATGCGGTTTTTGTTACCAAAAACCCGGTGTGCTCTTACCACACCTTTTCACCCTTGCCTTGATAAGGCGGTTTATTTTCTGTGGCACTATCCCTGAGGTCACCCTCGCCAGCTATTAGCTGGCACTGTTATCTTGTGGAGCCCAGACTTTCCTCTTTGAAAAAATCAAAGCTACCATTCAACTAACTGGCGCTTATAATTATATATTGGTCAAAATTAAAATTCAACTATTAAATGAATTTTGTAAATTATTTAAAATTAAATAACATTCTTGATCAAAAATACCGTTGACCAACTGCTGCCTATGTCTTCTTTGAAAAGCTTTTATAAAATCTTTATCTAGGTTGCCTGCTTTAAAAACCCTTGTATATCCTAGATTTTTTATCATCTTTAACATATTTTTTTTGTTAACATTTATTAACTTTTTTAATCTAAATTTATTAATAAATTTTTCATCTAGCGAATGCCAAATCGCCAAATCATTTTTATAAAGTTTTTTCCATGGAAACTTCTCTCCAGGATCTGTCTTTCTATTTGGGGCAATGTCTGAATGGCCAGTGATGTTAATATTTTTAATTTTGTATTTTTTTTTTAATATTTTTAAGATCTTAATAAGCTGCCCAATTTGTTTGCTTGAAAAATTTTGATAACCATATTGGTGACCTTTATTTTCAAGTTCAATCCCAATAGAATTCTTATTTAAATTTTTAAAATTAAACCAATTTGATATACCTGCGTGCCAAGCAATATTGTTATCTTTGACTAATTGTATAATTTTTCCAGTTCTGCTTATAAGATAATGGCTGCTCACCTCGTATTTTTTTGAGATAAGCCTTTCTACTGCTGATTGCAAAGATCTCATTCCTGTATAATGGATAACAACTGACTGAATATGTCGTCTTTTGTGACAAGTTACGTAATTTGGCGAATTTAAATATTCAATTTTCATGATTAAAATTTAAAAATACACTAAAACGCATTAAATTTCTTGAGTGTTTTTAATATGTAATTACAGAAAATATGTATATATAGACAACTTTAAGATTATGAAAAAAATATTTCTAATTGTAGCTTTTTTAACAATATTCAATTCAAAAACTATTTACGCTGCAGCAGATCTTCCTGATTGCAACGAGGGTGTAAATAGAGCTGTATTCAGTTTTAACATGACAGTTGATAAATATTTTTTTAAACCTATTGCTGAAGTTTATAATGTTTTGCCGGTTGAAATTAGAAGCGGAATAAATAACGCTTTGTTAAATATAGATTCTACCCTTTCCGTTCCAAATCAAGTTTTACAAGGAAACTTTGGAGAAGCAGCGATATCTGTTTCTCGATTTGCAATAAATTCCACAGTTGGAATTCTTGGATTGTTCGATCCGGCAACAGCTCTTGGTATTGAAAAAACAAACAGAGAAGATTTTGGTCAAACTCTTGCAGCTTGGGGTTTTGATCACGGTTGTTACGCTGTTATTCCTTTCCTTGGACCTTCAAGTCCTAGAGATGCTGTTGGAAGAATTCTTGGAGTTTATGGAGACTACTTCTATATGATATCGGCTGGCGATAGAACGGCCTTAGGAGAAAATCTTGGCGACACAGTTTACTGGTCAACAAAAGGTACTGAGATAACTAATTTTAGATCACAAAATATTAAAAGCTCAGAAAATTTAGAAAAAAATTCTTTAGATCTTTATTCTGCGTATAAAAGTTTATACTTACAAAGAAGAGAGAACTTAGTTAAAAACATTAAAAGATCGGAAAGTCAGTACGGAGCAAGTGACGACGAGTGGAAAAAAATTAAATAATATTTCTACTTAACAATTAAAGAATGATTACTTTCATTAAAAAAATATTTTTATATATAAGCGTTATCTTATTAATATCATCAAATTCTAATTCAGCAGAAAACAATGCTGAAGCTTTCGTTCTTAAATTAACGGATGAAGCGAAAATTATATTTAACGACAAGTCCCTTAGTAAAGATTCAAGACTAAAAAAACTCAATGATCTTTCTTCAAAATATTTAGATTTAGATGCTCTTGCTGGTTATACTCTTGGTGATTATAGAGAAAAAGCTACAAGTTCTGAAAGAGAAAATTTTAATAAACTGTTTAGAGAATATTTTATAAAAAATATGTCTTCAAAGTTAAATGATTTTGCCGATCAGGATCTTAAAATCATAGACTCAAAAAAAATTAATGAAAATAATGTTATTGTAAGCACTAAAATCTTTTCAAAAAAAGATGCTCAAGAGATTGCTGTTGAATGGAGAATTTTTACAAAAGACTCAAAACTTCTTGCAAGAGACCTGGTTGTTGAAGGGTTAAGTTTAGCAAGAACACAAAAAGAAGAGTTTGCCTCGATAATAGCAAGCAAAGGGTTTGTTGGTGTAATTAGTGCCCTAGAGAACTTTAATAAATCAAATTAGATTAAATTGAATTGGTGGGCCCGCAGGGATTTGAACCCCGGACAACCCCGTTATGAGCGGGGGGCTCTAACCAGCTGAGCTACAGGCCCGTTTCGAACGGATATAACATTAAAAATATAGTTTATTAACTAAATTCTAACTATCAAAGAAGCTTTTTAATTGTCTAGATCTACTAGGATGTTTTAATTTTCTTAAAGCTTTAGCTTCGATTTGTCTTATTCTTTCACGAGTAACTGAAAACTGTTGACCAACTTCTTCTAGGGTATGATCTGTGTTCATTCCAATTCCAAAACGCATTCTTAGAACTCTTTCTTCTCTTGGAGTTAATGTGGCTAAAATTTTTGTAGTTGTATTTCTAAGTCCACTTTGAATTGCCGCATCAACAGGTATTAATGCATTTTTATCTTCTATAAAGTCTCCGAGATTACTATCCTCTTCATCTCCAACTGGCGTTTCAAGAGATACTGGTTCTTTAGCAATTTTTAATACTTTTCTAACCTTATCTAAAGGCATAGCTAACTTTTTAGCTAACTCTTCTGGTGTAGGCTCTCTTCCAAATTCACTAAGCATTTGTCTTGATGTTCTAACAATCTTATTAATTGTTTCGATCATATGCACTGGTATTCTAATAGTTCTCGCCTGATCGGCTATTGATCTTGTGATCGCCTGTCTAATCCACCATGTTGCGTAAGTTGAAAATTTGTAACCTCTTCTATATTCAAATTTATCAACGGCCTTCATAAGACCAATGTTACCTTCTTGAATTAAATCTAAGAACTGCAATCCTCTGTTTGTATATTTTTTAGCAATCGAAATAACTAATCTTAAATTAGCTTCAATCATTTCTTTCTTAGCAATTCTAGACTCTCTTTCCCCTTTTTTAATTTTATTAACTAAGATTTTAAAATCTGAAACTGGTAATCCTATATCTTTACTAATCTGAATTAATTTACTTTTAATATTTTCATATTCTTTTTTTTCTTTGGTAAAGAAATTGTGCCATTTTTTATTCTCCCCTAAAAAACTTTCAAAATTTGGGTTAATTTCATTTCCTACATAAAATTTTATAAATTCCTCTCTAGGAATTCCATGTTTAGAAGAAAGTCTTAAAAGTTCTCCGTCAAAATTGATTAGCTTTTTATTCTCAACATAATTCAGTTGAACTAGTTCTTCTTGAGTTGCTGGGTTTAGTTGCAATTGCAAAATATCTTGGCTAATTTCTTCTTTAATTGATTGGTAATTCTTCTCTTTGCTTGGACTAAATTTAGATCTTGCAAGTACAGTTTCTAACTTTTCTTTTTGATAAGAAATAAGTTTTTTGTAATTTTTTGATAATTTTTCAAAAGTTTTTAAAATTTTTGGCTTAAGTTCAATTTCAAGAGCTGCCAGAGAAATATTGTACTCATCATTCTCTTCTTCAATGGCTTCAACACTCTTATTGTCTGGGTCTTCTTCTTTGTCCTTCTTTGATTTAGGTTCTTTAGGTTCTTTAGCTACTTTTTCAACGCTTTTTGCCGCTAAAGCTTTTGTAAAATTTTCATCTTCTAAATAATTACTATCAAGATCAATAATATCTCTAACCAGCATCTCGTTAGCATTTAATTTATCTTTCCATTCAAATATTTTTTTTGCCATTAATGGGCTTTCTGCCAACGCAGAAACCATTACGTATTTTCCAGATTCTATTCTCTTTGCGATTGCAATTTCACCTTCTCTAGATAGAAGCTCAACGCCCCCCATCTCTCTAAGATACATTCTAATTGGATCGTCGCTTCTCTCAGAAGTCTTCTCAGCTTTTGGCGCCTCTTCTTTTGTCTTAACTTTAAAATCAGACTTTTGTTTTACTAGGGTAATAAGATTGTCAAAAATATTTAAAACAGCTTTTTCTAAACTTTCTGGTGTGCTGTTTCTTTTTCCTAAAGATTTTTTTAATTCTTCATGAGTGATAAATCCTCGAGCCTTTCCACGCTCAAGCAATTTCTCAAATGATTTTGAAATAAGCTTATCTGCTTTCACTTTAATATCTGTTTATTGGAGCAGTATATATATTTACTAGGACAGAAAATTACTAGACTTTTTTTGATGCTACAATCTGGTCTTTTAAGGATAAAAGTTCGTTATACTGAGCTTCATTCATATTTTTAGATAATGATTCTTCGGCATCTTTTAATTTACTCTCAAGTTTTAAATTATTAACTTGTTCAATCAAATCATTTAAAAAATTATCAAATTTTTCTTCATTTAAATTTTCTGAAATTCCTTTTATAGATGAAAATTCATTTATATCTTTAATAATTTGACCAAAATTATTTTCTTCTAAATGCTTTAATAAATTAAATTCTTTGAATGTTTCAATCTTTTCTAAAATATTTATCAAAACTTTTTTTAATTCTTCTAAATTCTTATTATGAAAATTAATTATTGAAAGTTTTTCAGATTGATTTTTTAAAATTTGAATATTGTTTAAAAAAAAATACATTAATGAAAACTCCTTTAATTCAAAAGATGAATACCTTGTAATTTTTCTTGTAAGTTCTTTAGTCTTATTTAATGGTTTAAGATTTTTAGCTTTTCTGCTTGAGAATTGTTCGAAAATTTTATTTTTAAAAAAACTTATATAATGTTTTTTGACAGTTGAATCTTGAATTAATAAACATAAATCCATTATTTTTTTTTCAAATCCAGCTCTTTCTTCTGGTTGCTCTGATTGCAAATCTTGTAAATTATTTTCAAAAATAAAGTTACCAATGTCAATTTTTTGATCTAATAAACTCTCAAAATTATTTCTTCCATTTTTTCTTACAAAAGAATCTGGGTCAAAACCGTTTGGTAAAATCAAAAATGATAATGAATAATTTGGTTTCATATAAGCAATTAACTTTTCAGAAATTTTGTGAGCAGCATTTTGTCCGCTCCTATCACCATCAAAACAAACTACTGGATCATTAAAGTAGCGCCATACTAAATTTAAATGTGATTCAGTCATTGCTGTACCCAGTGTTGCAACTACATTTTTAAAACCAGCCTGATAAAGGCTTATCGCGTCCATGTACCCCTCAACAACAAAAACGATTCCACTTTGTTTGTTTTCATTCTTGGCGTTATTTAAATTATATAAATTAAAACCCTTTTTAAAAAATTCGGTTTCCGGGGAATTAATGTATTTTGCTAAATAGTTTTGACTTAATGCTCTCCCTCCAAATCCGATAACTTTATTATTGTAATCAAAAATTGGAAAAATTAATCTATTTTTAAACCGATCAATAAGTTTATTGTTTTTTTCATCATGAAAAAATACACCGCTCTCAATAAGTTCTTTTTGATTAAAACCACTAAACAATGAAACATTTAATCCGTATTCTCCGGAGTATCCTATTTTAAATGTAGATAATATTTCTTGTGTCAAACCTCTGCCATGTGCATATTTTTTAACACTGTCGTTTTCAGAAAAGTTTTTTTGATAATGCTGCAAAGCAATTGTTAATATTTCATCATATTTTTTTCTTTTATTTTCTACTTCAATATTCTCTTTCGTAAATTTAAATGCAGGCATTCCAGCTTTAGCTGCTAACTTTCTAACGGCATCACCAAAATTCAATTTTTCAACCTTAACTAAAAAATCAAAAATATTTCCGTGCTCACCTGAACTAAAACAATGGTAAAACCCTTTTTCATCATTAATAGTAAATGATGGTGTTTTTTCTTTAGAAAAAGGAGATAAGCCAACAAATTCTCTGCCTCTTCTTTTTAATTGAACTGAAGCTCCTACTATGTCGGAAACTTTTATTCTTTGTTTAATTTCTTCTAAATACTCTTTTGGAAATTTCATTTACTTAGTAGTTCTTTTAATAATGCTCCTGCTTTTGAAAAATCTATACTCCCAGAATATTTGGACTTTAGAATTGCCATTGCTTTCCCCATGTCTTTAATTGATGCCGCTCCTGAATCTTTAATTGCACTCTCGCATGCTTTTTTAGTTTCGTTATCGTCTAATTGCTTTGGAAGAAATTCTTGAATAATATTTATTTCTTTATCTTCTTTTTGTGCCAAATCATTTCTTGAGGCCTTTTTGTAAATCTCTAATGATTCTCTTCTTTGTTTTAACATTTTGTTAAGAACTACAATTACATCTTCATCTTTAATTGAAGTGTCTTTTGCACCAGCTCCTCTTTTTTCAATTTCTTTATCTTTCAGTGCAGAAACGATGAGTCTTAAAGTAAGAACCTTGTCTTTATCTTGTTTAAGTGCTGATTCTTTTAATTGAGCATTTACCTTATCTAATAAATTCATAAGTTTTAAATTACTCTAAATAATCCAATTGCTCAAAAGAAAATATTACCAACTTGACTGGCGATTAACTTTTTCATAATGTTCGCCAACTTTTAAATAACTTAAAAGCTCTTAACTCATGGGTTGTATTTGTCTAAAGAAACTAATTTAGAAAATAAATACAAAATAAAAAATTCTATTAATCCTAATGCTATTTTAATTCTTGAAGATGGAGAAGAGTTCCATGGATTTGGAATTGGTGCTTATGGAATTTCTTCTGGTGAAATATGTTTTAATACTTCAATTACCGGCTACCAAGAAATATTAACTGACCCTTCTTACTCTGGACAAATTATAAATTTTACTTTCCCTCATATTGGTAATGTGGGTGCTAATAATGAAGATTTAGAGGGTGATAAAACTTGGGTTAAAGGTGCGATATTCAGTGCTGAGGTATCTCATTCATCTAATTACAGAGCTTTGGAAAATTTAGATCAGTGGTTAAAAAAAAATAACATCACTGCAATTTATGGAATTGATACTAGAAAACTTACTTTAAAAATAAGAAAGTTTGGACCAAAAAAAGCAACTATAGCTTTTAAAGAGAATGAAAAACACAATGTTAAAGAGCTATTAGAGATTACAAAAAAATTACCAAGTTTAGAAAATTCAGATCTTACTAGGGAAGTTACATGCAAAAAACCTTATCAATGGATTGGTAACAAATTATGGAGTGCAAAAGGATATGAAGTTCAAACAAGCAATAAATATAATATCGTTGCAATTGATTATGGTATCAAAACTAATATTTTAAGAAATTTTTCAGAGCTTGGATGTAAAGTAACTGTTGTTCCTTCAACAACTATTGCTAAGGATATACTTGCTTTAAAACCAGATGGTGTTTTTTTATCTAATGGCCCTGGAGATCCAGATCTTACAGGAAAATATGCAATTAAAATAATCCAAGAAATAATATCCTCAAATACTCCTGTGTTTGGAATATGTTTAGGCCATCAATTACTAGCTTTAAGTCTTGGTGCAAAAACAAAAAGAATGCATCAGGGCCATAGAGGCGCAAACCATCCTGTTAAAAATTTATCAAATAATAAAGTAGAAATTACAAGTCAAAATCATGGCTTTGAAGTTACAAAAGATAGTCTGCCTAAAGATGTTGAGGTAACCCATGTGTCTCTTTTTGATACATCTATTGAAGGTATAAAATCAAAAATTAAACCGGCATTTTCTGTGCAATATCATCCGGAAGCATCTCCCGGTCCGCATGATAGCAACTATCTTTTTAAAGATTTTATAAATTTAATAGAAAAAAATAAAATTAATGCCTAAAAGAAAAGATATAAAATCAATTTTAGTTATTGGAGCGGGACCTATTATTATTGGTCAAGCATGCGAATTTGATTATTCAGGAACGCAAGCATGCAAAGCACTAAGATCTGATGGTTATAGAATTATTTTAATTAACTCAAATCCAGCAACAATTATGACTGACCCTGATGTTGCTGATAAAACTTATATTGAGCCTATTACCAATGAAATTATTGAAGAGATTATTAAAAAAGAAAAACCTGATGCAATATTGCCAACTATGGGAGGTCAAACCGCGCTTAATGCTGCTATGGCACTTAAGAAAGAAGGAATTTTAAAAAAATATAACATTGAATTAATAGGCGCCAATTCTGAAGCAATAGAAAATGCTGAGGACAGAGAAAAATTTAAAAAAAATATGACCGACATTGGTCTTGAGTGTGCAAAATCTATAATTTGTAGATCAATTGAAGATGCAAAAAAAAGTTTAAAATCAATTGGCCTGCCAGCAATTATCAGGCCTTCTTTTACTCTTGGTGGATCTGGCGGTGGAATTGCTTACACTGAAGAAGAGTACTTAAAAATTATAGCAAATGGTCTCGATCTTTCTCCAACAAAAGAAGTTTTAATAGAAGAATCCTTGTTAGGTTGGAAAGAATTTGAAATGGAAGTAGTTAGGGACAAAAACGATAACTGTATAATTATTTGCTCCATCGAAAATGTTGATCCAATGGGAATTCATACGGGTGACTCTATTACTGTGGCTCCCGCATTAACTTTGACTGACAAAGAATATCAGATCATGAGAGATGCTTCTTTTAAATGTATTAGAAAAATTGGAGTTGAAACGGGAGGTTCTAACGTTCAATTCGCAATCAATCCAAAAAATGGAAGAATGATTATTATTGAGATGAATCCAAGGGTTTCTAGATCTTCTGCGCTAGCTTCAAAGGCAACTGGGTTTCCAATAGCAAAGGTAGCTGCAAAACTTGCTATTGGTTACACTTTGGATGAATTAAAGAATGAAATCACGGGAACAACCCCTGCCTCATTCGAACCAACTATAGATTATGTGGTAACTAAAATTCCAAGATTTGCATTTGAAAAATTCAAAAATACTGAGGCAATACTTGGAACGGCAATGAAGTCTGTTGGTGAAGTAATGTCTATCGGAGGAAACTTTAAAGAGTCCGTTCAAAAAGCATTGGGTTCATTAGAGATTGGACTTGATGGCTTTGATCAGAATGAAGAAATAAATATGCAAGATTTAAAGAAAAAACTCATAGAAAGAACTCCTCAAAAAATACTTTATGTAGCCGAGGCTTTTAGAAGAGATCTAAAGCTAGACGAGATCTATGAAATGACAAAAATAGATAAATGGTTTTTAGAACAAATACAGGAACTTGTTACTGTAGAAACTCAAATTAAAGATGAAGATGTTTTAAATAATAAAGAAAAACTCCAATATATTAAATCAATAGGTTTTTCAGATAGAAAAATTGCAAAGATTTTAAAAATAAAAAGTAACGATGTAAGGTCAGCTAGGAATAAATTTAAAATTCACCCTATATATAAAAAAATTGATACATGCGCTGGAGAGTTTGAATCTAAAACTCCTTATATGTATTCTACTTATGGAAGTAGCGATCTAAGTGCTTGTGAGTCTGAGCCAACAAATAAAAAAAAGGTTATTATTCTTGGTAGTGGACCAAATAGAATAGGACAAGGAGTAGAATTTGATTACTGCTGTTGTCAGGCAAGTTATGCATTAAAAGAGGTTAATTATGAAACCATCATGATTAACTGTAATCCAGAAACAGTCTCAACCGATTATGATACAAGTGATAGGTTATATTTTGAGCCTTTGACTGAGGAGCATGTAATTGAAATTATTAATAAAGAAAAAAGTAACGGCTCTCTTTTTGGTGTTATAGTTCAGTTTGGAGGACAAACACCATTAAAACTTGCAAAATTTATTCATGAAAACAATATTCCAATCTTAGGTACTCAACTTGAATCTATTGATCTTGCTGAAGATAGAGAAAAATTTAAAAATTTTGTAATCAAAGAAGAGTTACTTCAAGCAGAAAGTGGACTTGCAAGATCTGAGGATGAAGCACTTGAAATTGCAAAAAAAATAAATTTCCCAATAGTAATAAGACCCTCTTATGTTTTAGGCGGTAGAGCTATGGAAATTGTATACGATGAAGATCATCTTAAAAAATATATAAAAGAAGCAGTTAAAGTTTCAGGAAAAGAACCTGTTCTAATAGATAAATTTATTAATGATGCAATTGAAGTCGATGTGGATGCTATTTGTGATGGCAAAGATGTTTTTATTGCAGGGATAATGGAACATATTGAAGAGGCGGGAATTCATTCTGGAGATTCTGCATGTTGCATTCCTCCATATTCATTAAAACAAAATGTTATTGATGAAATATCAAAACAAACAAAGAAAATTGCTTTTGGTTTAAGGGTATTAGGACTTTTAAATATTCAATTTGCTGTAAAAGATGATCGAGTTTATGTTTTAGAGGTAAATCCAAGAGCTAGCAGAACTGTACCTTTTGTAGCAAAATCTATTGGAGTTCCTGTTGCAAAAATTGCAACAAAAGTAATGACAGGTTTAAAATTAAAAGATCTAAATTTAAATAAGAAAAATCATAAATTATATTCTGTTAAAGAAGCTGTATTTCCTTTTAACAAGTTTCCAAATGTGGACACTTTGTTGGGACCTGAGATGAAATCAACTGGTGAAGTTATGGGAATTGATAAAACATTTGGTCTAGCTTTTGCAAAAAGTCAATTTGCAACTGGCAACAAAATTCCAAAATCTGGCATAGCTTTTTTGTCGGTAAAAAAAGATGACAGAAAACATATTTTGAAAATTGCACAAGAACTTAAAAAATTAGGATTTGATATCCTTGGAACTTCTGGAACTTCTGATTTTTTAAACTCATCAGGAGTTGAATGTAAAAAAATTAATAAAGTTATGGAAGGAAAACCTCATATTGAAGATTCCCTTAATGAAAAGAAAATTTCTTTAGTTATAAATACCTCACAAGGAAAACAATCTATAAAGGACTCTTTTTCTCTTAGAAGAGCAGCTCTTACGAGTGGCACTCCTTACTACACAACTATTGCTGGGGCCAATGCAATTACTGAGGCTATTAAATCTTTAAAAAATTCTAAATTTGAAGTTCTTGCTTTGCAGGATATAAATTAATTAACTTTCCAATCAGTTTCGAAAGTTACATAATTTACTTGCAGACATCTTCTGTCTCTTTTGATCTCTTTTTTCTCTAATCCATGCCAAGTGTCAGGACCGCTTGTAAAAACATATCCATAATTATTTTTATAAGGAACGGTTTTTACTAACTTTAAATTCTTATCATAGAAATCCGTGCCCAGCTCTTCAGATTCATAATTATCTGGATTTGCAAATAACAGACAGGACATTAATTTTTCTTTAATATCACAATGGGGTTTTAGCCAAAAACCAACTCTATCAGCTATGATTTCAACTCGCACATAAGCTTTGCTTAAATCTTTTTTGATTTTTGAACCAACATATTTAGCTGTTTCCATCTTACATAATTCATCGATAAATTTTTTTAAATGCGGATAGTCTTTATAATTATCCTTTGTAACAAACTCTCTTATCTTTCCTGCTTTTCCACCAGTTGGATCTCCAGATCTATATGTCCCAGCACCACCATCTACTGCTCTAGTACCATCAAAATCAATTTTAATTTCCGGAACCTTTGCTTCACAAATTTCTTTTATTTGCCCATCAGTCAATGGTTCTGTTAACTCCCAGTGATCAAATGGATAGTTTGAATAAGCTGATTTATTTTGAAATGATTTTAAAAAACTCATTAATATTAATTTAACCTTTCTTTTATTATTCTCGCAATACGTTTTGTCTCATCTAATTCGGGATAACTCCAATTATCAGTATTTTCTCCCAAAAATTTAATAATCCCCTTCTCTCTAAAACTATTAAGAAAATACTCAAACCTATTATTTCTTCTCTTTGCCTTCATTTTAGCCACAAATATTGGCTTTTGTGTGATCGCACACTCAGAAACCATTGAAGTAGAATCGCAAGTTACGATAATTGTTTTGGATAATTTAAGAGCTGATAAATAAAATTCTTTACTTACAAAATCAATAATAACGGCTGAATTTAAAAAAAACTTTTTAGCAAAATCAATAATATTGTCTGGTGTTCTTCTTGATCTAACAAGAATTAATTTAAAACCTTTGTTTAAAAAATGATCTCTTATTGATAAAAAAATATTTCCAAGATCAATCTCGTTAAAATCATAATACCTATTGGGGCCTCCTAGGATTAAAGAAACAATCTTATCTTTTTCAGATAAATTATATTTTGAGAAAAAATTACTGCTATTATCGATTTCTTGTTTAGTAATATAATGAAGGGCGCCAAACGTGCTTAATACGTTGCTTCCTTTTATTTGATCATGCTCGGGAGCAACAATTAAATCAAAATTTGAAAAATTGACTTTAGGGTTCTGAATATGAATATTGAATAAATTCTTATTATTTCTTTTTAAAAACAAAGAAGAAATAATACTATTTTTTCCGCATGAAATCAGAATTTGATTCTCTATTTGATCTGGAATTTTTCCATCAATAACAGATTTGCTAACGGGCACTAAATTTATAGGAAAGTATCTCCATGGTTTTTTTAAATTTACAAAACAATGATTAAAATCCAATTTTAAAGCTTTTGCTAAACCTTCTACTTGGCTCACCATGCCATGAGCGCCTTCTGTTAATAATAATGCTTTAAAATATCTCATTGTTTAAAATGATAATTAATTATAAGTATTATAAATTAAAATCTACAATGAATGTCGATAAAATAAATAAAGTAATTATTATTGGGTCTGGTCCCGCCGGATATACAGCCGCAATTTATGCCGCAAGGGCAATGCTTGAACCAGTTTTAATTGCTGGTTCACAACCAGGCGGTCAATTAACGATCACTACAGATGTTGAAAATTTTCCAGGATTTGCAGATGTAATTCAAGGTCCCTGGTTAATGGAACAAATGAAAGAACAGGCGCTAAAAGTTGGAACAAAATTCATTGAAGATCATATCTCTACAGTTAATTTTAATAAAAAACCTTTTGAAATAATTGGAGACTCCGGAACTCATTACTTTGCAGAAAGTATTATTATTTCAACTGGCGCACAGGCGAGATGGTTAAATTTAGATTCAGAGGAAAAGTATAAAGGATTTGGCGTTTCTGCTTGCGCAACTTGTGACGGTTTTTTTTATAAAAACAAAGATGTTGTTGTTGTGGGAGGAGGAAATTCTGCAGTTGAAGAATCTCTATTTCTTACAAATTTTGCAAAAAAAATAACACTTGTTCACAGAAAAGGTGAACTAAAGGCAGAAAAATTATTACAAAAAAAATTGTTTTCTCATCCTAAAATCAACGTGATTTGGGATAGTGTTGTTTCAGAAATTGTTGGAACAGAAAACCCTAAAGGAGTAACTGCTGTTAAATTAAAAAATATCAAAACAAATACCATCACAGAAATTCAAACACATGGACTTTTTGTTGCAATCGGACATGACCCAGCAACAGCTTTGTTTAAAGGACAAATTAATATGGATAGTAACGGCTATATAATAACTCAGCCCGACTCTACAAAGACTAATGTGCCAGGAGTATTTGCTGCAGGAGATGTAAAAGATAAACTATATAGACAAGCTGTTACAGCGGCTGGAATGGGATGCATGGCTGCTCTTGAGGCTGAAAGACATTTATCTAACCACTAAGACTATTTTAGACTTTCGCAAAAACTTTTAATCTTTATTACGGCTTTTTCTAAAATTTGCATAGAAGTTGCATAAGAAATTCTAAAATAACCTTCTAATCCAAATGCTGACCCTTGAACAATTGCAACGCCCGTCTCTTCTAATAAGTAAGTTGCAAAATCTGTATCATTTTTAATAATTTTTCCACTAGATGTTTTTTTATTCATTGTCTTTTTACAATTAGGAAAAACATAAAATGCACCCTGAGGATTTACGCAGGTTAACCCATTAATATTATTTAGAGCATGGACAACAAAGTCTCTTCTTTTTTTAAACTCTAAAGCTCTAGTGTTAATAAAACTTTGATCTCCATTAAGAGCTTCGACTGCAGCGGCTTGACTTATAGAAGATGGATTGGTCGTTGATTGAGATTGAATTTTCTGTATTCCTTTTATTAATTCTTTTGGACCAGCAGCATATCCAATTCTCCAGCCTGTCATTGCATAAGCTTTGCTCACTCCATTTATAACTATAGTTCTATCTTTTAGAGCGTTATCAATTTCTAAAATGTTTACAAATTTTGGATCATTAGCGCTTTTGACATCTTGATAAATAATATGCTCATAGATATCGTCTGTTAAAATGTTAACATGTTTATGTTTTTTTAAAACCTTAACTAATTCAGTTAACTCTGATCTTGAGTAACACATTCCAGTAGGATTGGCTGGAGAATTTAAAATAAACCACTTTGTCTTGTTTGTTATTAATTTTTCAAGTTGTTCTGCAGAAATCTTAAAATCACTTTGTTCATCACACTCTACAAACTTTGGAGTTCCTCCAGCTAATAAAACTATATCAGGATATGAAACCCAATATGGTGCTGGAATAATAACTTCATCTCCTGGATTAATAGTTGCAAGAATGCAGTTATAAATTACCTGCTTACCGCCTGTGCCGACTGTAATATTTTCTACATCAAAACTTAAATTATTCTCTCTTTTAAATTTATTAACAATTGCTTTCTTTAACTCTGGAGTCCCATCAACGGCTGTATATTTTGTTTGGCCTTCTTTAATAGCTTTAATTGCAGCAGCTTTTATATTATCTGGGGTGTCAAAATCTGGCTCTCCGGCACCAAGATTAATCACATCAAGGCCTTCGGCGCGCATTTGATTTGCCTTGGCGGCAACAGCTAATGTTGGTGATTGTTTAATCTTTTGTACGCGGTTTGCTAATGCCATTGTCATGGTTAAACTCCAAATTTTTTGCTTGTACTAGGTAATAATTAATGAAAAATATATTTAAATTAGTTGCTCAATTTCAACCTGCGGGCAGTCAACCCTCCGCCATTGCCTCGTTGGTCGATGGCCTACAATCTGGTCTAGCCAAGCAAACGCTTCTTAGCGTTACAGGCTCTGGCAAAACATTCACTATTGCCCATGTCATCCAAGAAATGAAGCGACCAACACTAATCATGGCCCCAAATAAAACACTTGCCGCTCAGCTTTATGGAGAGTTTAAAACCTTCTTCCCAGATAATGC
>VERQ01000015.1 GCA_018882565.1 Candidatus Fonsibacter sp. | reverse complement strand
GCACTAATATAATCACAACCGTCTTAGGTCGTTTAATAATATAATCAATTATTTTAAATAAATCTTTTTTAATCATTAAAAAAATACTTTAGCATACCCTAATGCAAAGATTGGAATTTGTATTCCAAAATTTACCATCAACGCTCTATCTTTATTAACATACCCAACAATCGTCCAACCCAATGAACCGGCACCATGCACGAATATATTAAGTGGATAAAAGTTTATACTCGTCAGCACTATCCCGCTCAATATAAAAGCTGTACTAGCCCATTTTATATATTTATTTACAAATTTCATAATTTCTCCAAAGTTAAGTTATTAAGTTTTATCTACCAGTGCCTAATTACATTTGCGATAATGAACACACAAGTAATCACATGAATTACGATCCAAAATGTTTTTAGATACAAAGCAACTCGTGCTTCTCGTAAAGTTAAAATAGGAACATCTGGTCTTTCATCATCGGTATTTCCCATCAAGTGCCCTGTAGCCCTAGCCCATATTTTTTCCATAGATCGAAGCATTTATTTTATCCTCTCTTTTTTAATTATAAGTTTTTAATTTTTTAATTAACGTTACTAAGCTTACTAAATAATTAGTTTTTCACTAATTATTAGTAAATTAAGGAAAATACTAATTCCCTTTTTACGCGAAAATTGATATACTAATTTGATGAAAATTAAGGCAATATTTATAGTCTTTTTAACAGTTTCACTTCATTCATGCGGGGGCGCATTAACAAGTGCAACTTTAATAGAATCTTTTCTATCTCCCTCATCTATAGCAATGACCTTGGTAGATTATGGTATTGAGAAAGAAACTGGAAAAAAAATGTCTGAACATGCTCTTTCTGCAGTAACAGAAAAAGACTGTAAACTAAGTATAGAAGTAAAACATATTTGCAAAGATGATAATTATTTCGAAAACATCACAATGCAAGTTGCATCTAACATAAAAAATTTTTACACAAAAAAAATAGATTAATCTAAATTTTTATCTTAAATTCTTTTAATCTTAATTTATCTTACGAAATTC
The DNA here is from genome assembly GCA_018882565.1 of Candidatus Fonsibacter sp. Lineage (GTDB taxonomy): Bacteria > Pseudomonadota > Alphaproteobacteria > Pelagibacterales > Pelagibacteraceae > Fontibacterium > Fontibacterium medardense. The sequence goes on along the minus strand of VERQ01000015.1, from coordinate 17,505 downwards.
CCGTCTTTAAAAATTCCAGCCAATTTTCTTCCATCTTTGAAGTAATACTTTCCTTGACCATCACGTTTATTATTTTTATGCTCGCCTACATATTTGTCACCATTAGCCCAGCTAGATACCCCTTTGCCATTCTTATTTCCATTTTCATATAAGCCAACATATTTGTCACCGTTAGCCCAAGTATAAGTTCCTTTGCCATGAAATTTACCCTTGCTGTGATAGCCAACATATTTATCTCCGCCTTTAAAAACTGCTTTTCCTTTTCCATGTCTTTGACCATTAATAAAATTACCTTCGTATTTGCTTCCATCTTTTGAAACATAAATTCCTTTTCCATGCATCTTGCCATTTTTATGTTTCCCATCATAAGTATCGCCGTTTGCAAAAGTGATTATCCCTTTACCGTTAGGTTTGTCATTCTTATGATCACCAACATATTTATCACCATTTGCCCAAGTGTATGTTCCTTCACCGTCCTTTTTGCTATTTTTAAAACCTCCAACGTACTTATCTCCGCTTGCAAAAATAATTGTTCCTTTTCCATGTCTTTCACCCTCTTTAAAATCACCAACATATTTATCACCATTAGCCCAAGTGTATGTTCCTTTCCCATGCGATAAACTTTTTTTATACTCCCCTACATATTTATCGCCACTGGTCCAAACGGCTGTTCCTTGACCATGCGGTTTGCCTCCTTTAAATTCTCCCACATAATTTCCTTTTGGTGTTTTTGCTTCTCCATAACAATTATCGTATTTCGTAAAATCAGTGCCTTTACATTTTTTAGCACTTGCTGATGTATTTTGTGCTTGGGATGTTGATGACAAAACTGACTCGCTTGTAGATTTGTCTTCTTTAGATTTTAGAACCGTAGAACTCTTGTCTTCTTTTAATTTTTTCTTATCCTCAATAGGTTTTTCAACTAAAGTTGTGGCTTCTTTAGATCTTGCAACTTCTTTTGCAGGAATTATTTTTCCTCGTTGTCGCTTACCATCTTTAAAATCGCCAACAAATCTATCAAGATTGGGATAAATTAAAGTGCCCTTACCGTTGGGTTTGTCATCTTTAAATTCACCAACATATTTCTCACCATCAGGCCACGTTAGTGAACCTTGTCCATTTTTTTTATCTTCCTTCCAATCACCTACATATTCTTCTTTATTAGCATAGGTGTACTTACCAAGTCCGTGTTTCTTATTATCTTTAAAATAACCTACATATTTTTCACCCTCAGCCCAAATAAAAGTTCCATGTCCGTTTTGTTTGTTTTCCTTATACTCGCCAATATATTTATCTCCGTTCGGCCAAGTAAAAGTTCCATTGCCATGAAAGTTTTGATCTTTAAACTCACCAACATATTTTCCACCCGTTGTAAGAATTAAAGTTCCCATTCCATTGGGAGCGCCTTTTTTAAATTCACCAATATATTTATGTCCACTCTTAAGTTGAATCTCTGCTACACAATCATTAAATTTTGTAGGGCTTATATCTGGACACTTAGGCAGTGACGATGAGCTTTGTGCCAATACATGAGTGGAGAATAGAAAAAAAAAAACTAAAAAAAACTTACTCATTTTAAAAAGATTTTTTATTTAAATTTTGGAGTAAGTAACAATTTACTTCCATAACTTTTATTTTTTATAAGGAACTTCAAAATCGCCGAAAGATGATTTTATAATTAGTGTGTTAGATTTATTTGCAGGGGTGTTAAATCTAAACTCTTTCCAGCTATTAGATAATATTGTTCCATTAACATTGGCATCCACATTGTCTAAAGGTTTGCCGTCTGGAGACTTAAAAGAAATATTATTTAACAGCGCTCTAGTGTTTTCAGAATTATCAATTCTAACGCATGTTTGCTTAGAGTCGGCTGAACAAAAACTTACCTTTAGTGAATTTTTTGGGTTAGATTTTCCTGTGTAATAATACACTGGCAAATTTTGATTAAATTTAAAAAAAACTCCTGGATCCGCTTTTTTAGGATCAACAAAATCTGGTGTAATATCCTCTAAGTACAGCCTATAAGAAAGTTCAGTATCTGCAGCATCTAAAACTCTTTTTGTTATTCTAAAATTTTGAGATTTGCCACCTGGAATTGTTACAATTGCGGGAACGACTATTAAATCATTTGAAGGAGAATAAATATCTTTGCCATTTACCTGTTTCCACAGAAGGGTTGAGGATTGAATATTAATTTCTCTGCCCGTATCATTTACGAAGGTGAGAGTTACAATTTTTTGATTAGAATTTATATCAATAACGGTTGGGGATATTGTAACTGCAAATAAGGGTGAAGATAGAAATATAAATAGAAATAAAGTAAGAATTTTTGATTTAAATGTTCTCATATTTTAGAATGTGGCTTAGTTATTACGATTCAATAATAAAAGAAAGTGGTTGTTTATAAGGCTTTATTAGTAAACAACGTTTAATGTCATTACTTTAAGATAACTTCCAGCTAATTTTCCAGTCTGTAGTGCCGCTATTGTTCCTGTAATTGTTCCAGCTACTGCACGCGAACCTATTCCTGTTCCTCTAAACGCGGCTATACCTTGAGTTAAAATTGAGGATCCGTTGGTAAAAGTTACCTCTAATCTATTTGAGTCAACAGCTTGATTTCCGCCTGTCTTAACTAAATAATATATTGAGCCGGAGTTTGCTGCATCATTGAAAGATACCGTATAATCAGTTCCGCTAGTACAATCGACACTGATAGCTGAAGTTGCAGTAATTTGCGATCCACTATAAGGAGCAAAAGCCATAGTATCTGCTGAAATAGAACAAGAAGCTGAAACACCAAAACTTACAAGAAATGTTCCGGAAGTAGTTGTTTGAGCACTAACGAAGTCGCTTTTACAAAAGATTAACATACCCACTAAACAAGTGAGCTTAGTTGTCGACTTAATTAATAAAATTTTTGATTTTTTTTTACTACAAATCATAAAAGTAGCTTTAATCGATTATTATGATTCGTAAAAAAAAAGGCTTAAAAATTAAGGCTATTATGAATAAAAATATTAATTAGAAAATTAAAAGTAAAATTTCTTTATAAATAAAATAAACTTATACGTGAATAAAATTTAGTAACTAATAAACTATATTTAATGTCATTGTTTTGGAAAAAGTACCAGCTGTTTTTCCCGTCTGTGATCCAGCGATTGAACCTGTTATAGTTCCAGCCGTTGCAGAAGAACCAGTTCCTGTTCCAGTAATAGTTGCTGCAGCATTAGTCATGGTGCTAACACCGTTAGTAAATGAAACTTCTATTGTATCTGAAGCAGTTCCACTACTTCCCCCACTTCTAACTAACTTATATGTTGAAGCTGTAGCTCCATCTGGAGTGTCGTTAAAAGAAATCGTATAGGCCGTACCATTTGTACAATTTGCAGTTATAACTGACGTTGCTGTAATTGTTGATGCAGTGTAAGCAGCAAAAGACATAGAAGCTGCAGAAACAGTACAAGTAGAAGCAACGCTTGTACTTACGGCCATTGAACCAGTTGTAGTAGTTACTGCCAACCCTGATTCTGATGAAATAATTAAAGCTCCAACCAAGCACGTCAATGCAGTAGTTGATTTAGCTAATGATATTTTTGATTTTTTTAAACTATCTTTAGTTTTAATTAATTCTTCTTTCATAAACAGACTATTAAATTTATTTTAAGCTAAGATCCCCTAAATTTTTAATTTACTTATTTATAGTTGTAAAACCTGAAGTTGTTTTACTAGGATAAATATTTAATGTCAAAGAAGATCTAAAAATTTAAATTAGCCAAAATCCAATACCTAGTATCATTGCTTCTTCCATCGGAATCTTTACCTTGTGTAGAAGCACCTGGGTTACTACCATTAGTATGGGCAGCTATAAATTTTAATGAAAAATTGTTTGAATTTGCTGCCTCAAAACCTAAACCGTAGCCAGAAAGTGAATATTCATTATTTGTAACAGATGAAGTACTTACGTCTTTATTTTTATACTGCTTAATTCTTCCATAATCATAAAAAATTAAAGGAGTTACATCTCCAAAATAAGGGAAATTTCCCAAACTATATCTTAGATCTAAGCTGTATCTATAACCTTCATCCCCTGAAGCCTCGCCAGATGGGTAAGCTCTAACTCCAGAAGGTCCTCCTAAGGACATTTTCTCAGATGTGTCTAAATTTTTAGATGCAAATTGTGCATCCGCTGTAAAATTTAAAGTAAATTTTTCAGGCAATTGCTGAATTCTACTTAATTGAAGATTTTGTTTATTAAAAGATCCATTTGTTTTGTAACCAGAATTACCTTGGTCACCACTTAAACTGCTAGCAACTTTTGAAAGATCTAAATCACCACGTGTAAAATTAATGCTTGCTTGAGTAAAACCTCCACCAAAAAATTGATCAATTTTTTGATACGTAAACCCTAAAGTATAATTATCAAGCTCTTTATCTGAAGTTACTGATCCTGTACTAGTATTATATAAATATTTTTTATCATAATTAAAATTAGTTAATAAAGATTCTGCTGAAGAACGGTATATTGGATATTTTAAATTTAAATTTGCGTTTTCAGCTTTTCCTGTACTTTGTGGATTAGTTTTTAATTCTTTTCCTATTTTAAAATCAACAACACTATAAAAAGCTCCAGCTCTTAAACCGCTAGCGCCTATTGGAAAATTATAAAATATTTTTTTTAACTCTAGATCGCCTTCAATGGCTTTTGTGCCTAAAACTCCAATCTGATCCCCAATACCTGTTGGATTATTAAAATCTATTGAAGCAGTTGCACGAAGATCTCCAGTATAGCGGTTCCCATAATTATCAACGGAAAAAGAACCTTGAACCAAAGGTCCTTCATTAACATCTAAAACCATTTTAGTACTACCAGGATCGATGCCAGGTTCTAAGGTTAAACTAGTTTTAACTCCTGGGTTATCATTAATATTTAATAATCCTCTTTCTACAGATTCTTTTAAAAAATTATCTTTTAACGCATCATCCATATAGGCTTTTACGCGCTGCTCCGATATTCTTAAATCTTTCTTATTTATTTTATAAGGTTCTTTTGAATCTAATTTTCCTTCATTAATTAAAATAATTAAAACTCCATCTTTGACTTCTTGTTTCGGAATTATTGCCTGGGCCAAGAAGAAACCTTTTGAATTATATAAATCTTTAATTCGATCTGCTGCTAATTGCATTTGATCAAAGGTGAGTGATTTACCATTAAGATCTAATAATAAATTTTGCAAATCTGAGACTTTGAATGCTTTAATATCCCCTTCAAGCTTGAAAGACTTAATAAGTGTTTTTTCCTCTGAAGATTTAGTGTCTTTTTTTTTACTTTTCTCTAATAAACTTTTTGGGATTTGCTTAGGTATTTCCTTACTTTTTTGACGATCATTTTCTTGATTTAAAATTCGACCTGCATCTGGCGTAACTTGACCATATCCAACGGATGAAATTAAAAATATGAAAAATATTAAAATGACTTTTTTCATAAAATGTCGGCTATATATGCCTTGCTTTGAACTTTTTATCAAATATTTAAAGTTATCTTTGATAATTATATGAATATTACGATCAAATTAGCAATTTTATTCGAATAATTTTAATAAAAAGCAATGGCAGATATTGAAATTGCAAAACAATTATTTTTAGATGGTTTAAATCTAATTCAAAATAAAGAATTTGAACAAGCGGAGAAGAAATTTTTAAAATCACTAGAATTAATACCTGACCGAGAATCTGTTCTAAATAATTTATCTTCTGCCCAAATAAAATTGGGCAAATATCAAGAAGCAAAAAAATCAGCAGCAAGAGTTATTGAATTAAATAAAAACAATGCTATCGCCTGGATGAATCTGGGTGTTATTGAACAAGAACTTAATAATTTTGAAACATCAATAAATTATTTTAATAAAGCTATCGAAATCGACCCTTTATATTTTCACGTTTACAATAATAAAGGAATTCTTCTGTGCGAAATAGGACAATATAAAGGAGCAATTATAAATTTTGATAAAGCGCTAGAACTTCAACCAGATTTATTAGAGGCTATTCTTAATAAAGCAGATGCTTTTAAAGAGTTAAAAAATTTTGATGAGGCACTTCAATGTATCGATAAGGCTCTTAAAATTAAAAATCTTGCGCCTGAAATATGGGCCAAGAAAGGAGATATTTTGCATAATATGAAACGCTATAAAGAAGCAATACAAGCATATGACCAAGCAATAAAATTAAATAAAAATTATGCAGAAGCATTTTGCAATAAAGGTTTTACTCTTTTCACTATTGAAATGTTTGAAGAGGCCATTGTTGAATGTAATAAAGCACTTGAAATAAAAAAAATATTTCCTGAGGCATGGGTTAATATTGCTGTGTCTTATATTGGTCTTAAAAAATATCAATTAGCCTTAGATTACTGTGAAAAAGCATTAGCTGTTTCAGAAAATTTTGTAGAAGCATTAAATAGCAAAGGTCTTTGTCTCTTTAATTTAAAAAAATATGACGAGGCAAATAAAATTTTTGACAAAACTTTAAAAATTAAAAAAGATTTTCTAGAAGCGATGGAAAATAAAGCTAATACCCTTCATGCATTAAAAGAATATGATGAAGCTTTAACATTATATGAATCCATAGGAATTAAAAAAGACTATCACAAAGTTTTAAACAACAAGGGTTTATTGCTACATGCTTTAGGCCATATTAAAGATAAAAAATATTTTAATTTAGCAAAAGATTGTTATGACCAAGCAATAAATATAAAATCAGACTTTGCGGATGCTTATTGGAATAAGTCTTTAACCCAATTAACTCTTGGCGAATTTGCAGAGGGTTGGAAAAATTATGAATACCGTTTTAAAATAGAAAGTGGAAAACCACAATTTGTAAGCATTCCAAGATTAGAAAGTTTAAAGAATATCGCAAACAAAAGAATATTAATTTGGTCTGAACAAGGTTTAGGAGATAGCATTCAATTTTGTAGATATATTTACAAAATTTTAGATTTAGGAGCTAAAGTCACTTTTGATACATCCAAATTACTAACCGCTCTTATGTCCAGACAATTTAATTGTAAAATCAATGAGACAGGACAAGGGCTGGTTAAAAATAATTTTGATTTTCAAATCCCTTTATTAAGTCTGCCAATGTTATTTAATACTGATTTAAGTAATATCCCTTTTAATAATTCTTATTTAAAAACCTCAAAAGATAAAGACATAGAATGGTTTAATAAATTAAAATTAACCAAACAAAAATTAAATATTGCAATCACCTATGCTGGTAATCCTGACTACATTGCAGATAGTGAAAGATCTGCAAATCTTGAAATTTTTTATCCTCTAGTAGACAAGGTAAATTTATTTTTAATTCAGAAGGACATAAAGAATGAAGATGAAATATTTTTAAAAAAATATCCACAAATAAAATTTATAGGAAAAGACATTGATAATTTTGATGATCTTGCTTCAGTAATTCAAAATATGGACTTTGTTATTAGCACTGATACTTCAATTCCTCATTTAGCTGCTGCAATTGGCAAGAAAGTTTATATACTACTTGGCAGAATAACTGACTGGAGATGGATGTTAAATTCTGGAACTAGTCCTTGGTATAATTCTGCAACTTTATTAAGAAAGAAATTCAATCCTGAAAGTAAAACAGAAGATTGGTCCTATGCTTTTCAGCAGATTATTAAAGAGTTTAAAATTTAATTAAATTGAATTCGCCTAATAATTGAAAAACAACAAAAATGTTATCAACATCTAATTAGGCTTATTATTCATAATTACTTTCATAGTTAGCACGAATCTAACTATCGCTATGTTGATGGTTAAACAACCTATCAATAAAGTAAAAAAAAATTCAACACTTTTTATATTATTATTATTTATTTTTTGTTTTTTTACGAAGTATAGTTTTTCTCAAACCAATGTAGCCTTTGGTACTTTTTTAGTCACAGCAACAATTACTAGTAAATGTGAAACGAACGCAAGTGAGCCGGAATTTGTAGATGATAACTTTCAATCAATTAAAATCATATCAGATGTAACAGTGGTTTGTAATAATGATACCAAGCCTATTATAAAAATTATTAGCAAAAATATTAAAGAACTTTTTAACAATAATTATGCATTTCAATTTAAAAAAAATAACAGAGATTTAATTGGATTTATCCCAGATACCTTGCTTGCAAGAATTAAGTCTAATTCATCTTCAGTACTAGATTTTGAGGAAGAAAGCTTTACTTTGAAAAATACTTTTTCTGGAAAAATAAAAAAAGCAAATTATGATTTGCCAAAATTTTCAAATGGAAAAATTGAAAATGCTAAATATCCAAATTTCCAAAGCAATCCAATTATCTTTGAAATAAGCTATTAAAAATATCCAAATTTAATAAATAGCCCATTATTCAAGGCCCAAATTCCTCATATTTTAGTTCCCTTATTACGCGAAGTAAAATAATTAGCCCTCAAAATGCTAGATTTTATAAACATTCTTCTTCTACTGTCATCTCCTGTTGCTGCGGCGGAACCGGTGAATGCTAAAAAGATAATTCTAAAAGAGGAAAGATATGAAATCAGTAGAAACGTTGATGAGTTAAAAAATAATTTAGCAGATAATGAAAAAAAACCTATTAAAGAAAATGAGCAACTAAAAATTGCTCAAAAAAATCAAGAAACAGAGCCTCCCAAAGTAAGATCTACCGCAGCAGGATGTGTAAGTGATGCTGAAATATTGCTTGTGGATGTTTCTATTAACCTTTTGCAAGTGACAGAACCAATCCGAGTGGAAAAATTATCCAATGGGATGCTGGTATTGCCAGAAGCAGTTTTTAAAGAGTTAAAACTTATTCCCAAAGATGGAAGAATTAAAATGTCAGACTGTTCCTATGGATATCAACTCAATACAAATGCTGGAATTACTTATGATTTTAATCCTGAAAAATTTACATTAGATATTAGGGTGCCTGTTGATGCTTTTGAATTAAGTGTTTTTGCCAAAAAAGAGTCCATTAAACTTAAACCTGAAAACAATAACAAGGGTGCCTTTACCAATTATCAACTATATGCAACACAAACAAAATCGGGTGATAATTTTTCTGGTGTATTAGATGTTACAGGATTTAACAAATTAGGGTCATTAACAACTGGAGCAACGGTTAATAAAGACTCTCGAGAAGTTAATATAGTAAGAACCTCCACTTATTATCAAAAAGATCTTCCCGATAAAATGCAGTCTTTTGTTATAGGAGATACCGTAAATAGTGATGGAAATTGGAGTCGTTCGGCAAACTACTTTGGAGTTAGATGGTCTAGAAATTTTTCAACTCAACCTGGTTACATTTACACTCCAAATCCGATCATTTCTGGATCTGCAGCGCTGCCATCGGTTATCGATGTATATGTCAATAATCAAAAAACATTTTCTCAAAAGATAAATCCTGGACCCTTTGACATCACTCACCTTCCCGTGCCTGGAAATGGTATGGGTCAAGTTAACTTGGTAGTGAAGGATATTTTAGGAAATGAACAAGTTATAACTAAAAATTTTTATCAATCACCAATATTGTTAGCTAAAGGGGAAAATGATTTTTCACTTGAGTCTGGTTTTTTAAGAAAAAATTATGGAACAAAAAGCAATGATTACCAAGATGGATTTGCTGCAGGAACCTATGTTCATGGTATTACAAATTCTATAACCGCTCGTGGTCGTTTTGAATTGCAGCCAGATCGACAAGCTGCAGGTGGTGATATTGCTTTAACATTAGGCAATTTTGCTCTTGTTCAAGCATCCGTTGCCTCTTCTAACGATGGGATTAGAGGAACTGGCAATCAATATGGTGCAAATATTGAGAATATGGGCCAATTTTTAAAAACAAGCATCGGAGTTAAAAGGTTTGATAAAGACTTTTCTCAATTTGCATCAACCTCAGATGAAACAAAACCAAAAACTAGAACGAACGCATTTGTATCTTTCCCAATTCCAATGATTAATAACAACATCTCTATAGGTTATATAAGTCAAACCAATTGGGACTCGGATCCATTTAAGAATGCCTACATAAGTTCTGGTTATGCCTTACCTTATGGAGCGAACCTTGCTCTTTCTTACAACAAAAGATTAGATACAGTAAATAATTGGGGAGCTTCTATAGTTTTAACGGTTCCCCTTGGGGACTACAATACAAGATTTGATCACACAATCGATCCTAGCGGAAAAATAACCGACAGTTATGCTCTATCAACAAATATTCCTGCCGGACCAGGAATGGGTTGGAGTGTAATTAATGAAGATCTTAAAAAAAATGTTAAAACTAATGTAACTTTAAATTCAAATACAGCTCAGTACACGGGTCAAATTAATGTGCAAGATGGAATAACCACAGGAAAACGTTTAGGAGTTAATGGAACGATTGGATTATTAGATGGAGAAGTATTTGCATCAAGACAAGTTAATAATTCAAGTTTTGCAGTTGTAAAAACGGAAGGTTTAAAAGGTATAAAAATTTATAACCAAAATAACATGGTTGCAATTACAAATAAAAATGGAACAGCTGCTTTTCCTATAAGACCTTATGAAAAAACAAAAATTGAAATAAAAGATAACGAAATACCTCTTGAAGCTACTGCAGAAGTTTTAGAAATGTACCCCGTTGCTTACGCAAGAAGCGGCTTATTAGTTAAATTCCCTATTCAAATGTCTAAAAACGCTCTTGTCAAAATTCACTTGCCTAATGATACTCCAATCCCAGCGGGTGCAACAGTAACAATGGCATCGAGTAAAGAAAGTTATATCGCTGGTAGAAATGGTGAAGTTTATCTTACCAATCTAAGTCAAAAAAATCAGTTAACGGTAAGTTGGTTAGAAAATAAATGTGAACTTAACCTTGAAATTGATATGACGCAACAACAAGAACAAATTATTGGCCCTATTAAGTGCGTACTTAAAAATTAATTTAGTAAATTAGTTTTACCATTGGGGGATTTGAATGGCTTGTATATTCTCCTGAAGTCATATTATTTTTGTTTCCTAAAATAATCTCACCATACATTGGCTTAACATCAATTCCACTTCCATTTATATTTTTTACTGTTCCAGTAATTAAATTAGTTTCATTCCATAAAGCTGTATAATTTGCTGAGGTGTATAAATTGTAATACAACAATCCTCCCTTTCCATTGCCAATACTTAGTTTATTGTTTGTTAAAGCTAAACTATATTTAACATCACCGGTCATATTTGAACAAACAACTGTAATTTCGCCAACAGTCTTCGCGGAAGCGTCTGAGGCAAAATTATCGTATTTACCAAAATTTAATCTTCCTTCGGCTATTCGACATGAAGAAGCAAATACATTAGATGTTGAAATTGATCCTAATATAACAACAAATATAAATAGTTTTTTAAAGTAATTTAATCTCATAAATATTAATTTATACCTCCTGCATTTACTGTTTCTGCAGCACCTCGAGCTCCAGATAAAGTTATTGTACCCGCTCCACCTTTTACAAAACTAAAGCCCCCTACTAAATCACCATAAAAAGTAGAACTGCCAGATTGTGTTAAATTGAAAATATTTGTACCATAACCAAAAATACTTGTACCGCTAACTCCAAATGTCGATGCTAAAGAGCTAAATCCTTGACTAATTCCCTCATCAAGTAATAACAATCGAGCCCTTGTACCAGTAAATGAAATCGCTGAAGATGTAGGAAGAGCGTTTGAAACTCCAGCAATTATTTCTCCGCCTGCTAAAATTGTATTTCCACTATAAGTGCTTGCAGCATTTAGTCTAAGAACTCCAACTCCTGATTTTGTAAATGAACCTGTTCCACCTATTACACCTGTATAGTCACTGAAAGTTCTTTGCGAAACTGTTAAAGCTCCACTACCACTACCTAAATTAATATTTCCATAGCCTGATAATGTTCCAATAGTTTGTGTTGTACCCCCAATGTTTAGATTAGCTCCTGATGCGATACTCATTGCAATAGAACTTGAGATAGCATTGTTAGCAGATAAACTTAATGTTCCAGCGCTTACTGTTGTTGAACCTTGATAAGTATTGCTTCCTGATAAAGTTAAAGTTCCACTTCCAGTTTTTACAATTGATCCTGAAGTATTGTCTTTAATTGTTCCAGCAAATGTTGCATCACTTGCTTGATTAATATTTAAAGACGAGTTTGGATATAACCAAGCTAAAGCACCCGATTCACCTGATAATGTTCCAACATCTAATGATAGGCCATCTTTTAATAATAATAATCTTGCAGTTCCAGTTAATGATAAAGCGGTATTTGGAATTCCGCTGTTAACCATAACAATTAAATCTCCGCCCGTAACCGAAGTTGCGCCAGTATAAGTGTTAGCTGATGTTAATCTTAACACTCCGTAACTTGATTTAGTAAATGAACCTGATCCACTAATTACTCCTGCATAATCTCCAAATGTAAATTGATTTACTGTTAATGCTCCAGTTCCACTACCACTCTCTAAAGTAATATTACCACCTGAAGCTCCACCGCCAGAAATTGATCCTATTGTATCAGTTTTTCCATTAACATCTAAAGCAACTCCAGCAGTGTTTGCTAGAACCACTTCACTATTATCTGGCATAACATTGTTTGCTCCAATTTTTATAATTCCTGCATTAATTGTTGTTTTACCTGTGTAAGTGTTAGAGCCAGATAATGTTAATGTTGAAGATCCAGCTTTAGTTAAAGCTCCGCCACCAATAATAGTTCCAGAATAAGTTCCATCCGTTGATTGATTAACAGTTAAAACGTTAGATCTGTTAACTAAATTTATTTCAGCGCCAGATACACCATCTGCGGACAAAGAATTGATTTGTTGAGTAACGCCGCTAAATATAAACAATAACTTACTAGTATCAGTAAATGTTAATGAAGTATTAGGTAAGGCATTAGTAACCCCAACTATAATCTCTCCTCCAGCAATGGTAGTTGCGCCAGTATAGGTATTAGCTTGGTCTAACCATAAAGTTCCATATCCTGATTTTGTAAATGAACCTGCTCCACTAATTACTCCTCCATAAATTCCAAATGTGAATTGATTAACCGTTAAAGCTCCGCCTGTACCTAAGGTAATATTTCCACCTGAAGTTCCGCCTCCAGATAATGAACCAATAGTATCGGTCTTACCATTCACATCTAAAATAGCTCCAGATGTATTTGCTATAACGACTTCACTTGTATTTGGCATAACATTATCTACGCCCAATTTTAAAGTACCACCGTTAATTGTTGTTTTACCTAAATAAGTATTTACGGCATTTAATGTAACAACAGTTCCGCTCGATCCATTCATTGTAAGTGTTGATCGATATTTATCATCTAAGATTGCATCTATCGTATGCGTTGTTCCAGATGTTGGGTTTAATAAATAAGTGTTAGCAAGCAAACCATTGCCAGCTGATGCAACAGTAATTGATCCATTTGTTAATGTAACGGTATCCAAAATCTCATAAAGATCATTTAATTTTAAAATTCCACCATTAATAGTTATAGCAGCGCTGTCATCAATCACTGTTCCTGTTGTAGAGCTTGCTTTATCTAAAACTAAAGTTCCACCAAGAACTTTTGTCAAACCAGTGTAAGTGTTTGTTGCTGTTAAAGTTACTGTACCAGAGTCAGCCTTCCAAAACTCACCTGCTCCATTACCAATAATTCCACTAACCACCGTATCTCCAGCTCCGCCAATTAAAAGAAGTTGTGAACCGTTAGTAATATTTCCGCTTAATGTTAATGTTCCAGAGTCAGAGTTAATTCTAACACCAGATGCTGATGATGAAATATCAATTGTTCCTTGATAAGTGTTATCACCACTTATATTTCTTAAAGCTCCACCTGAACTAATTCCATCGCCTTTTAATGTTAACGCTTCAGCGCCAATTGTAATTGCGCCTGTTAATTCTAATGCTGCGCCACTCTCAACTGTTATTCCGCCAGCTGTTGTTCCAAAAGCTGAAGCATGACTTGCTCTTATTACACCTGCAGAAATTGTTGTTGCGCCTGTGTAATTATTAGCGCCAGACAAGAATAATGTACCAGTTCCATCTTTAGTTAATGTACCAGTGCTTGTATCAATTGGATCTGCAACTGAGATATTACCCACTCCACCAAAAGTTATATTATAAGTTCCAGTAACCCCGTTACCGCTTGCAACATCTAACGTTAATGTAGTTCCTGTGTCAGCATTAATTCTTGAGTCAGACGCTAAAGTAATAGCACCACGATAAGTATTATCTCCTGAAATGTTTCTTAAAGCTCCACCTGAGCTAATTCCAGCTCCATTTAATGTCAACGCTTCAGCGCCAATTGTAATTCCACCTGATAATTGTAATGCTGCGCCATCTGCAACTATTACTCCGCCAGCAACTGTTCCAAGGGCTGTATTGTTAGCAGCCGTTACTACCCCTGCAGAAATTGTCGTAAGACCCGTGTAAGTGTTTGCTGCAGATAAAGTTAATGTACCAGTTCCATCTTTAGTTAATGTGCCAGAACCTGTGCTAATAATTGTGCTAACTGTTGTATTTCCACTTCCGCCAATTGTTAAATTGGCGTTAGTTCCGGTAATTGCATCTGTTGATTTATTTAATGTTAGTGTTCCAGAGTCAGAGTTAATTCTTGAGGCAGAAGCTAAAGTAATTAATCCACCATAAGTATTATTTCCTGAAATATTTCTTAAAGCGCCTCCTGAGCTAATTCCAGTTCCATTTAATGTTAAAGCTTCAGCACCAATTGTAATTGTACCAGATAATTCTAATGCCGCTCCATCCGCAACTGTTGTGCCAGATGCGGTTGTTCCAAGTGCAGTATTATTTGCAGCTCTTAATGCACCTGCAGAAATTGTTGTAAGACCTGTGTGAGCATTAGCGCCTGATAAAATTAATCTTCCAGTTCCAGTTTTTGTAAGAGCTCCTGAAGTAGAAGCAGCAGCACCACTGATTGTTAAATCAGTTGCAAGAGTTGAAACTTCAATAGTTCCTGTTGTTCCTGCAGTTATTGTAAAGTTTCTGTCCGTTGAAGCAGTTGAACCTGTGTATTGTAAAGTACCACCACCTAATACTAAATTAGATGCAGAGTTAGTTGCTTGTCCTAAGTTTCCAGCAACTCCACCATTTCCAATTGTTCCAACACTTAATGTTCCGGCGTTAATTGTTGTAACGCCTGTGTAAGTATTTGTATTAGATAATGTTAAAACTGAAGATGCACTTGTGTTTTTAGTTAAAGCTCCAGTTCCTGAAATAATTCCAGATAAAGTTTGTGTTGCTGAAGATGAATAAATGAATGTACCGCTATTAGCTATTGCTCCAGCATAGCTACCTGAGTTTAGTGAACCTGATCCTGTAATAGCAACTGTTCCAGCGGAAACTGTTGTTGTGCCAGTGTAAGTATTAACACCAGATAAAGTTAATGTACCCGCTCCATCTTTAGTTAACGTTCCAGTGCTTGTAGCTATTGGATCTGCAACTGTAATATTACCTGATCCGCCGAAAGTTATATTGTAAGTTCCAGTAATTCCGTTACCACTTGCAACATCTAATGTTAACGTTCCAGAGTCAGAATTAATTCGTGAGTCAGAAGCTTGTGTAATCGCTCCTGCATAAGTGATTGTTCCTGAGATGCTTCTTAAAGCTCCGCCAGAACTAATTCCACTTCCATTTAAGGTTAAAGGTTCAGCATTAATTGTAGTTGTAATTTCTAAAGCAGCTCCATCTGCAACTGTTGTTCCAGAGCTTATATTTCCAAGTGCTGAAGCGTTAGATGCTCTTAATGCACCAGCAGAAATTGTTGTAACTCCTGTGTAAGCATTAGCGCCTGATAAAATTAATCTTCCAGTTCCAGTTTTTGTAAGCGCTCCTGAAGTAGTAGCTGCAGCACCACTGATTGTTAAATCAGCTGTGTTGCTGGAAATTTCAAAAGTTCCAGTTGTGCTATTAGTTATTGTAAAAGCTCTATCTGTTGAAGCGGTTACACCTGTGTATTTTAAAGTACCACCACCTAATACTAAATTAGATGCAGAGTTAGTTGCTTGTCCTAAGTTTCCAGCAGCTCCACCATTTCCAATTGTTGCAACACTTAATGTTCCAGCGCTAATTGTTGTAACACCTGTGTAAGTGTTAGTGTTTGACAATACTAAAATACCTGATGAAGTTTTTGTTAAACCAAAACTTCCAGAAATAATACCTGATAAAGTTAACTGAGTACCACCAACATCAGCTGTTGAAGTAGCGCCAAGAGTTATTGCTCCTGCAAAAGAAGAAGTGCCAGTTGATGTTTTAATAGTTCCGCCATTAACTGTTAATGCTTCTGTTGTTGAGTAAGTTACGTTTTGTAAATCTAAAGTAGCGCCCGATGCAACTGTTGTGCCTGTTCCATTTGTTCCAAGTGCATTATTAACAGTTACAGCAAGTGTACCAGCGCTTACTAAAGTTGCGCCTGTAAAAGTATTGTTTCCTGATAATGTCCAAGTACCTGCATCTTGTTTAGTAAGAGTACCGCTTGTCGTTCCTAAAATACTTGCAAGTGTTCCGCCTTGTGCTCCACCTAATGTTAATCCGTATGTTGCTCCAGTAATTGTTCCAACGTTACTAATATTAATCGTTCCGCTTCCTCCAATAATTGAACTTGCTGATCCTAAAGTAATTAAACCTGAATAAGTTGCAGCAGATCCACTGTTCATTAAAGCACCGATTGAACTTGTTCCTGTGCCGTTAAGAGTTAATGCTTCTGCAGTTGCTAAAGTATAGCCTGCAAGATCAAGAGTTCCATTTGTTGAAACTACTGTTCCAGCTGCTGTTGTTCCAAGTGGTGTATTTGCTCCACTGCCTGCAGCACCTAATTTTAATGTTCCAGCAGAAATTGTTGTAAGACCTGTGTAAGTATTAGATCCTGATAATGTCCAAGTACCAGTTCCAGCTTTTGTAATATTTAAAGCTTGAGTGCCATTAGAATTAGCAATTACGCCACTAAAAGTTCCTGTGCCACTTTCATTACCAACGGATAATGTTATAGGGTTAGCACCACCACCAGCATCGGAAAAATCAATTGTACCAGTTCCTGTAATAATACCAGTTCTAATAGTTGGACTGCTGCCTCCATAAACTCTCAAAAATGTGTTTGCACCATTTAGGTTGATTGGTGAGGTCGAATTGATGTTGCTGCCCAAAAACCATAAATTACCGTTATTGGTTACAGTGAATTGACCAGAAGTAGTCACAGTGCCAGTAATTGTAATTCGATTACCCCACTGATTTGAACCAGCAAGAGGCGTTGTTATATTATTTGCTCAAATACCATTTTCAATTACATTGGGTGCTTCTAATTTGAAGTGGTTAAAATACGAATGGATATGGGAAAAAGATAGGGCAAGTGGACACCTAAACGCTAAAAAGCAGCCAATGAAAGCCCACGAAAACATATTGGTTTTTTACGAGCAAATAGTTTTCTCTTATACACATCTGACGCTGCCGACGAGCTACTCAGTGTAAAT